>SLCE01000091.1 GCA_007125985.1 Ectothiorhodospiraceae bacterium | reverse complement strand
CGCGGCGCGCACACGCTGCGCCGCATCCTCTCGCGTATATGGCGGTTCGTCGAGCCAAGTTTTCTGCTGATCACGCTTGTAGTCGTCCAGGGAATCGAATCCATACTGCTTCCAGGCGCGGTCGTTCGCCTCCAGAACGGCACCACTCTCGGCGTCATGCAAAAAAATGGCGACAGGAGATTGTTCGAAGATGGCCTGGAAACGCGCCCGGGTGTTGCGAAGCTCGGTGATGTCCATGACGTAACCGGTCCAGACCGGCGTTCCATCCAGCCGGGTGCGCGGATTCGAGGACACACGCAACCATCGGACCTCGCCATCGATCAGGCAGCGCAGATCCTCAAGAAAGGGGTCCCCTTTCTCTATTCCGCGCCGATTGGCCCGGGCGAAACGCTTCACATCCCCCGGGTGGAGCACTCGGATCGCGTCCTGCATCCTGACAGGGCCGGAGACGGAGTGCTCCAACCCGGCAAGTTGCTTCGCGCGCTCACTCATGAAAGTAAGGCGCCCTTCGCTGTCCTTGTCGAAGGCAATCTCATACAAACCGATGGGCACACAATCAATGAGGCGCTGGAAATCATCCAATTCAGCCGCCTGCCGCGCCCGTGCGCGCCAGAACGCAAAGGCAAGCACCATCAAAGCGAGCAGCAGGCAAACGTAGAAAACACTCGCCACCGGATGCATGCGGACGAATTCGCCCATGGAGACACCCGGCATCGCGTCGGCCGCATTCGTCACCAGGGTCTCGGCCAGGCTACGGCTCATGGCCGCCGCATCGGTCGGGAGCAGGCATAGCAGCGTAAAGAGGCAAATCGTACCCCACAACTCGGCAGGTATCACGCAGCCCAAGCGTACCCTGCACACCACAATGCCACGGTACGCGTGCGAGCGACGCCCACTATTCAGTGCAGGTGATTTATCCATCCGGCCATTTGACCCTTGTCTTTCTTAGGGGTTGCCCGCGGGAACTGGCCTTATCGTCAATTGCTGCACACGGCATTGCCTGGAAACGCGCGATCAATTCCTAGAATGTCCGTCCATAATGCCGTTTTGGGCGTTGTTTTTCGACTGGATTAGAGAAATTCCACCTGCTTGCCCCAGATCACCAAGACTAGGCAGCCCTTGGGGCTGCGCACGCTGTGCCGGGTGCCGGCGGGGTTGATCACCACGCTGCCTGCGGGGTATCGCCCGCGCTCATCCTCTTGCTCCCCGTCGAGTACGAAGATGTGCTCGGGTGCGGGATGGCGGTGCAATGGCACCTCGGCACCGGGCTGATAACGCAGATATGCCGCCGCACCGCCGTTCTCCTCGCGATAAATCCAGGCCGCATCCACGCCTGGCCTTAACGGAACCCAGTCCAACTCTGTAGGCGGTTCGTTCAGGCCGCCCACCAGATGCAGATTCGATTCCGTCATGTTTCATCCTCACTCATGATCGCAGCCAACACCTGATCCAGCATGGCCACCCATCCGACAATACCGCCCTGAGCCGTGATCATCTGCAGGGTCGCCTGCTTGAACTCGGGGAAATAACTTTCGGTGCAATCCTCAAGCAACAGGCAGCAATAACCCCGGTCATTGGCCTCGCGCATGGTTGTCTGCACGCAGACCTCGGTCGTGACTCCTGCAACCAGAAGGTGGGTGATACCCCGGCTTTGCAGGTGTTCGGTCAGCCGCGTTGCGTAGAACGCACCCTTGCCTGGTTTGCTGATCACAAGCTCACCTGGCTGCGGCTGTAACGTAGGCACAAAGTCGTTGCCAGGCTCACCCTCGATGAGAATGCGCCCCATGGGGCCCTCATCACCAATACGCAGGCTGGGAGCCCCACGTTCCCGTTTGGCAGGCGGACAATCGGAAAGATCAGGATGATGCGCCTCCCGCGTGTGGATTACGGGCAACCCCATCCTCCGTGCCAGGCCCAGCAGGTGTTCCACGGCCGGCACGATGGCTTGCAGACGGCTGACATCATTTCCGAGGCACTCACCGAAACCGCCGGGCTCGATGAAATCCCGCTGCATGTCGATGACCAGAACCGCGGCTTTATCCACAGGGAGATCGTACGCATAAGGTCTTGCTTCAACGACGGGCATCAGCCGTGATCTCCGGCCATATGTTTACCAATCACGCGCACCTCGGCGCGGTCCCGCGTGGTTTCGTGCACAATGCGCCCCTCATACATCACCAGAATGCGATCGGAAAGCTGCAACACTTCGTCCAGGTCCTCACTGATCAACAGCACAGCCGTCCCACTATCCCGCGCTTGCCGAAGGCGCTCATGGATTTCCCACACCGCCTTGAAATCCAGCCCGAACACCGGATTCGCAGCAATCAGCAGCCGCACATCGCCCGTGAGTTCCCGGGCCAGCACGGCGCGCTGCACGTTCCCGCCGGAGAGTTTGCCGATGGGGGTTGATGCTCCGGGCGTTCGCACACCGAAGGCACTGATCAACTCCTGCGCCCGCTTCCAGCGTTGGCCATGACGCAACCAGCCAAGAAAGGAATACGGCCTGCGGTCAAACACGCGGAACGCCATATTGTCGGCGACGGTCATTCCTGGCACACAGGCGTTGCGCAGCGGTTCTTCAGGAAGAATCGCCACACCGTGGCGGATCATTTCCGAGCGGCGCGCCTTGTAGGGCTGACCGTGTACCTGTATTCCGGTTTTTTCCGCATGCCGTTGGCCCGCGAGCACTTCCACGAGCTCCTTCTGCCCGTTCCCGGAGACACCGACAACCCCGACAATTTCGCCGGCCTTCACCGTCAGCGACACATCCCGCACCGCTGGCACGCCCTCGTCATCACGGGCCCGCAAACCGCTTATTTCCAGCACCGTTTCACTGGCGGCCCGGTGATTACGCGCTTGCGACGCAGGCGGCTCACGCTCACCCACCATCAGCTCCGCCAGATCTTCCGTACGGAGGTCAGCGGTGGCGCCGCCTCCCACATAGCGCCCGGCCCGGAGCACACTGACGGCATCCGTAAAGGCCTTCACCTCGCGCAGCTTGTGGGTGATCATCAGCACCGTCACATCGCCGCGCTGCGCCTTCTCGCGCAGCATACCCAGCACCTCGTCAGCCTCGTCCGGTGTCAGCACCGAGGTGGGCTCGTCGAGAATCAGGAAGCGACGCTCCAGGTAGAGTTGCCGGAGAATTTCCACCTTTTGCTTCTCCCCGGCGGCCAGGCTCGAGGCCGGGGTATTGAGCGGAATGCGGAATGGCATGCGGCGCATAAAAGCATCCAGATCCGCCCTTGCGCTCCGCCAGTTGATGAACTGCGGCGTATCGATGCGCGACATGATCAAGTTTTCAGCCACGGTCATGTGGGGCACCAGTGTGAAGTGCTGGTACACCATGCCAACGCCCAGCATGGAGGCTTCTCGCGGGCTACGCAGCCGCTGTTCGCGATCGGCAATGAGTATGCTGCCCTCTTCAGGCTGCTGATAGCCCACGACACACTTCACCAGCGTGGATTTACCTGCACCATTCTCGCCAAGCAACGCGTGAAAACTTCCCGCGCGCACCTTCAGCGACACCTGGTCCAGCGCCGTGAAGTCACCAAAGCGCTTGGTCAGCGAAATCACCTCCAGACCACAGGCGCGCTGCGTATCAGCATTCGAAGGCAGCGGCTTTGCACCAACAGCCTGGTCAATAGCTGTGTCCCTAACCCTCGCGGCCGCAGGACGATTGCTCATGATGATTTCCCTTGCAACGCGTCCAGCAGCACCTCGGAACGGCTGACGCTTCCAAACACACCGCCCTGCATCTTGATCATGCTGATGGCGGCGCGGTGGTTGTCCGCGTCCGTCGCGCCACAGCAGTCCTCCAACAGCAGGCACTCGTAGCCGCGGTCGTTCCCTTCCCGCATCGTGGTATGCACACACACATCCGTGGTAATGCCGGTCAGGATCAGGTTGCGTATCCCCTGCGTGCGGAGGATCAGATCCAGGTCCGTCGCGCAGAACGAGCCCTTGCCCGGCTTGTCG
>SLCE01000110.1 GCA_007125985.1 Ectothiorhodospiraceae bacterium | reverse complement strand
TGCGGGAATCCGCTCCCTCAGACGGGCCGCAAGCATCAGGCTCAGGGTCCCCCCTTGGCAGACGCCGGCGAGCAACGGTGTCCGCCCTGCGTCGGCGGCGGCAATTCTGTAGGCGCGCTGCAGGAAATCAGTGACATAGTCCTCGAGATCCAGCACTCCATCCGCCAGCGTGGGATAGCCCCAGTCCACCAGATAAACTGGTGCACCGGCAGCTAGCAGGTCGGCGACCAGGCTTGTGCCCGGGGCCAGATCCAGCAGGTCCGGACGATTGACCAGCGAATACACCAGAAGCACCGGCGGGGCTGTGGTTTCGCGCTCAGGCGTGTAGCGGTAAAGCCGGAAAGGCCCTTGGGAGGCCAACAGTCTGCGAGGCTGTGTTCCCCGCGCCACCGGCTGCAGCCGCGCGGCTGCCTCCAGCGCCGCATGCCAGCGTCTCTGCCGAGCCTCAGTCATCCTTGCACTGCTCGCGGCGGTGGATGGTGGAACGCAGTTCGGCCAGTTCCCGGCGGATCGCATCCAGTTCCTCGCGATGCCGCTGGCGTAGACTCAGCAGGTCCTCGTCCGTGGCCAGTCCAAGTTCACGCCAGAGTGGACGGGCGAGGCGGCGCGCCGTGTCCTGCAGGCGCAGGCGGTGCTGCTCCAGTCGCGCCTGGAGCGCGATGAAATCCTCGTCGTCCAGCAGGGCCTGATGATTGCGTTCCAGGCAGCAGGCCGCCATCTCGGTCAGCTCACCGGCTGTCGCGTCCGCGCCGCGCTGCAGGCAGGCTGCACGGAACTCCTTCAAGGCCTTGGTGGCTGCCCGGCGCACGGGCCGTTGCCAGGCAAGGAGCGCCTGCTGCCAGTCCAGATAGCACTGCAAGAAATCGCGGGCATTGCGCTGATGGTGTGGTGCAAGGCCGAGAATCGGGCCGTTGGGAGGGCGAACGCCCTCCTGGGCCAGGCCTGGAAAGGCTTTCAGGACCGACTCCGCCGCGGGGCCAGGGTTGCCTGCGCTCTGGCCCACCTCGTTCAGCCAGCGCTCCAGCGCCTCGTCCCAGTTCTCGCCCAGGTCGGCAATGGTGCCCGCCAGCGACGCCAGCATGGCTGGGTCGGCCCAGAGCGAGCCACTGTGGGCTCCCTGATTATGATCCGTATGACTCACGTTAATGCGCGTTTGCCCAAAGCAAGCGTATTCCGTTGTTGAAACCGGGTGAATGGTTGCCGGCGTGCCGGAGATGCGGCGACCCTCGCGGCGCCGGGGCCGTGGAGGTCCATAGCGCCATTGTGCCGTTCGCCCAGGGGGCTGTCACTCCTCGGGTCCGTGGTTCCCCAGGTATTCAACGGTTGCGGTCTTCGTAGGCGCGAACCAGCTCCTGCCGCCGGGAGACAGCGCGGGATTGGTCGTACAGTCCGGAATCCGGCCCGTCGATGACCTGGTTGAGCTGTTCAATGGCGAGGCGCAACTGGCCATGCAGTTGATAGTATTCCGCCATGGCCATGCGGCTTTCGTGGGGGCGGCCAGCGTCGGTCGCGGCCTGTGCCAGTAACTGGTAGAGAGCGGGCTCGGGGCTGCCGCCTCGACGGATCTGGCGCTGGATCACGTTGCGCGCCTCCCCGGGTTCGCCCGCGCGCAGCAGGGCGTCCGCGTAACCGTGGGCGAGCGGGTAATTATCGGGGAACAGTTCCAATGCCAGCCGGTAGGTGTCCAGCGCCTCGTCGCGATTGCCTGCTTTCCATTGGGCGCGGGCCAGGGCGCTGAAGTAGAAGATCTGCTCGCCGGCTTCGTCCATCAGCTGATGCAACAAGGCCTTTGCCTCGTCTGTTTCACCTTTTTCCGTCAGTGCCAGTGCCAATCCATAGCGCGCGTAAGCGTTCTCGCTGTCACCCTCGAGAACTGAACGGAAATGCCGGGCCGCGTCCTCCGGGTCCGAGCTGCGCTCCACCAGCAGGCGTGCCCGAATCATGCCGTACAGCGGACTCTCCTGGATCTCCCGGGGCTGGTAGCCCTGAGCCCGGGCACGGCTCTCGGCGATCCGGTTTTCGGTTACCGGGTGGGTGCTGAGGAACTCCGGTGGCCGAGTCTGGAACTGGGTTGCCTGCTGCAGGCGCTCGAAGAACCGCGGCATGCCCTCCGGGTCGAGCCCGGCATCGGCCAGAATTCGCATGCCGATGTTGTCCGCCTCGCGCTCATGGTTACGGGAGTAGTTCAGCTGTTCCTGCACCGATCCCGCGATGCCGGTCATGGCTGCCGCGCTGCCCATCTCCGGATCCTGCATCCCCATCAGGATGGCCGCCATGATGATGCCCAACGTCCGGAAGCCGCTGCCGCGCTGCGCCTCCAGGCGGCGGGCGATATGCCGCTGGGTGACATGCGCGATTTCGTGGGCCATGACGCCGGCCAACTCGCTTTCGGACTCCGTGCGGACGATCAGGCCGGTGTTGATACCGATATTGCCGCCCGGCATGGCGAAGGCGTTGATTGCCGGGCTGTCGACAACAAAAAAATTGTAATCGAAGTCGGGTCCATCGGCACGGGCCAGCAGCCGTTGTCCCAGGTCCGAGATGTAGTATTGCACCTCCGGGTCCGCGTGTAGCGGAACCCGCTGGCGCACTTCCCGAATCAGTTCTTCGCCCAGTCGGCGCTCCTGGGAGATGCTGAGGCTGCGGCTGGCGCTGTCGCCCAGTTCCGGGAGCCGCACGCCATCCCGCTCCGCCAGGGACGAAGCGGGCAGCGCAAGCGCCAGCAGTAGCGCCAACACGATGCAGAGCGTGCGTTTCAAGGCGGCGTGCCCCCCGGTTTGCTGAAAATCATTCTCAGTTGATGCTACTTGGACCGGCGGCTCGAGTCAGTGTTCCGGTTTCCGGTGCCCAGGCATGCCGGTGTATGATGCGCGGGTCATCCGGTGTCGCGCGACCGGGTGCCGGAAGATGTAGTGGTCAGGGAGCCTGCGGGCATGCAGTTGATACGGGACTGGTATAAACGGCACTTCGAGAACCCGCAGGTCATGGGGCTGGCCGTGGTGCTGATTGTCGGCTTCGCCGCCTTCCTGGTGCTGGGCAATATGCTGGCGCCGGTGCTGGCCTCGCTGGTGTTGGCGTACCTGCTGGAGGGCTTGGTACGGATGCTGGAGCGGCGGCGGGTGCCGCGCCTGCTGGCCGTGAATATTGTCTTTCTGTTCTTCTTCGTTGGCCTGTTGCTGCTCTTTTTCGCCATTATCCCGGTGGTGGCGGGCCAGGTCGCGCAGCTGATCGATGAACTGCCGCGCATACTCAATGCAGCCCAGGCCTTGGTCCTGCAGCTACCGCAACAGTACCCGCAGCTGTTCTCGGAGGAGCAGGTCACGGACATCATTTTCGCTGTGCGCCGGGAGGCGCTGGATTTCGGGCAGCGTCTGGTGACCTCGTTTTCCGTGCAGTCAGTGCTGGTGCTGGTCACCCTGATGGTTTACCTGGTGCTGCTTCCGTTTCTGGTGTTCTTCTTTCTCAAGGACAAGGCGCGGCTGGTGGGCTGGTTCACCCACTATCTGCCGCGGGACCGGGATCTGCTGGTGACCATCTGGCGGGATATCGACCGGCAGATCGGCAATTACATTCGCGGCAAGTTTGTCGAGATCTTTATTGTCTGGGTGGTCACGTACCTCACCTTCAGCTTTTTCGGCCTGTCCTTCGCCATGCTGCTGTCGCTCGCGGTGGGCCTGTCGGTCATCATTCCGTATATCGGGGCGGCGGTGGTCACGCTGCCGGTGGGGATCATTGCCTATTTCCAGTTCGGTTTTGGCGACACCTTTATCTGGATCATGATCGCCTACCTCGTTATCCAGGCTCTGGATGGAAATGTGCTGGTACCCATCCTGTTCTCGGAAGTGGTCAACCTGCATCCGGTGGCGATCATCGTCGCCATCCTTGTGTTTGGGGGCATTTGGGGCTTCTGGGGGGTGTTCTTCGCCATTCCGCTAGCCACGGTGATTCAGGCAATCCTCAAAGCCTGGCCACGGGTGGATGAGGTTGGTGAAGCGGACGCCGGAGAGGAAGAGTCCGCCTGACGTGCCCGGGCTGGCCGTGTACCAGCCAGCGCCGTGGCCTGAGGCCGTTCAAAGGGCTTTGACCGCCTCCAGGACTTCCTGCGCGTGGCCTTTCACCTTGACCCCGCGCCATTCCCTGCGCAACACGCCGTCTGCGTCAATCAGGAACGTGCTGCGTTCGATGCCCATGACCTTGCGGCCGTACATGTTCTTTTCCTTGATTACATCGAACAGCTTGCACAGCGTCTCATCCTTGTCGGAAAGCAGTTCGAACGGGAACTCATACTTGTTCTTGAAATTCTGCTGCGCTTTCACCCCGTCCCGCGACGCGCCCAGAATATTGGCGCCCAGCGCCTGGAATTCCGGATACAGATCGCGGAAATCCTGACCCTCCTGGGTGCAGCCCGGTGTGCTGGCCTTGGGGTAGAAATAGAGCACCAACGGGCCGCCACGGAAATCGGACAGGCTCAGCGATTTGTCGCTGGTGGCCGGCAGGGTGCAGTCGGGAATCGTCTGATCCACACTCACGGTACTCATCGGAACTCCTTGTTGACTATGCCAGGGGCGCGGTGAGACACCGCGTTGCCATGCTCTGAAACGCCGGGTGGCGGTCGTTTCCGACCCTCGCCGCAAGCGCAGTCAGAGTGTAGCATGGGCGTGCTTGTCAGCCTTTGGGGGCGCAAGTACTATGCACGTTTCGATTTTGCGGGGAGTCGAGCGATGTTCCGTGGAAGCATGGTTGCCATGGTCACGCCCATGCACGACGACGGTGCGGTGGATGAGGCCGCGTTGGAGCGGCTGGTGGAGTTCCATGTCGAGAACGGCACGGACGCCATAGTCGCGGTGGGAACCACCGGCGAGTCGGCGACATTGGACTACGATGAACACTGCCATGTCATGCGTTTGGTGGTGAAGTTTGCACGTGGCCGGGTGCCGGTCATCGGTGGCACCGGGGCCAACTCCACCTGGGAGGCCATCAAGCTGACCCGGTGTGCCATGGAAGGTGGCTGTGACGCTGCGCTGCTGGTGGCACCTTATTACAATAAGCCCACCCAGGAAGGGCTGTATCAGCACTTCCAGTCTGTGGCGGAAGCGGTGCCGATCCCCCAGATTCTTTACAACGTGCCCAGCCGGACTTCAGTGGATCTGATGCCCGAGACAGTGGAGCGCCTGTCCGAGATCCCCAACATCGTTGCGATCAAGGAGACTGTTGGTGTGGACCGGGCGCGTGAGCTTGTCGAGCGCTGCGGTGAACGTCTGGATGTGTACAGCGGCGAGGACGCGCTGGCCCGGGGCACCATTATGGAAGGTGGCAAGGGCGTGATTTCCGTGACCGCGAACGTGGCGCCCAGGCAGATGCATGATATGTGTGCGGCGGCGCTGAAGGGCGATTGGGAAACGGCGGAGACCATTGATGCGCGGCTGGCTGCCCTGCACAGCGCCCTGTTCGTCGAATCCAATCCCATTCCGGTGAAATGGGCGGTGAACCAATTGGGCCTCGCTGGTCCAACCCTGAGGTTGCCCCTGACGCCGCTGTCTGAACAGCATCATGAAACCGTCCGGCAGGCGCTCAAGCTTGCCGGCGCCATGGAGTAGACACGCAAGGCATGAGACCACGCCTCAGGTTCCCCCCGGTGCTACGTGCCGGTCTGGTCGCGTTGCTGAGCGCAACGCTGCTGGCCGGTTGTTCCATGTTTGGCCGCGGCCAGACGGAAGACGATTCGCCGTCTGGGCGGTTGATTATTCCGCCGGACCTGTCCGAGGAGCGGGTGGGGGAAGCTCCCGAACTTCGCCGCCAGCCCGGTGCCTCCCTGGCCGAACTCTCCCGTGGCCGGGAAGGCCGCGCCGACAGCCCGCTGTTGACCGAGCCGCCGGGTATGCGGGTGATCCGCTCGGGCGAGACCCGCTGGCTGTCGGTTCAGGCCCCGCCGGAACAGGTCTGGGACTGGCTGCAGCGTTTCATGAACGACTCCGATGTGCCTCTGGTGCGCGAGTCGGCATCGCTGGGTGTGATGGAAACCGACTGGCTGCCGCGGCCGCTGGCCCAGTTTGGTGGTGTGTTCATGCCGGTGCCGGCGGATGCCGAGGCGCCGCTGCGCGAACAGTACGTGTTCCGGCTGGAGGCGGGCGATGACGCCGGTGGCAGTGTCGTGTACGTGGCGCATCGTCAGGCAGTGGCGGACAATGGCGACTGGACGCCGGCGCAGCCGGACCGTGGTCGCGAGGCGGAGGCCCTGCGCACCTTCATGCTCTACCTGGGCGTGCAGGAGTCGGAGGCCACCCGTGCATTGGCCACGGCGTCGGCCGATGCCTATACCCAGTTTGAAACACTGGATGACGGGCAGCTCTCGCTGCTGGTCAACGAGTCGTTCCTGCAGGGCTGGCGGCGAGTTGGTCTGGCGCTTGATCGTGCCGGCTTCACCGTGGAGGACCGTGACCGGTCCACCGGGCGCTACCTGGTCCGCTACGATCCCACCGCAGAGGCGGAACGGCAGCGTCGCGGGTTCTTCTCGCGGCTGGCATTCTGGCGTGAGCGGGAACCGGAACTGGAACCCGGTAATTACGCCTATCAGGTTCGCTCCGACGCCGGCCGTACCCGCGTCACGATCGCCACCGAGGATGACGAACCGGTGCCGGACGCGCTGGCCGAGCGCCTGCTTGGTCTGATGGAAGAGCAACTGCGTTAGGCCCGTTGCGAAGTATCGACAGTCAGGGTGTCGCGGACCGGGTGACCGGTTGGCGGTGCTCTGACTTTATCTGTTGAAAGATCTGTAAGTTTGCCGGGCCCAGTGTCGGGCTTTCGGGCCGCCCATCCGTCCTCAACGTGGAACACTAGAGTCATTGCCATGCTGCGTCTTCGTGGAAGCCTCGCCCTTTCCCCTTTTCGTGTCAGTCGGCTGCTGACGGAACTGCGCGCGGTGCACGCCGGCATACGCGGTGTGCACGCTGAATTCGTGCATTTCGTCCGGAGCGATGGCGCACTGGACGCGGAGCAGCAGGCGCGGCTGGAGGCCTTGCTGAGCTATGGGGAGGCGGCGGGCGAGAGCCTGCCGCCGGGACAGTTGCAACTGGTCACCCCACGGCCGGGGACCATTTCGCCCTGGTCCACCAAGGCCACGGATATCGTCCACAACGCAGGCCTGCATGGCGTGCAACGGGTGGAGCGGGGAGTGGCCTACTACATCGATGCGGCCGAGCCGCTGTCCGCCGGGCAACTGCGCGCTCTGCGCCCCTGGCTGCATGACCGGATGACGGAAACGGTGCACGACATTCTGGAGCAGGCCCAGGCCCTGTTCGCCCAGCAGGCTCCGGCGCCGTTGCAGACCGTTGATGTGCTGGGCGGGGGGCGTGACGCGCTGGAGCAGGCGAACCGCGAGCAGGGCTTCGCCCTGGCGGACGACGAAATCGACTATCTGCTGGAGCGGTATCAGGCGCTGGGGCGTAACCCCACGGATGTGGAACTGATGATGTTCGCCCAGGCGAACTCCGAGCACTGCCGCCACAAGATTTTCCGCGCCGACTGGGTCATTGACGGGGCGCCGCAGGAACGCTCCCTGTTCGACATGATCCGCAACACCTACCAGCAGCGGCCGGATGGCGTGCTGTCCGCCTACAGTGACAATGCTGCGGTTGCGGAAGGGTTCATGGCGCGGCGCTTTTTCGCCGATCCGCGCAACGGGGAATACGGCGAGCGGGAAGAGCCCGTCCACCTGGTCATGAAGGTGGAAACCCATAACCACCCCACGGCCATCTCCCCGTTCGCGGGCGCGGCCACAGGCGCCGGAGGGGAGATCCGCGATGAGGGGGCCACCGGCACGGGCGCGCGACCCAAGGCGGGTCTTGCCGGGTTCACCACCTCGCACCTGCGTATTCCCGGCTTCGAGCAGCCCTGGGAAGCGGAAAACCCCGGTCTCCCAGGGCGCCTGGCCTCGCCGCTGCAGATCCTGCTGGACGGCCCCATCGGCGCGGCCTCCTACAACAACGAATTCGGCAGGCCCAATCTCACCGGGTATTTCCGCACCTTCGAACAGCGCGCGGTCGGGGCTGAGGGGCCTGAGTGGCGGGGTTATCACAAGCCCATCATGATCGCTGGCGGCATGGGTGCGGTGCGTGACGCGCACGTGCAGAAGCAGGAGGTGCCCCCGAATGCCAAGGTGATCGTCCTGGGCGGGCCGGCCATGCTGATCGGGCTGGGCGGCGGCGCCGCCTCGTCCGTGGCCAGTGGTACCGGCGACGAGGAGTTGGATTTCGCCTCCGTGCAGCGCAGCAACCCGGAAATGCAGCGCCGGGCCCAGGAGGTGATTGACGCCTGCTGGGCACTGGGTGACGACAACCCGATCCGGTCAATCCATGACGTGGGGGCCGGAGGCCTGTCTAACGCCGTGCCTGAGATCCTTGAGGACAGCGGACGTGGCGGCCGGTTGGAGTTGCGGGAGGTGCCCAGCGACGATCCGGGTATGTCGCCCATGCAACTCTGGAGCAACGAATCCCAGGAACGCTATGTGCTGGCGGTGATGCCCGAGGACCTGGATCGGTTCCGGGATCTTTGCCGGCGCGAGCGTTGTCCCTGTGCAGTGATCGGTGAGGCCACCGGCGAGCGGCACCTGCTGCTGGCGGATCGCCAGTTTGACGATGCCCCGGTGGATATTCCCATGGATCTGCTGTTCGGCAAGCCGCCGAAGATGCTGCGCGATGTGCGCAGTGTGCGGATCGATCAGCCGGATTTCGACCACCGGGAACTGGACACCAAGGAGGCCGCGCTGCGCGTGTTGCGCTTCCCGGCGGTGGCCGCCAAGCACTGGCTCATCACCATCGGCGACCGCACCATCACCGGACTGGTGGCCCGGGACCAGATGGTGGGCCCGTGGCAGGTGCCAGTGGCGGATGTGGCGGTGACTCTGGACGACTACCAGGGTTACACCGGCGAGGCCATGGCCATGGGGGAGCGGCCCCAACTGGCGCTGCTGAGTGGCCCGGCGTCCGGCCGCATGGCGGTGACAGAGGCCCTGACCAATCTGGCCGCCGCCCCGGTGGGCAGTCTGCGTAAGGTCAATCTCTCCGCCAACTGGATGGCCCCGGCCGGCCACCCGGGGGAGGATGCCCGCCTGTATGAAACGGTACATGCCGTGGGCATGGAGCTGTGTCCACAGCTGGGAGTCACCATCCCGGTGGGCAAGGATTCCATGTCCATGAAGACCGTGTGGCAGGAGCAGGGCCGGGAACGGTCGGTGACCTCGCCGGTTTCGCTGGTGATCTCGGCCTTCGCAACGGTTGAGGATGCGCGCCGCACACTCACTCCGGAACTGCGCCGCGATGCCGGCGACACACGGCTGATACTTGTGGATCTGGGGCGTGGCCGCAACCGTCTGGGAGGATCCGTGCTGGCCCAGGCCTACGGGCAGCTGGGCCGGGTGGCGCCGGATCTGGATGACCCCACTGACCTGGTGGCGCTTTTTGATACCGTGCAGGCCCTGAACGCCGAGTCGCAGCTGCTGGCCTACCATGACCGTTCCGATGGCGGCCTTCTGGCCACGTTGGCGGAGATGAGCTTCGCTGCCCATTGTGGATTGGATGTGGACCTGACGCCGCTGGGCGACGATGCCCTGGCATCCCTGTTTGCCGAGGAGCCCGGTGCAGTGCTGCAGGTGCGGGCTGCCGATGCCGCCGCCGTTGTGCAGCGGCTGGAACAGGCCGGCCTGGCAGGGGCCGTTCATGTGCTGGGCGAGCCGACGGATCAAGATTGCCTGCGTATCCGGCACGGCGACCGCACGCTGCTGGACATGGAGCGCGTGGAATTGCAGCGCGCCTGGCAGGAAACCACCTATCACATGCAGCGACTGCGGGATGACCCGGACTGCGCCCGAGAGGAATACGATACCCTGCTGGACCGGAGCGCTCCCGGCCTGCAGGCGCGACTGAGCTATGATCCGTCCCAGGATGTGGCTGCGCCCTTCATCGCCACCGGCATCCGGCCCGCCGTGGCGATCCTGCGTGAGCAGGGGGTGAACGGCCAGCTGGAAATGGCCGCAGCCTTCCATATGGCCGGTTTCCGGGCCGTGGACGTGCACATGACGGATATTCTGGCCGGGAGGACTGCACTGGACGGGTATCAGGGGCTGGTGGCCTGTGGCGGCTTTTCCTACGGTGATGTGCTGGGGGCCGGCGGAGGCTGGGCCAAGTCCATCCTGTTCAATCCGGCTGCGCGCGACGCATTCGCCGCCTTCTTCCAGCGCAGTGATACCTTCGCCCTAGGTGTATGCAACGGCTGCCAGATGCTTTCCGGTCTCCAGGAATTGATTCCGGGCACCGAGCTGTGGCCGCGCTTCGTGCGTAACCGCTCGGAGCAGTTCGAGGCCCGGCTGGCCCAGGTGGAAGTGGTGGATTCCCCTTCCTTGTTCCTGTCCGGCATGGCCGGTTCCCGCATGCCCATCGCGGTGGCGCATGGAGAAGGGCAGGCGCGGTTCAGCGGCGATAACGGGCCGGGTAAGCTGGAGAGCGCGGGGCTCCTCTCGTTGCGTTATGTGGACGCCCAGGGCGCACCGGCGGGCCTTTACCCGGCCAACCCCAACGGGTCACCCCGTGGCATCACCGGGCTCACCAACCGCGACGGCCGCGTGACCATCATGATGCCTCACCCGGAACGCGTGTTCCGTACCGTCCAGCACAGCTGGCATCCGGCGGAATGGGGCGAGGATGGCCCGTGGATGCGGATGTTCCGTAACGCCAGGGTCAGTGTTGGTTGATGCGCCCATTGACATGAACCGCGGGTAGCACCCACCCCCTGGCGGCGGGTCACACGCCGCCAGGGGGTGGGTGCGCCGTCCAACGGCTCCTGCAGCCGCCCATCTGTGTTCGACCGATGCCGGCGGTATCCAGACATCAGTCCTCGGCTGACCGCAAGCTGCGACCGCATTGCGAAAACCCCAGCTAGAGTCATGGTTTAGCTGCTCTTTTTTTCCTTCCGCCGGGTTGCCGGTTGCCACCGCAACACGTGGCCCAGGGCTTCGTATGGCCGCCATAACCAGACGGCGCGGGCATTCTTGGACTTGACAAGAATCGTGCAGCCAGTAAGCCTGATGCAGCTATCAATAACATATTAACTTTAGATAGACGTCACCTACCATGACATGGGGTGCGGAGGAGATATGGGCCTACTTGCGTGGGTTGATCGCCTGAATATTTTATTCGGTCGGGTGGTTAGCTTTCTGATCTGGTTCGGCATTGCCATTATCGTGCTCGAGGTGGCTCTGCGTTACGTGTTCAACATGCCCACCGTCTGGGGGCCTGGTTACACGCAGCGCATCTTTGCCTCGTACTTCATCCTGATCGGTGCTTACACCCTGATTAATAACGGGCATGTACGGGTGGATCTGCTGCTGGGTACGCGCTCAGCCCGTTGGAATGCGCTGCTGGACCTGCTCAATTACGCGATCCTGGTGCTCTGGGCCGGCGCGCTGACCTATGAGGGCTGGTACTACTTCGAGGAAGCCTGGGCGTTCAATGAAACCGATGACAGTGCCCTGGGGCACCCCATGTGGCCCGTCAAGCTTGCCCTTTTCCTTGGGGTGCTGATGATCACTCTGCAGGGCATTGTGGAAATTATCCGTTCCGCCGTGCTGGTTGTGCGGCCTGATTTCGACATCAAGAGGGTAAAGGCCGCATGAGTCCGGAGCTGTTGACGATAGGCATGTTCGGCCTGCTGCTGGTGCTGATCATGCTTGGGGTGTCCCTGTCCTTCGCATTGGGGGGGGTGGCCGTGATTTTCACCCTGATCATGCACGGCCCCAACGGGCTGTTTCCCATGATCTCGGCTGTGTTCGGCACCATGTGGTCGATTCTGCTGGCCGCCATTCCGCTATTCGTGTTCATGGGGGTGGCGCTGGCGCGGTCGCAGATATCAGCCGATCTGTACCGCGCCTTTTATGTCTGGTCCGGACGCGTGAACGGGGGGCTGCTGCTGGGCACCACCGGTTTCGCGTCCATCCTCTCCGCCATGACCGGAAGTTGTGCGGCTTCCACCATCACCACCGGCAAGGTGGGCCTGCCGGCCATGGAGAGCCATGGTTATGACCGCTCCTTTGTGCTGGGCACCATCGGTGCTGCCGGCACCCTGGGCATCCTGATCCCGCCGTCTATCACGCTGATCGTTATCGGTATGACCACCGGTCTTTCCGTGGGGCGCCTGTTCATGGGCGGGTTGGTGGCTGGCCTGATTGTGCTCGCGGCAATCCTTGCGTACGTCTTCATCCGCGCCCGACTGAATCCCGAGTCCGCCCCTGCCGCCGGCTTCAGTGTGCCGATTAAGGACAAGATCAAGGCGCTGCGCTCGGTGATCGCGCCCCTGCTGATTATTGTGGTGGTGCTGTCCTCTATTTTCATGGGGCTGGCAACGCCCACCGAGGCGGCGGCGGTTGGTGCTTTCGCCGTGATCATCGCGGTAGGTCTGCGGCGCGAAGTGAACTGGAGGTTCATCCGCGAGGTGAGTTACGACACGGCCTCCACCACCGGCATGGTGATCTGGATCGTATTTGGCGCCACGGCGTTCGTCTCGGTCTATTCTGCCGCCGGCGGCATCATGTTCATGCAGGGGCTGTTGCTGGGGCTGGATATCAACCCCTGGGCTCTGGTCATCATCATGCAGTTGATCGCGTTGGTGCTGGGCATGTTCCTGGACCCCATCGGCATCATCCTGCTGGTGTTGCCGATCTTCTTCCCGGTGGTGCAGATGCTGGGCTTTGATCCACTCTGGTTTGCGGTGATCTTCCAGCTCAACCTGTGCATCGGCTACATCACACCCCCGTTCGGCTACAACATCTTCTACCTGAAGAGTCTGAGTCCGAACACGCCCATTCTCGATCTGTACAAGGCGGTGTTCCCGTACGTGCTGCTGATGCTGGCGTGTGGCGTGGTGTTCCTGCTCTTCCCCAGCATCCTGGTGGATGGCATCGAGCTGCTGTATCGCGGCTGATGAAGACCACCGGGCCGCTGGGGCACAGCCCGTGAGGTATCGCCCATGACCGTGGGACCGGAACGACTGGAACGACTGGTGGACTTCCGCCGGGAACTGCACCGTCACCCGGAACTCGGCTTCCAGGAACAGGAGACGGCCCGGCGCGTCCAGGAGCAACTGGACGCCCTGGGCGTTGCCTATGAAGCAGGCATCGGCGGCACCGGCATCGTTGCCTGGCTGCAGGGGCGCGGAGGCCCTGCAGCCGCGGCGGTGGGCCTGCGCGCCGACATGGATGCGCTGCCGCTGGAGGAGCACAGTGGCGTGCCCTACGCCTCCGAGACTCCCGGCCGCATGCATGCCTGCGGCCATGACGGCCACACCACCATGCTGCTGGGCGCCATCGAGGAACTCCGGGCCCACGACGACTTTGCCGGCACGGTGTACTTCGTGTTCCAGCCGGCGGAGGAGGGGGTCGGTGGCGGGAAGGCCATGGTTGGCGAGGGCCTGTTCCAGCGCTTCCCCATGGACGAGATCTATGCGCTGCACAACTGGCCGGGGCTACCGGTGGGCCGCTTCGGTCTCATACCCGGGCCCATCATGGCCAGTGGCGATCGGGTGGACATCACCATCCGCGGGCGCGGCGGGCACGGCGGCATGAACCCTCACGGCTGCATCGACCCGGTGCGCATCGCCGCCGACCTGATCCAGCGCGCCCACACCATCGTGTCCCGCGAAGTGGACCCGCTGCAGCCGGCGGTGTTGAGCATCTGCGCCGTGCAGAGCGGCGACCTGGCCGGCTTCAATGTGATTCCGGACACCGCGGTGCTGTCCGGCACCCTGCGTGCGCTGGACCCGGCCGTCGGCGAACGGCTGCGGCAGTCCCTGCGCGGACTGTGCGAGAGCCTGGCGCAATACCACGGCGCGACCATCGATGTGCGTATTGACGACACCTTCCTGGTCACCATGAACGACCCCGATGCCACGGAACTGGGCCGCGACGTCATCCGGCGCCGTTACGGTGAGGACACCCTGCAGGCGGGCCACCAGCCGAGCATGGGCAGCGAGGATTTCTCCTTCATGCTCAACGAGTGCCGTGGTGCCTACGTGCACGTCGGCTCCCGGGATGATGAGCATCGTCAGCCCCTGCACAGCCAAGAGTACGACTTCAACGACCGGATCA
>SLCE01000239.1 GCA_007125985.1 Ectothiorhodospiraceae bacterium | reverse complement strand
GGGCCGCCATTGCCCCGCCCATATCGTCATACGCCACCACCTGGATACCCGGGCCGATACCCAGGCCGCCCAGTTGGTGCGCGGCCTCCGCCCGGTCGGGCAGCGGATGCCGGCCGCTTGTTGCCGATTTCGGGCCGCTCAGGTGGTGCTCCAGGTTTGCATGCACGGCGCCAGGGATGTGGCCGGCCTGATAATCCGCCGCACCGGCCTCCGGTGCATCCAGCCTGTGCCGGCAGTCAATCACCAGAGGGGGGCTGGGTTCGGCGTAG
The DNA here is from genome assembly GCA_007125985.1 of Ectothiorhodospiraceae bacterium. Lineage (GTDB taxonomy): Bacteria > Pseudomonadota > Gammaproteobacteria > Nitrococcales > Aquisalimonadaceae > LSCE01. The sequence goes on along the minus strand of SLCE01000239.1, from coordinate 37,369 downwards.
CGTGACAGCAAAGCCTCGGCACTGATCAGCGGCGACAGTGTCATTGTGGCAACTCCTCGGCATGGGTTTGGGGCCAGCGCCGTTTCCCTAAGCGGTGCGAACGGGCACAATCGGAACCGTGAAGGGGGAGGGCGGTCTATCCGGGCAGCCCGCCTCGCGCCAGGTGGAACCGTAAATAGCTAAGGATACAGTCATGAAGCGTGCAATGCAGGGAATCTTGGTGTTGTTCCTGGGGCTTGTGCTTGCGGGCTGCGCCACTCAGGTGGACCGGGTGGATACCGATGAGCCCATCGATCTCACTGGTCGCTGGAACGATACAGATTCGCGTCTGGTGTCCGAGGAGATGGTGAGCGATCTGCTTTCCCGTGGCTGGATCGAGCGTCATCAGGCCCGTGACGGCGATCGTCCGGCGGTGATCGTCGGCCAGGTCCGCAACCTGAGTCATGAACATATCAATACCAATACTTTTATTCGTGACATCGAACGGGAATTGATCAATTCCGGCCAGGTGGTCTTTGTGGCTGCCCCGGGAGAGCGGGATTCCATCCGGGATGAGCGCGAGGATCAGGCACGCCACGCGAGGCCCGACACTGCCAATCCTCCGGGGCAGGAACTGGGTGCGGACTACATGCTCACCGGTACCATCAACACCATCATGGATACCGAGGGACGGACCGAGGTGGCCTATTACCAGGTGGATCTTGCGCTCACCAGCCTGCGTGACAACACGCGGGTCTGGGTGGGTCAGAAGCAGATCCGCAAGGTGATCCGGCGCGGTCTGTTCCGCTCCTGAGGTCTCTCATGCAGCGCAGGACAGCCGCCCGCTGGCGGACACTGACGGCGGCCTTTCTGCTGGCCACTGTGCTTCCGCTGCTTGCCGGCTGCGCGGCTCTGCGCACCGATTTTGCGGAGGTGGAACGGGATCTGGCCCGGGGGGACACGGAATCCGCTCTGGAACGGCTGGAGCCGCTGCGGGGCTCCCGGCTCAATCAACCGCTCTATCTGCTGAACCGCGGCATGATCCTGCGGGTGTCCGGTGATCTGGACGGAAGCATCGATGCCTTTGAGCAGGCCAAGGACGCCATTGGCGAATTGCAGGCCATCAGTCTCAGCGAGACAGTTGCCGGCTGGACGGTGACGGAAACCGCCACAAGCTATACCCCCCCGGTACACGAGCACTTGCTGCTGCATGTCTATCAGATGCTGAATTTTCTGGAGCGAGGCGATCTCGATGGCGCGCGCGTGGAGGCCCTGCAGATTGATCTGGGGCTGCGCCGGGTGGATCCGGGAAGCGGTGCCGCGCCGGACGGTGGGGATGCGTTGGCCCGGTACCTTAGCGGGATCGTGTTCGAGGCGGCGGGTGAGGAGAGCGATGCCATGATCGCCTACCGTTATGCCTACCGTGCCTACCAGCGGCAGAGCAAGGCTGTGCCAAGGGATTTGCAGCAGAGCCTGGTGCGTCTGACCGACGCGCTTGATCTGCACGATGAACGGGATGAGTATACCGCCGCCTTCGGCATCACGGCCTGGACACCGCAGCGCGAACTGCGCCGCCATGCTCAGGTGGTACTGCTCATCCACGACGGGCTGGCGCCCAGGCTGCAGGATGAAAGCCTGCTGGTCGCTGCACCCAACAGCGGGCATCTGGTCCGTGTCGCCCTTCCATCGCTGCACCGGCGGCCATCTGGTCTGAGCGGTGCCCGCCTCTCGGCGAACGGCACCCAGGCATCCGCCGAGGTGGTGGAATGGCCCGCGGACGTTATGGGTCACTGGCTGCAGCGCCAGATGCCCATTCTGATTGCCCGTGCCACCAGTCGTAACGTGGCCCGTTACCAGGCGACCCGGCAGGTGGAGCGGGAAAGCCCGCTGATCGCCTTTCTCCTGAACATCGCCGGCGCGGTGGCGGACAATGCGGATACGCGGAGCTGGCGCACGTTACCGGACAGGGTTCGGCTCGCCCGGTTGTATCTCGAACCCGGGACCTACGAGCTTGGTGTGGACATCCCTGGACGCACCGCCGGAAGCCGCCGGGAGGAGTTGCGGCTCGCTCCCGGTGATCTTGTGGTCATCAACCGCCACTTGGCAGCCGGAGGCTGAGCCGGCGTTTCTTAACGCTCGCGCAGGTAATAATGCTCGGATACAGCCAGCTCGTCGTCCAGTTCGAACACCAGCGGGTCACCGGTGGGGATCTCCACCTTCATGATGGCATCGTCGTCCAGCTGCCGCAGGTGCTTCACCAGGGCCCGGATACTGTTGCCGTGGGCCGCGATCAGGATGGTGTCCGCCTGGCGCAGGGCGGGGGCGATGCTGTCGTCCCAGAAGGGAAGGACCCGTTCCAGCGTGGTTTTCAGGGATTCCGCGGCGGGCAGCTGCCCGGCTGAAAGGCCACGATAGCGTGGATCGAAGCGCGGGTGGCGCTCGTCTTCCTCGTCCAGGGCCGGTGGCGGCGTGGCATAGCTTCGACGCCAGATATGGACCTGTTCATCGCCGTATTTCTCCGCCGTCTCCGCCTTGTTGAGTCCGGTGAGCGCCCCGTAGTGCCGCTCGTTCAGACGCCAGCTGTTGGTGATGGGAATCCACATCTGGTCCAACTCATCCAGCCCGATCCACAGCGTACGGATCGCCCGTTTGAGCACCGAGGTGAAGGCCGCGTCAAATTCCAGGCCGTGTTGACGCATGAGCCGGCCTGCGGCATGTGCCTCTTCCAGCCCCTTGTCGCTCAGGTCCACGTCGTACCAGCCGGTGAAGCGGTTCTCCAGATTCCACTGGCTCTGCCCGTGGCGCAGCAGGACAAGTTTTTTCATGGTTGCAGTCATCCTCGAGTCAAAGTTTCCGGGTCGCGATCAGGTGCCGTTCCGGGTCCCGGCGGCGTAGTTTATCAGCGAATGAAAATCGGTTCAGGCACGGTCCGCGAGTCAGCGGGTTTGGGTTACCATGGGGCTAGATCAGAACCGGGAGGCACAGGTGGCATCGGAGATCGAGCGCAAGTTTCTGGTGGTGTCGGATGGCTGGCGTCAGCGCGTGGAGCGCAGCCTGCCCATGCGGCAGGGCTATCTCATCGGTGCGAAACAGGCTTCTGTCCGGGTGCGCATCAGCGGGGAGCAGGCCTGGCTGAATATCAAGGGCGCCACCCTGGGGGTCCGGCGGCGGGAATACGAATACAGTATTCCGCTGGATGAGGCGTGCGAGATGCTGGATCACCTCTGCGAACGCCCGCTGATCGAAAAGGTGCGTCACGAAGTCCGGGTGGGCGAGCACCTCTGGGAGGTGGACGAATTCTCTGGTGACAACGCCGGACTGATTGTCGCGGAAGTGGAACTGTCCCGTGAGGATGAAGCCTTCCAGCTGCCGGACTGGGCCGGGGAGGAAGTCTCCCACGATCCGCGTTACTACAACGTCAGCCTGGTCAAACATCCTTACTCGGCCTGGGCGGTAGGATGATGGCGGGGAAATCCCCTAATGGTCTGTGGCTGCACGTGAATGCAGACGACCAGACGTTGTCAGTCATGGAAGGGGGTCGTTGCCTGGCGTGTTACCCGGTGTCCACGGCGGCTGCGGGGCTGGGCGAGCAGGACGGTTCATTCCGCACGCCCCGGGGCTGGCACCAGATTCGTGCCCGGATCGGTGCCAGTCTGCCCCATGGCGCGGTGATGCGGGGGCGTCGCTGGACCGGCGAGATCTGCGACCAGGCGCTGTATCGGTCGCAGCCTGATCGGGATTGGATTCTGTCCCGCATCCTCTGGCTCAGCGGACTGGAACCGGGGGTTAACCGTCTGGGCCGTGTGGACAGTATGCGTCGTTATATCTACATCCACGGGTGTCCCGACCCTGTTCCGCTGGGGAGGCCGCTCTCCAAAGGATGCGTGCGCATGCGCAATGCGGATGTCATCGAACTGTTTGACCGGGTGCCTGTCGGTACCCGGGTGCTAATCGACTGATGAGGAGTGCAACAGATGGGGCTTGGACCGGTTATGGTCGGCATCGCCGGAACCCGGCTGACCGCCGAGGAACGGGAGCGTCTGCAGCACCCTCGGGTTGGCGGCGTGATCCTGTTTTCGCGCAATTACGAACGCCCGGGTCAGTTGGAAGCGCTCTGTGCGGAGATTCATGCGCTACGTGATCCGGCTCTGCTTATCGCCGTGGACCAGGAAGGCGGGCGGGTGCAGCGTTTCCGTCACGGCTTCTCGCGACTGCCACCCATGGCGGCTTTGGGGCGTGTTCATGCACAGGATCCGGATCGTGCGGTAGCGCTCGCCCGTGACATGGGCTGGCTCATGGCCGCTGAACTCAGGGCTGTGGGTGTGGATATCAGCTTTGCCCCGGTGTTGGATCTGGATCACGGTGTCAGCCACGTGATCGGCGACCGCGCCCTGTCGTCGGATCCAGCCACTGTGCTGCGTCTGGCCGATGCCTATATTGACGGTATGGAGCAGGCGGGGCTGCGCGCCATCGGCAAGCATTTCCCGGGGCACGGCGGGGTGGAAGCAGACTCCCACCACGACCTGCCCGTGGACTCCCGCTCGCTGATGATGCTGCATGAGCAGGACATGATGCCGTTCGAGGAGTTGATCCGCCGCCGCCGCCTTGCAGGCGTGATGATGGCGCATGTGGCCTTCCCCGATCTGGACAACCAGCCGGCCAGCTTCTCGCAGCGTTGGATCGAGGGCCTGCTGCGGCGGGAACTCGGCTTCACCGGCGTGGTGTTCTGTGATGATCTGGGCATGGAAGGCGCTGCCAGCCTCGGCGCCCTGCCGGAGCGCGCGCGCGTGGCTCTGGATGCGGGGACCGACATGATCCTGGTCTGCAATGAGCTGGACGAGATTCCGGCTGTCCTCGATGCGCTGGACGATACGGAACCCGAGACGCCGCACCCACTGGAAGATTTGCGTGGTCCGGCGGGCCAGGGGTGGCGGGATCTGCAGCAGGACCAGCGTTGGAAGCTGGCCCGCGATGCGGCGCAGGGACTGATGGCCATGATGGAGGAGCGGTCCGCGTGAAGCTGATCTGCCGCAACATGAAGTCCGGGCGATGGCCCATCACGCGCGGCGTCAATGCTGCCGGGCCCGCGTGATGAATTCCGGAACCGATGCCGATGCGCCGGCTCCCTATTACGCCCTGGGGCCGGATGATGTCCTGGATGCGCTGGAGCAACTGGGCTTTCCCTGTGATGGCCGTCTGCTGGAACTGAACAGCTACGAGAACCGGGTCTACCAGGTCGGCCTGGAGGACGCGGAGCCCGTTGTCGTGAAGTTCTACCGACCCGGGCGGTGGAGCGACGCCGCAATCCAGGAGGAACACAGCTTCTCCCGGGAACTGGCGGACCGGGATGTGCCGGTGATCGCACCTCTGGACGTCCAGGGGGGCTCATTGCATCACCACGGTGGCTTCCGACTGGCCGTGTACCCTCGACGCGGGGGGCGCGCGCCGGAGCTGGATCGAGCGGATCACCGCGTCTGGCTCGGCCGTTTTCTGGGCCGACTCCATGCCGTGGGCGCCGTGGCGCCTTTCCGGCATCGCCCGCGTCTGGAACTCGCTCAGGGTCGTGAGGCCGTGGACTACGTGCTGGCCAATGATCTGGTGCCGGGCTTCCTGATGGAGGCGTACCGGAGCACGGTCGACGACCTGATGGATCGGCTGGCACGGGTCTGGGACCGGGGCAGTCAGGTGCCTTGGATCCGGCTGCACGGTGATTGCCATCCCGGCAATATCCTGTGGACGGATGCCGGGCCCCATTTCGTGGATCTGGACGACGCCCTGTCGGGCCCGCCGATACAGGATTTATGGATGTTGCTGTCCGGGGATCGTCAGGAGATGACCCTGCAATTATCCGATATTCTGGAGGGTTACGAGGATTTCTTCGAATTCGACCCGGTGCAGTTGCACCTGGTGGAGGCGTTGCGGACTCTGCGCATCATACGGCATGCCACCTGGTTGGCACGTCGCTGGGATGACCCGGCTTTCCCCAAAGCCTTTCCCTGGTTCGGTGAACCCCGTTTCTGGGAGGATCATGTGCTGTCGCTGCGGGAACAGGCCGCCTTGCTCGATGAGCCCCCGCTGATCCTCTGATGACGGTGCCTTCCTTGATCCGCGCCCGTGTGCTCCCGATGCTTCTCGGCACCGCACTGCTGTGTGCGGTGCCGGTCACGCTGCTGGCTGAACTCACTGTGCGGGTCGACGGGGTGACGGGGGCGCTGCGGGACAATGTGGCCCGTCATATCGGTACACCGTTGTCGGATGATCCCCGGATATTGCGCCGTTTCGCGGCCAGGGCCGAGGAGAACGCCCAGCGCGGGCTGCAGGCACTGGGCTATTACCACGCCACGGTGACCACCCGCCTGGAAGGCGAGCCCGGCAACCGGGTGCTACAGGTGGATGTGGACCCGGGAGAGCCTACCCGTATCCGGCGTCTGGACATCCGCCTGGATGGCGAGGCCGAGGACGATAGGGCCTTCGTCGCGGTCATTGAGGCAATCGCCTTGCGGGAAGGTGACGTGCTGCATCACGGGCGCTATGAGTCGGCCAAACGGTCTATCGAGAGTACAGCGCTTACCCGTGGCTATTTCGACGGCCGCTTTCAGACCAGCCGTATCAGCATTAGTCGCGAGCGGCGCGAGGCCGATATCACGCTGCACTACATCAGCGGGCCGCGCTACAAGCTGGGGGCGGTGCGCTTTCCCGAGATGCCGGTCACGCAGTCCTTGATGCAGCGCCTGGTACCCTTTTCGGAAGGGGATCCCTATCATTCGGAAAGCGTGGCACGACTAAACCGCAACCTGCTGAACAGTGGTTATTTTTCAGAGGTTCGGGTACGCCCGCAGGAGGCCGTGGACCACGTGATTCCCGTGGTCGCGGAACTGACCGAGGCGCGACCGAACCGCATGGATGTGGGTCTGGGTTATGCCACCGACGTGGGTCCACGGCTGCGCCTGGGTTGGCGGAAACCCTACGTCACCGAGGACGGTCATAGTCTGCGTACGGAGACAGAGATCTCCGAGGTTCGCCAAAGCCTGAGCGGCGTGTACAGCATGCCGCTGGATCCGCCGTTGGAACATCAACTGCAGTTTGTCGGCGGCTGGCAGCGGGAAAAACTCGATGACACGGACAGTGAAAAGCTCACCGCCGCTATTCAGCGCCAGCGACAATTGACCCGTGGTTGGCAGCAGACACTGTTCCTGCGCTGGGAGCGGGAAAAATTCGAAGTGGGTGGCCAGCGGGATGAGACCACGCTGACCCTGCCAGGGAGCACCCTCAGTCGCACCCGGTCACGGGGTGGCATGGATCCGCACTGGGGCGACCGGCAAACGGCAACGGTTACCGCCACGCACCCGGAACTGGGCTCCGACGTGCAGTTGTCCCGCGTCCGCCTGGAGAGTCGGTGGCTGCGCACCTATGGTCGTCACCGGGGGCTGGTGCGCGCGGAAGTCGGCGCCCTGTTCACTGAGGATTTTGACCGTACGCCGGTGTCTCTGCGTTTCGCCACCGGGGGTGACCAGAGTGTGCGCGGGTACGCATATCAGTCCCTGGGGCCCCGGGACGATAGAGGTGATCTGATCCGGGGGCGCTACCTGGCGGTGGCCAGCGCGGAATACGGGTATCAGGTGGCCAATAACTGGCGTCTGGCCACCTTCTACGATGTAGGTAATGCCTTTGACGACTGGGGTGACTCGCTGAAGGAGGGGGCAGGCTTCGGTGTGCGCTGGATTTCCCCGGTGGGGCCAATCCGCCTCGATTTCGCCTGGGGGATCAGTGAACGGGACACGCCGTTCCGGCTTCACTTCTCCATGGGGCCGGAAATATGAACCGGATCTGGCGCATGGCAAAGTATCTGGCGCGCGGCCTGATGTTGATTACGGGCAAAGGCCTGCGGCTGGTTTACGTCCTTCTGGTGACGCTGGTTGTTGTGCTTGGCTGGTTGGTGTTTACCACCAGCGGCGCACAGTGGCTGGCCGAGCGTGCCATGAGTGAGGAACCGCGTCTGCAGCTTGATGTGCAGGGAGGCAGCCTGTGGCACGGCCTGGATATCCAGGCCCTGTCCTGGCGGGACACAGGCATCGACGTGGAAGTGGGTCAGGCAGGCATGCGCTGGAATCTGGTGTGTCTGCTGAATCTGCGCGTCTGCGTGGATCGGGTTCATGCGGATGATGTCCAGGTGCAGGTGGACACAGCGGCGCTCGCGGGCGATCAGGACGCACCGCAGGAGACGGGCGCGGACAGCCGCGCTGACATCGATTTGCCGGTCACCATCGGTTTCCCGGCTGTGCGGCTGGACAACGTGACGCTGGACGTGGATGGGCAGCAGATCGCGTGGCAGCGGCTGGCCCTGGGCGGATCCTTTCGCGGGCGTGAGCTGACACTGAATCAGGTGGACTGGCAGGGGCTGGTTGCCCGCGTGACGCTGGACGACGATGAACCGGATTCGGCACCGGCCCCTGTGCCCGAAATCCCGGGGGAATTGCCGGATATCGCCGCCCTGCTGGATCCGGCGAACCGCGAACCCATTGTCTTGCCCGCCGTGGATCTACCCATTGATCTGGAGTTGACGGCGTTCCGTCTGCAGGACGCCCGATTGCACCTGGATGATCGGGAGGAACACATTGAACTCCTGACTCTCTCCGCGAACCTGCAGGAGCGTCGGCTGCGGCTGCGCGAGATGGAGTTGATACATCCGCAGCTGCATCTGCACGCCGACGGTCAGGTGCGCCTGGAGGATGACTATCCCCTGGACGTGGAACTCCGGCTGGACGCCAGGGAGTTGCCTGGTATCGGTGATCTCCGACTCGAGTTGGCGGCCTGGAATTCGCTCGCGGATCTGGAACTGCGGCTGAATGCCTCCGGCCCCGGGGAGATCCGGGTGGAGGGGCACCTTGCAGCCTTGCACCCGGAACTGGCCCATGGCCTGGATATCAGCTGGTCGGATCTGCGCTGGCCGATTCTGGAGCCGGCGGAGTTCCGGTCTGAGCAGGGCAGGCTGTGGCTGGAGGGGGACCTGTATGGCTACAGGCTCGATTTGAATGTTGATCTGAGCGGCGAAGATATTCCGGATGGGCGGATCACGGCCCGGGGCGACGGGGATTTCCGCGGTGCGGAGCTGGAACTATTCCGGGTTGATGCGCTGGAGGGATATCTGGAGGCCTCGGCACAGCTGGGCTGGGACGAGGCGATCCGTTGGGATGCCTGGTTGCGAATGGAAGGCATCAACGCGGTGCCCCTCCATCCCGAGGCCCCCGATGGTATTGCCGGGGAACTGCGTACCCGGGGAGTGCTGGACGGGGAACGACTGGAGCTGGATGTGGAGATTGAGCGCCTGCAGGCGCGTATTCCCCGGGAAGATCTGCAGTTGCTGCTGGACGGCGTGGTCCGGCATCGTCCCGATGAGGGCTGGCTGATTGACGGCCTGGCACTGGATGCGGGGCTGGCCAATCTCGCTGTTTCCGGTCGTGTTCATGAACAGGTGCAGCTGGAGGCCGAGTTCAGCGTACCGGACTTCGCTGCCGTGCTGCCCCAGGCTTCAGGGCGGGCAACCGGGCGCCTTCGGGTGGAAGGGCCACTGACGGCGCCGGATGTGGACCTCGATCTGGAGGCCGGAGAACTCGCCTACGGAGAGCTTGCTCGTCTTGCGGAGCTTGCGGTGACCGCCAGAATCGCGTCGCTGGGTGAGGCGGAAAGCCGGCTGCAGGTGGATCTGCGGGGCCTGCAAGCCCCAGAGGCGGACGTCGCGGCGGACGCCTTGACCCTCGAACTGGACGGGACACGCCAGGCCCACAGGCTCGCCCTGTCCCTGCTGGGTGCGCCGGTCGAGCTGGAACTGCTGGTGCAAGGTGCTCTGTCGGACGATTTGGCCTGGGCGGGGGAGCTCAGCAGCGCCGCGTTGGACGGCGCAGGCATGGCCTGGGAGCTGGAGGCGCCGATGGCGGCGGCCTACCGGCCGGAGTCCAAGGATGTGACCCTGGGGGCACATTGCTGGGGCTATCGTACCGCCCGCCTGTGTGCCGAGGACACGCTGACCGTCGGGGCCGCCGGTGTTGCCGGCTTTGAGCTCGCCGGTTACGAACTGGACTGGCTCAACCCCTGGCTGCCGGAGGAACTGCGCCTGAGCGGCAGCATTGAGGCCGCTGCGGATGCCCGCTGGGGCGGAACGCCGTTGCCCCGTGTGGATGCGTCAGTACGTATACGGGATGGGCGCGCGGAAATGACCGATCCGGACGACCCGGAAATTGTGGCGGCACTGGAACTGGATACGTTGGAGGCGCAACTGACGCTGGACGCCGAGCGGCTGGAACTGCTGCTTGACCTGCGCTCGGATGGAATCGGCACGGCGGATGTGGAAGCCACCGTGGCCGTGGGCGGGGATGGAAGCCTTGGGGCAATGGACGGCCGGCTGCGCCTGACCGGCCTCAATGTGGGCGTCGCGGCGCCGTTCTTCCCGGACCTTCGTCGCCTGGAGGGGAAAGTGAACGCGGAGGCGAATCTGGCCGGTACGCTGGATGATCCGGTGGTACAGGGACAGTTGCAGTTGGAGGCCGGGCTGGTGGAGCCACTGGCATTGCCGGTGACGATTTCCGAGATCGGGCTCCAGGTGGATGTGGCCGGTGATCGTGCCGACATCGCTGGCAGCTTCCGGAGTGGCGCCGGCGAGGCGCAGCTCAGCGGTGAGGCGCAATGGAGAGGGGGCGCCTGGCGGCTACAGCTTGGCCTGGAAGGTGACCGCCTGGAAGCAGCCTATGAGGATATGGTGACGTTGCGGGTGAGCCCAGATCTGTTGCTGCGGGTGGAGCCCGGGCAAATCAACCTCACCGGTTCCGTGACCGTGCCGCGCGGCGAGATTGTGATTCAGCGACTGCCCGAGGGTACCGTGGGTGTTTCCTCGGACGTGGTCTTCGTGGACGAGGAAATCACCGCTGACATCCCGTTGCCGGAGGAACTTGAGGCACCGCCCGGCTGGGCGGTGAACACGGACATCGAAGTGATTCTGGGAAATCGGATCGAGTTCTCCGGTTTCGGACTCACGGGGCGGGTAACCGGTCAGCTGCGGGTCCGCCAGGTGGACGACGGCGTGCTTCAGGCCAACGGTGAGGTGCGCATCCTGGATGGTGGCTATCGGGCCTACGGCCAGCGCCTGCGTATCCGGGAAGGGCAATTCCTGTTCGCCGGGCCTATTGATTCACCGGAAATCTACGTGGAGGCCGTGCGGGAGGTCACGCGCAGCGCACCGGGCTCGGCCCAGACCACCACCGTGGTGGCCGGCCTGCGTATCGAGGGGCGGCCTGAATCCCCGCGCGTGAGCCTGTTTTCGGAACCGGCCATGTCGGATGACGATGTCCTGTCCTACATTATTCTCGGCCGGCCCATTGGCGAGTCCGGCCCGGATGGCGGCAACATGATGGCGCAGGCGGCGCTGGCCTTGGGAATTGCCGGCGGCGGCGGATATGCCACTGCGGTTGCCGAAGGCCTGGGCATCGAGGATTTCCAGATCGACACCGAGGGTGAGGGGGACGACACCCAGTTCGTTGTCAGTGGTCAGCTCAGCTCCAATCTGTTCATCAGTTACGGAGTGGGCGTCTTCCAGCCCGGCAACGAGATCACGCTGCGCTACCGTCTGGCCCGGAATCTGTACCTTCAGGCTGTGGCCGGGCTGGAAAGCGCGCTGGATCTGCTTTACAGCTTTGAATTCTGATGGGACACCAGTATCACGTCCGCACAGTGCATGGCGTCTACCCGTACACGCTGCGATACACACGGCGGCGCACTCTGGCCCTGTACGTGTTCCCGGGTGGACGCATCGAGGCCCGCGCGCCCCATGGAACCCCGCCGGCAACGGTGGAGGGGTTCATCCGCGAGCGCCAGGGATGGCTGAGGCAAGCCCTGGCGACGGCGCCGCCGGCACCGGAGCGAGCGGGTTTCCACGCCGGCGCGGTGCACCCGCATCTGGGCCGTGAGATCCGTCTGGAACCAAGTCTTGGGGTTCCGGGTGGGTCGCGCATACACGGTGACAAGCTGCGGCTTCAGGTGCGTGCGCCGGGGAATCCCGAAGCGGTAGAGCGGGCGTATCGTGGATGGTTACGCCGTGAAGCGGGTGCGGTGTTCGAGGACCGCATTGACCGCTGGTTTCCGGCTATCCCGCTGGCCGAGGGGCGCCGCCCGGCCCTGAAGGTGCGGGCCATGCGCAGCCGCTGGGGCAGTTGTTCCAGCCGTGGGGGCGTGAATCTCAATCTGTGGCTGATTCGGGCCCCGCTGGAGTGCATCGATTTCGTCGTGGTTCACGAATTGTGCCATTTGCGGGAATTCCATCACGGTCCGTCATTCCACGCGCTGATGGATCGTGTGCAGCCGGATTGGCGCCGTCGCGAGCAGGCACTAGAGGCACACCAGCGCCGCTGGGGGATCGAACCGTGAACAGAGGACGGGAAGGGTGCTGCTTCCCGCAAGCATCGTTGGACTCCAGCGGGAAGCAGCAGAGCTGATCAGGCCGATTCCCTGGCCCGGCTGGTTCTCTTCCGTTCGTGCTCTTTCAGCTGTTTCTTGCGCAGGCGGATCGCCTCAGGTGTGACCTCCACCAGTTCGTCGTCGTCGATGAACTCCAGCGCCTGCTCCAGCGTCAGCCGGATCGGCGGCGTCAGCAGCAGGTTCTCGTCGCTGCCGGCGGCACGGATATTGGTGAGCTGCTTGGCCTTTAGCGGGTTCACCACCAGGTCGTTGTCCCGGGAGTGAATGCCGATGATCATGCCTTCGTAGACTTCCTCACCATGGCCGATGAACAGCCGGCCGCGCTCCTGTAGATTGAACAGGGCGTAGGCCAAGGCCTTGCCGGGGCCGTTGGCGATGAGCACGCCGTTGATGCGCTGGCCGTAGTCACCCTGCTTCATGGGCCCGTAATGGTCGAACACATGGAACATCAAGCCGGTACCGGAGGTGGCGGTGAGAAACTCCGTGCGGAAACCGATCAGGCCGCGGGACGGCACAATGAAATCCAGCCGCACGCGTCCTTTTCCATCCGGGTTCAGATTGGTCAGCTCGGCGCCACGGATTCCCAGTTTTTCCATCACCGCACCCTGATGCGGCTCCTCCACGTCCACCGTGAGCTGCTCGAAGGGTTCCTGCTTCTGGCCGTCCACCTCACGAATGATCACTTCCGGGCGTGACACACCCAGTTCGTATCCCTCGCGCCGCATGTTCTCGATTAGCACCGAAAGATGCAGTTCGCCACGGCCGGAGACGCGGAACCGGTCCGGATCGTCGGTTTCCTCCACACGCAGCGCCACGTTGTGCACCAGTTCCCGTTCCAGGCGCTCGCGGATCTGGCGCGAGGTGACGTACTTGCCTTCCCGGCCGGCGAACGGAGAGGTGTTCACCTGGAAAGTCATGCTGACCGTGGGCTGATCCACCGTGAGGGCCGGCAGGGCCTCCACCGCAGCCGGGTCGCACAGCGTGTCGGAAATGTTCAACCCGTCGATGCCGGTAAAGGCGATGATGTCGCCGGCCTGGGCTGCGTCCACCTCGATGCGATCCAGCCCAAGGAAGCCGAACACCTGCAACATGCGGGCATTGCGGGTCTTGCCCTCGCGGGTTATCAGCGTGATCTGCGAATTCGGTTTCACGCGGCCGCGCTTGATGCGGCCGATGCCGATAACGCCCACATAGCTGTTGTAGTCCAGTGAAATCACCTGCATCTGGAACGGGCCTTCCGGATCCACTTCCGGTGCCGGCACATGTTCCACGACGGTCTGGAACAGGGGCGTCATATCGCCGTCCCGCACCGTGTTTTCGAGGCTTGCATAGCCGTTCAGCGCCGAGGCGTAGACTACCGGAAAGTCCAGTTGCTCGTCGGTGGCGCCGAGCCGGTCAAACAGGTCGAATGTCTGATCCAGCACCCAGTCGGGGCGCGCGCCGGGCCGGTCGATCTTGTTGATCACCACCACAGGGTTGAGGCCCTGTTCCAGGGCTTTCTGGGTCACGAAACGGGTCTGCGGCATGGGGCCGTCCACTGCATCCACCAGCAGCAGGACGGAATCCACCATGGACATCACCCGCTCTACTTCGCCGCCGAAGTCGGCGTGACCGGGGGTGTCCACGATATTGATGCGGTAGTCGTTCCACTGAATGGCCGTGTTCTTGGCCAGGATCGTTATGCCGCGTTCCCGCTCCAGATCGTTGGAGTCCATGATCCTCTCGGTATCCGCCGCTTTGCCGGACAGGGTGCCGGACTGCTGCAGCAGGCGGTCAACCAGGGTGGTCTTGCCATGGTCCACATGGGCGATGATGGCGATATTGCGAAGCTTGTCGATCACGTCAGAATCCGAGGTTGCGAAGCGGGCGCGGGTGCGCGAATGGATCAGGATGTTTCCCGGGAAGGGAGAGTCGCGCGCATTATCCAGCCAGTTGGCATCTATTACAACGGCGAATTTGACGCGGATTCCGCCGCTTACGCGTCCTGCTGCTTCGCGGTATAGTGCCAGCGATCAATCCGACAACCGGGGAACGGACATGCAACGGGTGGTACTGGTGCGACATGGGCTGGCCGAGGAAGCCGGCGACGGCATCACGGACGCGGCGCGCGCGCTGACCGAGAAAGGACGCAAGAAGACGGAGAAGGCCGCCCGTGGCCTGGCGGCCTTGCTGGGCCCCGTGGGTCTGCTGGCTTCCAGCCCCTACGTCCGTGCGTTGCAGACCGCGGACATACTCAATGAGCACCTGCATGCCGCGCGCCGGGTGGAACTGGATTGCCTGACACCGGAGCGGGACCCGGCGGAAGCGCTGGACTGGGTGGCGCAGCAGGATGCGGAACTGGTGATGCTGGTCGGTCATGAACCCCATCTGCCGCTGTTGGCCGGATTGGCCATGGCGGGGGTGCCGCAACGTATGATGACGTTCAAGAAAACCGGGGCCGCGCTGGTGGAGTTTGGTGGTCGTGCGACCGCCGGGCAGGGGCTGCTGCGCTGGCTGCTGTCCCCATCACAACTCGGGCGTCCCCCCATCGATTCCGCAGGCTGATGCAACCGCCGCTCAACAGCCACGTAGGTGAGCCGGAGTTGGTCGCTGCGGTGGATCTGGGCTCCAACAGCTTCCACCTGGTCATCGCGAGCAACCGCCACGGTGCGCTCCAGGTGGTGGACCGAATCAAGGAGATGGTTCGGCTCGCCGGCGGGCTGAACTCTCGCGGCCAACTCGAACCGGAGGCCCGGGAGCGGGCGCTGGCCTGCCTGGAGCGTTTCGGCCAGCGTTTGCGTGATCTTCCACCCGGGAGCGTGCGGGCGGTGGGTACCAATACACTGCGGCACTTGAGCGATGGCGCCGCCTTCCTGGCCGATGCGGAAGCCGCCATCGGGCACCCCATCGAAATTGTCTCCGGTTATGAAGAGGCGCGTCTGATCTATCAGGGCGTGGCCCAGACGCTGCCAGAACACGGTCGGTCACGGCTGGTCATTGATATCGGTGGTGGCAGCACCGAACTGATTGTCGGCGAGTCAATCCGGCCCGTGATGATGGAAAGCCTGCACATGGGTTGTGTGAGCATGACCCGACGCTTTCTGCCCGAAGGCCGCCTGGAGCCGGCGCGACTGCAACGGCTTCGCGGAGCGGTGCTGAGGGAACTGGAACCGATTCAACAGGCGTACCGTCATGCCGGCTGGGAACAGGCAGTCGGCGCCTCCGGCACCGTGCGGGCGGTACAGTCCGTGGTGGAAGCAGAGGGCTGGAGTGAGCGGGGAATCAGCCGGGATTCACTGCAACGTCTGCAGGCGGCGCTGTTGCGGGCGGGGCATTCCGACAATGTGCAATTGCGGGGACTTAGTGCTGAGCGGCGGCCGGTATTTGCCGGCGGGGCGCTGGTGTTGGCCGGAATTTTCGAGGCCCTGGATATCGATCATATGCAGGTGTCGGATGGTGCGCTCCGGGAAGGCCTGCTGTACGACCTGCTGGGCCGGATACGCAATGACGATGTGCGGGATCTGACCGTGACCGCCCTGCAGGCCCGTTACCACGTGGATGTGGAGCAGGCGGCGCGTGTGGCTGCCACGGCGGAATACCTGTTCGAGCAGGTGCGCGACGATTGGAATCTGGAATCATGGCAGGTTCGGCCATTGCGCTGGGCTGCGCTGCTCCATGAGATCGGCCTGGATATCGCCCATGCCCAGTACCAGAAACATGGCGCCTACGTGGTGCGCCATGCTGATATGGCCGGTTTTTCACGGCAGGACCAGGCGGCAACCGCCGGGTTGATCCGCTGCCATCGGCGGAAAATCCGCCTGAATCATTTCAGTGATTTTCCGTCCGGACGGCGCACGGAGTTGTTGCGGCTGGCGGCCTTGTTGCGGCTGGCGGTGATCCTGCATCGTGGCCGCCATGCAGAGCCGTTGCCGGCGCTCCAGTTGCACTGGCGGGGTGGTGAGCTAAGGCTGCGCCTGCCCCGTGAGTGGCTGGAATCGCATCCCTTGACGGTTGCCGAGCTGGACGAGGAGGCCGGCTGGTTGCAATCGGTGGATATGGCGCTCCGTCTGGAGTAGGAAGAAGGCTGATCAGGCGTGTTCTGCCAGGCGCTTCAGCAGAATGGCCTGAGAACTGGTGGGTGTTTCCTTATGGGGCGCCGCGGGGTGATAGGTGCCTTCAGCGTCCAGCAACCAGGCCTGGGCGTCGTCCGCAAGGTAGGTGTCCAGGTCATCGATCACCCGTTGCCGCAGTTCAGGATTGTCCACCGTGAAGGCCACTTCCACCCGTCTGAAGAAATTGCGTTCCATCCAGTCCGCACTGCTCAGGTAGACCTCGGGCTCGCCATGATTGTGGAAATACATGACCCGGGTGTGTTCCAGGAACCGCCCGATAATGGAGCGTACCTGGATGCGCTCCGAGACCCCCTGCACGCCAGGGCGCAGGCAGCACATCCCGCGCACAATCAGGTCTATATGCACGCCGGCCGAGGAGGCTGCATACAGGGCCTGGATAATCCGAGGCTCGGTGAGGCTGTTCAGCTTGACGATGATGCGTGCTTCATGGCCGGCCTCGGCGTGCCGTTGTTCCCGCTCGATCAGCGCCAGCATGCGTTCGTGCAGCGTAAACGGTGATTCCACCAGCGTGTTGAGCCGGGCCACACGGCCCAGGCTGGTGAGTTGCAGGAAAATGCGGTGGACGTCCTCGCCCATGGCCGTATCCGCCGTGAGTAGGCCGTAGTCCGTGTACAGGCGGGCGGTGCGGGAATGGTAGTTGCCTGTTCCCAGGTGTACGTAGTTCCGCAGCTGTTCCCCCTCGCGGCGGACCACCAACACCATTTTCGCGTGGGTCTTATGGCCCACCACCCCATAGACCACGTGGGCGCCGGCATCCTGCAGTCGGTTCGCCAGCTGGATGTTGGCTTCCTCATCGAACCGGGCCCGTAGTTCGATAACCACCGTGACCTCCTTGCCGGCCCGCGCGGCGTCCACCAGGGCGTCGACGATGGCGGAATCCGGCCCGGTGCGGTACAGGGTCTGTTTGATGGCGAGAACGTGGGGGTCGCCAGCCGCCTGGCGGATGAAGTCGATGACCGGGGCGAAGGACTGAAACGGGTGGTGCAACAACACCGGCCGTTGGCGCAGCAGCTTAAAGATATCGGCGTTGCGCTGCAGTTCCGGCGGCACGCTGGAGGTGAAGCCGGGATAGGTGAGGTCCGGCCGGTCCACGCCGTCCACCACGGCCATGAGCCGGTTAAGATTCACCGGACCGTCCACCTGGTAAAGATCGTCTTCGTCCAGCCCGAATTCCTGCAACAGGAATCGGGTCAGCCGTTCCGGGCAGTTGGCCGCCGCTTCCAGACGAACCGCATCGCCATAGCGTCGGGACTGCAGTTCCCCCTCCATGGCCACCAGCAGATCGTCCACTTCCTCCTCGTCCACGTACAGATCGCTGTTGCGGGTCACACGGAACTGATAGCAGCCCTTGATGGACATGCCGGGAAACAGGTCATCCACATGCGCATGGATGATCGACGACAGGAACACGAAATCATTGGGGCCGCTGCCATGCTCCGATGGCACGCGGATCAAGCGGGGGAGGGCGCGAGGGGCCTGGACTACGGCCAGCCCGCTGTTGCGGCCGAAGGCATCTTTCCCCTCCAGTTGAACGATGAAGTTCAGGCTCTTGTTGAGTATGCGGGGGAAGGGGTGGGCCGGGTCCAGCCCCAAGGGGCTCAGCACTGGCAGCAGCGCATGTTCGAAATAGTTCCGCACCCAGCCCCGTTGCGCCGCATTCCACTCCCCGCGACGGATGAAGCGGATATCCTCCCGTGCCAGATCCGGAATCAGCACCGAGTTCAGCACCTGGTACTGCGCCTCCACCAGCGTGTGCGCCCGCTGACTGACCTGGCGCAACACCTCCTGCGGTGTGCGGTTATCCGCTCCGGCCTGGGTGGAGCCAAGTTCCGCCGCCTGTTTGAGCCCGGAGACCCGGATCTCAAAGAATTCGTCCAGATTGGTGCTCGATATACAGAGAAAGCGCAACCGCTCCAGCAACGGAACCCGTGGGTCCCGCGCCTGCTCCAGCACACGGGCGTTGAATTCAAGCAGGCTCAACTGCCGGTTGAGAAACAGCTCCGGGCGACGAAAATCCGTATCGCTCATCTGGGCTCCATTTCGGTGTCAATCTGATGACAGTGTACTGCGTCAACGTGACAGCCGTATGAACGGCGGTTCATGAAACAGCCCGGCACGGTTCTTCCCCGGGTAACGGACCGCCCCTGACACGGGTGGGCATTGGCGTGATTTTGCCTACCGTTCGCTCCGATGGGCATAATGGCGGAAATAGGAAATCGTGTCCTGGCGTGATTGACGCTGTCAGGCTGCGGCGGCCGCCCCGCTGAAGGAGAACACCATGCCCAACTCCGAGCAACTGCTGCTTGCCTCGAGCCCCTGGCTGATGCTCCTGGTGTGGTTGCCGCTGGCCATGGTGTTTGCGTATTTCGCGCGCCGTCCGGTGCATGCCCTGCTGATGACCGTGATGCGCTCGATCCGCCTCACGGCGCGTCTGCTCACCGCCTACTGCAGCCGGGCGGCGTTTATCGTCCGTGGCTGGTGTGAGCGGCTGTTGCTGCGGCAGGCGCGGGACACCACAGCCTTTGAACTGCGCGACGCCCATGAACAGTTGGCAAGCCAGGCGAGAAAAGAGCTGGATACGCTGCCTGTGCTGCGACAGCGGCTGGGCCGGCATGTGGCCGCGCTGGAGGAGGATTTTCAGCGCAGCGCGGACACCCCTGCCGAGCCGCCGAATTGGGCGCGCGTTATGGACGCGGTGTCCCGCTTGGGTGCAGAGCACACCGGTGCCGTGGGGCGAACGCTCGAGGATATTCGCGATACGCTGGCCCAGCAACGAGCCGATGCACGGGAGCAGCAGCGGCAGCAGCATCAGCGCCGTTACCTGCTGCTCTACCGCATGATGCCGCGTTGGCGGCGTGTGCAACGGGTGCTGGAGGCGCTGGACGTGCGGCTGGGCCGCCTCGAGCAGGGGTTGCGGATGACGCGCCGCCGTCTGGTTGCCTACCAGCGGCTGCGCCAGACCGGGCGGCGCCAGTTGGTGGTCTTGGCTGCCGGTGTATTGGGGCGATTCCTCGTGGCGGCACTGCTTCTGGGCTTGGCGATTGCCGGTGTGGCGGCCTACGGCGGACTGGCGGCGGAGCCCATGCGCAGCGTGATTGGCGATGAAGTTCTGCTGCCGGGAGTGGCGGCCTGGCAGATGACCTTGGGGCTCCTGATCGGTCTGCAGCTGTTGCTGGGCATTCTGCTGTTGGACTCCCAGCGGGTGAGCCGGGTGATCCCGCCGCTGACCGGGCTGCCATCTGGCGTGAGGCGGAGTATCTTTTGGCTCAGCTTCTGCGCCCTGCTGTTGATTGCCGCCGGTGTTGCGAGTGCCTACTACTGGTTGGCGATGCAGACGCTTTCCGTGGCGCCACTGGCCGTTGGTGGAATCGGTGAACAGATACTCCTTGGTATCCTGGGAGAGACGGTGCTGAGCGGCTTGCTACTTCTGTTTCCGTTTTTGCTGGCCTTCGCGGCGGTTCCTCTTGGTATGTTGGGCACCACGGTGCGACCGGTGACGGCCATGATTCTCTGGGCGCTGTTGCACACGGGCGCCTTGCTCGGGCGGGGGCTCTCGGTGTCTGCTACGGTGGCTGGGCGGCTGCTGATTCAGATGTACGATGTGTTCATAGCGATTCCTTTGTGGATCGAACGGCTTATCCAGGCCCGCTTCCGTGCTGATTCGGATCGGACCGGCGCGCAGACGCCGGCCGAGACGCGACCTGTGCCTGCGCTTGCCGCAATCGAGCTGTCGGGTCGGCCCGAACGTAACGCCTGATTCCAACGGTTGGCACGCGACGCTGATGGCTGCGCGGGTTACCATACGCTCACGTATTGAATAGAACGACATCATGCACGCGCATACAAGCCGAAAGACGCTGACGGCAGATGATTGGGCCGACGCGGCGCTGGATGCCATTGCCGAAGGCGGTCTGGATGCGGTGGCCGTGGAACGCCTGGCTCGGCGTCTGGGCGTCACCAAGGGCAGCTTCTACTGGCATTTCAGCAATCGCAAGGCGCTGCTGAAGGCGGCCCTGAAACGCTGGGAGCGCCAGCAGACCGATGACGTAATCGCCCGGGCGGCGATGGAGACGGATGGTGCCGCGCGCATCGATCGCCTGTTCCGCGGGGCCGATGGCAGTAAACGGGCAGGGCAGTTGTACCTGGCCTTCGCCGCGGTGGCCAAGGAGCCATTGGTTGGCGCGGTGGTGCGCCGCGTCAATCAGCGGCGCATCGACTTCATGGTGGAGAACTATCAGGCGCTCGGTCTGGAAGCCCGGGAGGCGCGTCAGCGCGCGGTGCTATCCTATTCGGTGTACTTGGGGACGCTGCAGTTACGCCGTGACGCGCCGGAGCTCGTGCCCTCTGGTCCTGAGTTTCATGACTACATGGACTACATTCGGGAAGTCCTTATCCCCGGCTTCGAGGCCTCCGGCGAGCGGCTTGCGGAGAGTTCCCGGCACAGCCGCTGAGACGGTCGCAGGCTGCAGGCGGGTGTGCTCGTGAACCACGCACGGATCAGAGCCTCAAGGGCGTTCGGCATGCTTGTGCAAGGCCTGTTCCAACAGATCCACGGAGACCATGCCGGGGAAGGAGCGCTCGGCCACCACGATGGTGGGGACCTGTTGCAGGCCATGGCGCTGGGCCTCTTCCACGTGCGCTAGCACTACCTGGATGGCCGCGGAGGTCTCCCACGCCGTGAGCAGCTGGGCTTCCAGCCCCAACTCCCGGGCAAGATGCCGCAGTTCATCGGCATCGCCGATATTCTTACCTTCCACGAATACCGCCTGAAACAGACGCTGGTGCAGTAACGGGAAAGCATCAGGGCGCTGCAGTAGGGTGGCCTGGGCCAGCAGTATGGCGCGCCGGGTATTGGGAACGAGCCCGGGCAAGTCCAATGCCAGCCCCTCGGCCCGTGCTTGCACCAACAGCGCCTCATCCACCTGATCGCCGGCGGTCAAGCCGGCGGCGGGAACCTCCGGGCGGGTTTCGATGAAGCGCCAGAGTACGTCCAGATGATGGCGCTCCATCAGGCCCCGCAGCCGGTGGCTGGCGATGTAGCAGTACGGGCAGCTGTAATCGAAGAAAAGGGAGACCGGAATCCCTGGTGTCTTGTCTAGCATGTCAGCTCAGGCGGTTATAACCGTTCAGTGCGGCCACCCGGTAGGCTTCTGCCATGGTGGGGTAGTTGAAGGTGGTGTTGATGAAGTACATCAGGCTGTTGGCATCACCCGGCTGGGACATGATGGCTTGGCCGATATGCACGATCTCGGCCGCCTGGTCGCCAAAGCAGTGGATACCGAGGATTTCCAGGGTTTCCGTATGGAACAGGATCTTGAGCATGCCCACCCCCTGGTTCGCGATCTGTGCCCGCGCCAGATCCTTGAAGAAGGAGTGGCCGACTTCATAGGGCACCTTGGCCTCGGTGAGTTCCCGTTCGGTTTTACCCACCGAACTGATTTCCGGGATGGTATAGATCCCGGTGGGAATATCCCGTACCAATTCGTAGTCGCTGCTGCCGTTGAGCAGATGTGTGGCGGCGAACCGGCCCTGATCGTAGGCGGCACTGGCCAGGCTGGGGTAGCCGATCACGTCGCCTATGGCATAGATGTGCGGCTGGGCCGTCTGGTAATTGCTGTTGACCTCAATCTGACCGCGTCCATTGGGTTCGATGCCCAGGGGCTCCAGACCCATTTTCTGGGTATTGCCGGTGCGCCCATTGGCCCAGAGGAGCATGTCGGCGCGCAGGCGTTTGCCCGACTCCATGTGCATGACAACGCCATCATCCGAAGCCTCGACCCGACTGTAGGTTTCCCGGTGGCGGATCAGGACGCCGAGTTCGCGCAGGTGATAGCTCAGGGCGTCGGAGATCTCGTCATCCAGGAAGGTGAGCAGGCGCTCCCGGGTATCGATGAGATCCACCTTCAACCCCAGTCCCCGGAAAATAGAGGCGTACTCGCAACCGATCACCCCGGCGCCGTAGATGATGATGCTGCGTGGGGTGTGGTCCAGTTCTAGCACGGTATCACTGTCCACGATCCGGGAGTGTGAAAAATCCACGTCTTCCGGATGATACGGCCGGGACCCGGTGGCGATCAGGAAATTGTCCGCCGTGATGCGGGTGGTTTTCCCGCCGGCGTTGAGTATCTCCACGGTCTGTTCGTCGACGAAGCTGGCGCGTCCTTCGATCACGGGCACTTCATTGCGGGAATAGAAGCCGCTGCGGAGCGTGACCTGCTGGCTGATCACGCGCTCGGCGGCACGCAGGATGCGCGGGAACGACAGGCGCCGTGGAGCACCCACGTCGCGGAACAGGGGGCTGTTGTTGTATTCCATCATGCGGCGGACGGTATGGCGCAGCGCCTTTGACGGGATGGTGCCCCAATGGGTGCAGCCGCCGCCCACCTCGCTGTGACTTTCAACGACCACCACCCGCTGGCCGGCCTTGGCCAGCTTGAGTGCAGCGCCCTCGCCACCGGGGCCGCTGCCGATGACAACGGTATCGAAATGCTGCTGTTTCATCTGTGCTCCTGCGGTTGATCAGTTGGTCCGTTTACGTCCGGTAATCCTGTAGGACAGCGAAAACCTGCCGTGGGAAATAAAAAGGCCGCCCCGGGGGGCGGCCTGAGTTGGTGCTAGTGCCACATGCCGGCTCAGGCAGCCTTGGACTGCTTGGCCAGGTTGCGCAGCACGTAGTGCAGGATGCCGCCGTTACGGAAGTAGTCCCACTCCTTCGGCGTGTCGATGCGGACCACGGCCTCAAAAGTGGTTTCCTTGCCGCTGTCGTCGCGGGCGGTGACCTTCAGGGTCTTCGGTTCACCGTCCAGGGAGGCGAAGCTGAACGTCTCCTTGCCGGTGAGGCCCAGGCTGTCGATGCTGTCGCCGTCCTTGAACTGCAGCGGCAGCACGCCAAAACCGACCAGGTTGGAGCGGTGGATACGCTCGAAGCTCTCGGCGATCACCGCCTTGATGCCCAGCAGGTTCGTGCCCTTGGCAGCCCAGTCGCGGCTGGAGCCGGTGCCGTATTCCTTCCCGGCCAGCACCACCAGCGGTGTGCCTTCTTCCTGGTACTTCATCGAGGCATCGAAGATGCTCATGACTTCACCGCTGGGCACGTGCGTGGTCCAGCCGCCTTCCGTGCCAGGTGCCATCAGGTTCTTCAGGCGCACGTTGGCGAAGGTGCCGCGCATCATCACCTCGTGGTTACCGCGACGGGAGCCGTAGGAGTTGAACTCCTTCGGTTCCACACCCTTTTCCTGCAGGTATTTGCCAGCCGGGCTGTCCGGCTTGATGGCACCCGCGGGGGAGATGTGGTCGGTGGTGATGGAGTCACCTACCTTGACCAGGCAGCGAGCGTTCTCGATGGTGGGCACGCCCGGTTCTTCCATCGTCATGCCCTGGAAGTAGGGCGGGTTGGCGATGTAGGTGGACGGCACCCAGTCGTAGTTCTTGCCTTCAGAGGTCTCGATGCCCTGCCAGTTCTTGTCACCGGCGAACACATCGGCGTAGCGCTCCTGGAACATCTGCCGGCTGATGCTGCTGCCAACGGTATCGGCCACTTCCTTCTGGGTCGGCCAGATGTCCTTCAGGTACACGTCCTTGCCGTCCTTGTCCTGACCGATTGGTTCGGAGGTCAGGTCCCTGGTCATGGTGCCGGCCAGGGCGTAGGCCACCACCAGGGGCGGCGAGGCCAGCCAGTTGGTGCGCACATCGGGGTGTACCCGGCCTTCAAAGTTCCGGTTACCCGACAGCACGGAGGCCACCATCAGGTCTCCGTCCTTGATGGCATCACCCACGGCCTCGGGCAGTGGCCCCGAGTTGCCGATACAGGTGGTGCAACCGAAACCGGCGACGTTGAAGCCCAGGGCGTCCAGGTGCTCCTGCAGGCCGGCCTTTTGCAGATAGGCGGGCACAACCTGGGAACCGGGGGCGAAGGAGGTCTTCACCCAGGGTTGGACCTTCAGACCGCGCTCACGCGCTTTCTTGGCCACCAGGCCGGCGGCGACCAGGACGTCCGGGTTGGAGGTGTTGGTGCAGCTGGTGATGGCAGCGATGACCACGGCGCCATGCTTGACCATGGTTTTCTGGCCGTTGAGCTCGATCTCCACGGCGCCCTGCTCGTGGTCGATCTGGCCGCCAACAGCCGTGTCGCCACCTTCGTTCTTGAAGCGATCTTCTTCGGCGCTGGCATGCTCTTCCAGGTGCGCCTCGAGGTTGCTGCCGAAGGTTTGCTTGGCATTCTTCAGGGCCACGCGGTCCTGCGGGCGTTTCGGGCCGGCCAGGCTGGGTTCCACCGTGCTCATGTCCAACTCGAGCACATCGGTGTAGTCCGCCTGGGGGGCACCGTCTTCACGCCACATGCCCTGGGCCTTGGCGTAGGCTTCCACCAGGGCGATGGTCTGCTCGTCACGGCCGGACAGCTGCAGGTAGCGGATGGTTTCACCGTCGATGGGGAAGATACCGCAGGTGGCGCCGTACTCCGGAGCCATGTTGGCGATGGTGGCACGGTCGGCCAGCGGCATGTTGGACAGGCCGTCACCGAAGAATTCCACGAATTTGCCCACCACGCCGCGCTGACGCAGCATCTGGGTCACGGTGAGCACCAGATCGGTGGCAGTGGCGCCTTCCGGCAGCTGCCCGGAGAGCTTGAAGCCGATGACCTGCGGGATCAGCATGGAAATGGGCTGACCCAGCATCGCGGCTTCGGCCTCGATACCGCCAACACCCCAGCCGAGCACGCCCAGGCCGTTGATCATGGTGGTGTGGGAGTCGGTACCAACCAGCGTGTCCGGGTAGGCCTGGACCTTGCCGTCCACTTCACGGCTGAACACCACATCGGCCAGATATTCCAGGTTCACCTGGTGGACGATGCCGGTGCCCGGGGGTACGACACGGAAGTTGGAGAAGGCGTTCTGGCCCCAGCGCAGGAAGGTGTACCGCTCCTTGTTGCGGTGGTATTCCAGCTTGGTGTTGAGATCGAGTGCGTCGGCGGTACCGAAGTGGTCGATCATCACCGAGTGGTCGATGACCAGATCTGCCGGCGACAGCGGGTTGATGCGGGTTGGATCACCACCCAGGGCCTGCATGGCGTCACGCATGGCGGCCAGGTCAACCACGGCGGGCACGCCGGTGAAATCCTGCATCACCACACGGGCGGGAGTGAAGGCGATTTCGCTGCTGGGCTCCGCCTTGGCGTCCCAGTTCAGGAGGGCTTCGATGCTTTCCTTGGTCACGCTGACGCCATCCTCGGTGCGCAGCAGATTCTCCAGCAGCACCTTGAGGGAAAACGGCAGCCGATCAAGATTATGCTTGTCCTGAAGGGCGGTCAGCTGGAAGATCTCGTAGGCCTTCCCACCGACATCCAGCGTCGAGCGCGCGTTAAAACTGTTGCTCATCATTCCTCCCAGTCTTCAAACTTGGTGTTCCCCGGGGCCGCACGAACAGTGCTCAGCGCGGACGCGCCCCTACGGCGCGCCCAATCATACACGAAATCCCGGCGATTTGCGGAACCGATGCGGCCTGCAGCTGAACCTCAGCCGGCGGTCTCCAGTTCATCGATAAGGCGGTGGGTTGCCTGCAACAGGCGGTTGCGCTGAAACAGGAGGCGCAACCGGTTGCCGCCGCTGCTGCGCCACAGTGTTGCGGCCCGCACGGCGGCCAAGAGCAATGCCCGGATCATGTTGGCGTTGCGCGGATCTTCCAGCCATTCCCGTTGACCCTGCACCATGATACGGGGTTTTAGTGTACTGACGGTGTCGCTGTAGAGATCCCCCAGCCGTCCCAGCACGCTGTCATGGCCGATGTGAAAATACTCGGCCTGTGCGCGTGCCTGGCCAAGCCCCTGGCCGATGCGGTCCAGCATGTCCTGGCGACGGAGAAGCTTGCGTTCCAGGTGAAACACAACGACCGCGTAGCGGGTGAGTTCCATGTCCACCGGCTGGGTGAGCTGGCGGTGTAACTGATGAAGGCCGGGCAGCAGGGCGCTTGCGCCCCCATAGGCTTCTGCCACATCGCCATCGAAGGGACGTAACAGCCCGGTCAGGCAGGTGATGACGGTATCCTGCTCGCTGCGGCCTGTGCGGGCAATGCGCTTGACCTCCAACAGGGCCTGAAACACGGCGGCCAACGCCAGCGCCTGCGATTGAAGGGACTTGGGCTCGGTCATGGCATCAGGGCTCCGCGGCCTGTTGAGTGGTTCGCTCTTGGATGATGGCGCCCCCCAGGCAGCGGTCTCCCTGGTAGAACACGATGGACTGGCCGGGCGTCACCGCACGCTGCGGCTCATCGAAACGCACATCACAGTTGCCCACGGCGTCCATCCGCACCTGACAGCCCTGATCCGGCTGGCGGTAACGTGTTTTCGCGGTGCAGCGAAAGCTGTTAGCCGGCGGCGCCCCTGCGACCCAGTGCGGCTGATCGGCCACCAGGCCGATGCTGAGCAGGCTGGGGTGGTCCGCGCCTTCGGCCACGATCAGTACATTGTCTGCAAGGTGCTTTTCCGCCACAAACCAGGGCCCGGAACGGCCGGGCACACCGCCGATCCCGAGCCCCTGGCGCTGGCCGAGTGTGTAGAAGCTCAGGCCCTGGTGCTCGCCGATGGTCTGCCCGTCGGTGGTCACAATCGGCCCCGGTTCCCGGCGGATGTAGCGCGCCAGGAACTCGCGGAAATCCCGTTCGCCAATAAAGCAGATTCCGGTGCTGTCCTTCTTCTCGAAGTTGTCGAACCCTGCATCCTCCGCCAGGCGCCGGACCTGCGGCTTTTGCAGTTCTCCCAGTGGGAACAGTGTCCTGGCCAGTGCCTGGTGCGGCACCATGTACAGGAAGTAGCTCTGATCCTTGTTGCGATCCAGCCCGCGCATCAGCGTGGCCCGGCCCTGGTCGTCGGTGCCGGTCCGTGCGTAGTGACCGGTGGCCACGGCATCTGCGCCCAGGCGTAGTGCATGCTCCAGAAAGGCCTTGAATTTGATCTCCCGGTTGCAGAGGACATCCGGGTTTGGGGTGCGGCCGGCCTCGAACTCGCGCAGGCAGTGCTCGAACACCTGCTGACGGTACTCGGCAGCGAAGTTGACCTGATGCAGGGGGATCCCGAGTTCGGCGCAGACCTGCTTGGCGTCCGCCAGATCGTCCTCCACGGTGCAGGCCGTGTCGGTGTCATCGTCCTCCCAATTGCGCATAAACAGGCCTTCCACCTGGTAACCCTGCTCCAGCAGGAGCAGCGCCGCCACGGAGGAATCCACGCCGCCGGAAATGCCAACAATGACTTTGCTGCCGGAATTGGTCGTCATGGCTCGAATGGATCGTGGGGTGCGGGCTATTCGGTCACATCCTGGACTATCTCCACCGGATAGCGGTGTCCGGCCAGATAATCCTCGATGTTGCGCAAAACCATGGGGCTGCGGAGTCGGGCAGCGGCGTCGCGGACTTCGCTCAGGCTCATCCATACCGCACGTTCGATGCCGTCGTCCAAAGGCTGGCTGCTGTCATGGCTGAGGGCGCTCCCCGCAAAGCACACCCGCAGGAAGGTGGCACGCTTGGCGGCATGATACCAGCGGTAGACGCCGATCACCGATTCCGGCTGGAACATCCAGGCGGTTTCCTCGCGCGTCTCACGCACAGCGGCGTCCACCAGCGATTCACCCGGTTCCAGATGGCCGGCAGGTTGATTCAGCACGAGCTTTCCGTCGGCGCGCTCCTCCACCATGAGAAAGCGACCGTCCTGCTCGATAACGGAGGCGACAGTGACATGCGGTTTCCAGACCATGGGCGCAAAGCCTAAACCGCCGCCGCGCATCTGTCGACCGTGAAACGTGTCTGCCGCCGGCGGAGCAGCCTTGGGGACGTATTCATGAATCGCTGTGTTGCCGTGCGGGTTCCTGGTCCGGGCTGCGCGCCCCTGCGGCGACGAAGACCCGATTCCCTTGGGGCTCCTGATTGCCCTCAAGGACCGGCTCTTGGCCAGCGGTGAAGAAATCCGGGTCCATCTGTTCGATGAAGCGGCGCGCCTGCGGCGAGAGGAATTTACCCCGCCGCCACATCACCCCGTACGTGCGGCGCGGGAACACTTCCGGAAGCGGCTGCACTGCAAGTCGCTCGTGCCCGGTCAGGCAGATATTGCTGGCAATGCCGATGCCGAACCCACGCTCCACATAGGCCTTCATGATCTCCCAGCCGCCTACCTCGAGCCGAACCTGGTAAGGGATGTTGTGCTGTTGCAGTACCAGGTGAACCAGACGCCAGGTGGTGAGATGGCGCGGCGGCAGAATGAGCGCATCCGAGGCCAGATCCTCCAGCGTGATCTCTTCACGCTGTGCCAGGGGGTGTTCCAGCGGCGTGATCAACGAGGTGGCGAAGGAATACACAGGCCGGTAATTCACATCATCAGGCAGATCCAGCATGGAGCCGACGGCGAAATCCACTTCGTCATTCCGCAAGGCCTGGAGCATGTCCGCACCGACCAGGTTGTGCAGTTTGACCGGGCTTTGCGGGTCCTGCTCCATGAATTGCTTGAGCAGATCGGGAATCAGATACAGGGTGCTGGATTCCCCGGCTGCGATATCCAGCCGGCCGCTGCCCATGGATTCGCTTCGGGCAGCGAAGCGCGCGGGAAGTGCATCAACGCCTTCCACCAGAGGGACGGCCAGTTCGTACAGGGTCTTGCCGTCCGGGGTCAGCGTGATCTTCGGGCCGCGGCGCTCGAAGACAGTGATCTCCATCTCCCGCTCCAGCGCCTGAATCTGAAGCGAAACCGATGGTTGGCTGAGCCCCAGGCGTTCGGCGGCGCGGGAGATGCTTCCGGCCTGCGCCGTAAAGCAGAAGGCGCGCAACTGCTTGATGCGGTTGTTCTTGTAATAGAGGCGCTGCTTGGCTTTGTCTTCCATGTCAGGTCCGTGTCGCCACAGCGGTGCGGCGGGCAGTCAATGTCCGCCCGCGGTATCGCTGTCCTGAAGCAACTCGTCGAGCATGTGCCCGGCCTTCCGGGCCTTTGTGTCGAGATAGCGCCGGTTATGGGCCGTGATACTGCCGTGCAGCGGTCGACGTTCCACGACCGTCACGCCGCCACCGGACAGGGCTGAGACCTTGCTGGGGTTGTTGGTGAATAACAGGACCCGCTTCACCCCGAGCTGGCGCAGCATGTCCAGGGCCGCCTCATAGCGGCGGCCGTCACCCGTGAACCCGAGGATGCCATCGGCATCCACCGTGTCCACGCCGTGGTCCTGAATGGTGTATGCCCGCAGTTTGTTGGCAAGGCCGATGCCGCGGCCTTCCTGGCTCAGATACAGCAGCACACCGCCACCTTGTTCTCGGATTGCACGCACCCCGTTGCGCAGTTGTTCGCCGCAGTCGCACCGCAGGCTACCGAACAGATCCCCGGTGAGGCAGGCGGAGTGCACGCGCACGGGCACCGGGTCGGGCCAGTGCTTGGGGTCGCCGATGACCACCGCCACGTGTTCCAGCAGGCCGCTGGATTCGCGGAACAACACGAAGCGGGTCTGTTCGGAGTCCTCCAAGGGGACCGGCGCTTCACTGACGCGCTGCAGGCGGTGCTCGCGCGAACGGGCCAGTTCCCGGGCCTGGTCGGCCGGGACGCGCAGTAGGGTCTGGTCATCCAGTAGGGACTGTAGACGTGAGCCTCGCTCGCTGCAGTCCACGCTGAGCATGGCAGGCAGCAGACGGCCGGCCTTGGCCAGCGCCAGCGCCGCCTCTTCCAACTCGTTCGCCGGGCGGCTGGCTTCGCGCACGGAGTTCAGGTCCAGCACCGACAGCGGCGCCGCACAGAATGACAGCAGGTCCGAGACGGTGAACTGGCGGGGCAACTGGATTGACAGGGCGACATTGTCCGGGTTGTCGAGATCCAGGGCATGGGCGCGTTCCGCAGTGATCAGCAGGCGGGCGCGGCCGCCACCGAGTTCCGGCAACTCCGACAGGTGACCGGCGGCCATGGTCTCCACCGCCACCGTGAGCAGGGACTGGTCGCCTTCCTCGAGAAAAATGATGTGGCCCCGGCGCAAATCGAAGAGACCACGTTCTGCCTGCTGCATAGCGTTCCCCGTGAACATGCTGCGATTCATGTGCAAGAGGCGTATTGTACCCGCCTCCGCAAGCAGATGGGGATGGCTATCCGCAAATTCATCGCAACGCCGGTATGCTGCCCCTTACCGTGTTGTCACTGTGGTATCGCAATTCCTAGAATTGTGATAGACGGAGTGCCGGCAGCATATGGCATGGACTGACTGATGATGGAATTCTCATGAGTGACGAGCGTAACCCGCGGCGTGACGATGGCCTGGCGGTGGAAGAAGCGAAGCCGAAGCTCAAGCGCCCGCCGCTGTATAAGGTCATACTGTTGAATGACGACTACACCCCGATGGAGTTCGTGGTGGAAGTGCTACAGACCTTTTTCGGTATGGACCGGTCCCGCGCCACGCAGATCATGCTGCATGTGCATACCCGTGGGCATGGAGTTTGTGGCGTATTCTCCCGGGATGTGGCGGAAACGAAGGTCGATCAGGTCAACGCCTATTCCCAACAGCATAATCACCCGCTGCTGTGTACCATGGAGGAAGCCTGAGGGGCTGGATCTTATTGGCCTGCAGGGGAACCGTTGCGGTTGCGGCGGGTCCGAAGCTTACGAAGCCGGTGCGTTTTGGGCGCTGACCGGCAGAATCACACGATGGGGTGAGAACGCATGCTGAGCAAAGAGCTGGAGTTCACGCTGAATCTTGCCTTCAAGGAGGCGAGGGAGAAGCGGCACGAGTTTCTCACCGTCGAGCATCTGTTGCTGGCGCTGACTGACAATCCCACCGCAGTCAATGTCTTGAAGGCCTGCGGGACGGATCTCGCGCAGCTGAAGAAGGATCTTGAGGCGTTTCTGGAAGAGACCACGCCGCTGCTGCCACCCAATGACAGCCGGGAAACGCAGCCCACGCTGGGCTTTCAGCGGGTGTTGCAGCGCGCCATCCTGCATGTGCAGTCGGCGGGCATCAAGGAGGTTACCGGCGCCAACGTGCTGGTGGCGATTTTCAGCGAGCAGGAATCCCAGTCGGTGTATTTCCTCCACAAACAGAGCGTGACACGCCTGGATGTGGTGAATTTCGTCTCCCACGGCATTTCCAAGGTGTCTGACGAGGATGCCGGTGGGCAAAGCCAGCCTGGACCGGTGGAAAGTGACGATGAATCCGGCGAAGGCGGTGCCAGCAAATCCCCGCTGGAAAGTTTTGCGGTCAACCTGAATGAGCGTGCGCGCAAGGGGGCTATCGACCCGCTGATCGGCCGTCAGGCCGAGGTGGAGCGCACAATCCAGGTATTGTGCCGCCGGCGGAAGAACAACCCGTTGTTCGTTGGTGAAGCCGGCGTGGGCAAAACGGCCATTGCCGAGGGGCTGGCCAAGCTGATCATCGAGGGCGAGGTGCCGGAGGTGCTGCGCAAGTCGGTGATCTATTCACTGGACATGGGTGCGCTGGTGGCCGGCACCAAGTACCGCGGCGACTTTGAAAAGCGCCTCAAGAGTCTGCTGAAACAGCTGGAGAAGGTGCCCGGAGCGGTGCTGTTCATTGATGAGATCCACACCATCATCGGTGCCGGTGCGGCATCCGGCGGTGTGATGGATGCCAGCAATCTGTTGAAGCCGGCGCTGGCCAGTGGCGAACTCAAGTGCATCGGCTCCACCACTTACCAGGAGTACCGCGGCATCTTCGAGAAAGACCGTGCGCTGGCGCGACGCTTCCAGAAAATCGACGTGCCGGAGCCGAGTGTCGCGGACACCTACCGCATCCTGAAGGGGTTGAAATCCCGCTTCGAGGAACATCACCGCGTCAAGTACACGGATCCGGCGTTGCGTGCGGCGGCGGAACTGGCGGGCAAGCACATCACGGACCGCCGTCTTCCGGACAAGGCCATCGATGTGATCGACGAGGCCGGCGCCCGTCTCAATCTGCTGCCGCCGTCACGACAGAAGAAATCCATCAGCGTGGGTGACATTGAATCCGTGGTGGCCAGCATGGCGCGCATTCCGCCGCGCCGGGTGTCCAGTTCCGACATGAAGGTGCTGGAGACGCTGGACCGGGACCTGAAGGCGCTGATCTATGGTCAGGACGAAGCCATTGGCGCCTTGTCCTCCACCATCAAGATGTCCCGTGCCGGCCTGGCTTCGCCGCAGAAGCCCACGGGCTGCTTCCTGTTCGCCGGTCCCACGGGGGTGGGCAAAACCGAGGTCACCCGCCAGCTTGCGAGCCTGCTGGGAGTGGAGCTGATCCGTTTCGATATGTCGGAATACATGGAGCGGCACACGGTGTCGCGCCTGATCGGTGCGCCTCCTGGCTATGTGGGCTTCGATCAGGGTGGGCTGCTCACGGAAGAAGTCATCAAACACCCGTATTCCGTGCTTCTGCTTGATGAAATCGAGAAGGCGCACCCGGACGTGTTCAACCTGCTGCTACAGGTCATGGACCATGGCACGTTGACGGACAACAATGGTCGCAAAGCCGATTTCCGCAATGTGATTCTGGTAATGACCACCAATGCCGGTGCCGAGGACATGAGCCGGCCGTCCATCGGCTTCACGCGGCAGGATCACAGCACCGATGGCATGGAGGCGATCCGCAAGGGCTTCAGCCCCGAGTTCCGCAACCGGCTGGATGCCATTATTCAGTTCAACGGTTTGGATGCGGAGACGGTGCGGCGTGTGGTGGACAAATTTGTCGAAGAGCTGAGTCTGCAGCTGGCCGAGAAGCAGGTGGATCTCAAGGTGGACGAGGGCGCCCGGGAGTGGCTGGCAGAACATGGTTATGATGCCAAGATGGGTGCTCGCCCGATGGCGCGACTGATTCAGGAGCGTATTCGCAAACCCCTGGCCGAAGAGCTGTTGTTCGGACGACTGGCCGGAGGCGGTAACGTTGTCGTGCGCGCCGGTGACGATGGGCTGCGTTTCGAGTTCAGCCGCGAGACGGAAGCGGCGCTGACCTGATCGCCGTCCACCGCGAAACACCCGTTCCGGTGTGCCGGCGCGGGTGTTTTTTTGTCTGGCATCGGCGCGAGCTGGCGCAGTCAGCCGGGTGCAGCGTAGCGGGGGATTGTGATCAGCGGGCGCGGTAGGTGATGCGACCCTTGGTCAGGTCGTAGGGGGTGAGTTCGACGGTCACCGTATCGCCGGTGAGAATGCGGATATAATGCTTGCGCATCTTGCCGGAGATGTGCGCCGTCACCACGTGGCCATTCTCCAGTTCCACCCTGAACATGGTGTTGGGCAGTGTATCGATTACCTTGCCCTGCATTTTGATGTGGTCTTCACGAGCCATTCAGTTCGTAACTCCTCATTGCCTTTGACGGGGCCGAAAATATTGGGGCCGCAGAACGAAAAATCAAGAGTCTACCAGATTCAGATTCAGCCGCCACGGCAAGTGACGGCGCAGCAGGACCGGGGAGACGTGGTGTGATGAATCAGCCGTCCGGAGTCGATGTGTCGTGGAGAGGCTCCCAGCGGTCGCTGCGAAAGACCTCAGCGGGACGAAAGCGGGTCTTGTAGCGCATGGTCGCGGCTTCGGCAATCCAGTACCCAAGGTACACATGCGGTAACCCCAATCGCTCCGCTTCCCGAATCTGCCAGAGTATGCCAAATGTTCCGAGCCCACGCTGTGGGTGATCGGGGCTGAAGAAGGTGTATACCGCGGACAGGCCATCGGTGACCAGATCAGTCACCGCCACCCCCAACAGTTCCCGCCCCAGGCGGAATTCGTAGAACACGGTGTGTGCCCAGTGCGCAGTGAGAAACTCCATATACCGCTCGGGCTGGGGGTCATCCATGCCGCTGCCAGGGTGTCGCGCGGCCAGATAACGGTGATAGAGGCTGAAATGCTCCGCGTCGAAGGACGGCGGGCGTGTCACCACGCGGACATCCTGGTTACGGTTCCAGCAGCGACGCTGGCTGCGGCTGGGCTGGAACCGGGCCACGGGAATGCGCAGGGATTGGCAGGCGTTACAGCCTGTGCATGACGGCTGATAGACAAAATCGCCGCTGCGGCGCATGCCCTTACGCAACAGGCTGGAGTAGATGTCGTTGTTCAACGGGTATTCCGGATCGATAAAGGCCGTTCGCGCCATACGATCCAGATAGGAGCAGGAATGCTCGCCGGTCGCATAGAGCAGCAGCTTGCGCTCCCGTGGACGGCCGTTATCCGCGTTCATCCAGCGCTGTCCCCGCCAATGGTCAGAGGGTGGAAACCTGCATCGAACTGCCAGTGTAGCGGCCGGGATCCCTTGGTCTCCAGTGCCCCGTCCAGTTCACGGATGAAGCGGGGCCGGGGGACATCCCGTGCCCCGAGTGACTCCAGATGCGCGGAACTGACCTGACAGTCGATGAACCGGAAGCCCCAGGCCCGCAATTGCCGCACCAGCCATACCAGGGCGATCTTGGAGGCGTCGGGTCGGCGGCTGAACATGGACTCGCCGAAGAAGGCGGAACCAACACTGACACCGTACAAACCACCGATCAGTTCCTGTTTTTCCCAGACCTCCACCGAATGGGCATAGCCCTGTGCGTGCAAGTCCTCATAGGCGTGCCGCATGCCCCGGGTGATCCAGGTGCCGGCGCCGCCACTGCGGGGGGCGGCGCAGGCCTCCATCACGAGTCCGAAGGCCGTGTCCAGAGTGACCGTGAAGCCGGCATTACGCACCCGCTTGGCCAGGCTGCGGGTCACGCGGAGTTGGTCGGGGTACAGCAGGGCTCGTGGGTCCGGCGACCACCAGAGAATGGGCTGATCTTCCTCGAACCATGGAAAGATTCCCTGCCGGTAGGCACTCAGCAGGCGCTCCGGCGACAGGTCGCCCCCCACTGCCACCAGCCCGTTGGGCTGGGAGAGGGCAGCCTCCACGGGTGGGAAATGCAGCCGATCGTCTTCGCTTAACCAGAAAAGCCGTTCCTGACGCATCGTGTTACGTCTCTGACGAAGCCGCAGTGGTCTGTTTATAAGGGCTGTGAGCCGTCATTTCCAGACGGTAGCGTTCCACGGCCGGCGTTTCCCGCTGCAGGAAATCGGCGATCGCCGCACGAAACCGCGGATCGGCGATCCAGTGCGCCGACCAGGTACGTTCCGGTACAAAGCCCCGGGGGATCTTGTGTGTGCCCTGGGCGCCTGGCTCGAAACGCCGGATGCCGGTACGAATGCAGTGCTCAATGCCCTGGTAGTAGCAGGTTTCGAAGTGCACACCCTCCAGCTCGCGGGCGCAGCCCCAGTAACGGCCGTAGAGCACCTGCTCATTGCCCAGAAAGAGTGCTGCAGCAACGAGTGTCTCCCCATCCAGTGCCTGCGCCATCTGGACGCGATCGCCCAGCGTCTCGGCGATTTCCTGAAAGAAGGCGACCGGCAACAGGGCCAGATTGCCATGCTCAAGAAAGGTTTTCTCATAGTAGGCATGGAAGGCCTCCCAGTGCTCTGCGGAGACGCGGTGGCCGCTTTGCATCCGGAAGTGCAGCCCCGTGGCGGCGGCCTGGCGACGCTCGCGGCGGATGTTCTTCCGTTTTTTCGAGGTCAGACCGTCCAGAAAGGCGTCAAAGTCCCGGTAGCCCGCGTTGTGCCAGTGGAACTGCACTCCCTGCCGCACCAGCCAGCCCGCGTTCTCGAGTCGGCGTGCGTCCTCTTCGGGTGGAAACAGGCAGTGCCCCGACGACCATCCCCGACGTTCGCAGAGCTCCTCGGTTGCGCGGGCAAACAGCGGGGCGAGTTGATCCGGGTCCTGGCCCGGGGCGAACAGCAGGCGCGGCCCGTTCACAGGGCTGAAGGGCACCGCCATGATGAGCTTGGGGTAGTAGTCCAGGCCATTGCGCGCATAGGCGTCAGCCCAGGCCCAGTCGAATACGAACTCCCCCCAGGAGTGTCCCTTGAGATAAGCGGGCATGGCGGCAAGCAATTCGCCGGCATCCGATTCCAGAACCAGGTGCATGGGCTGCCAGCCGTGGGAGGGGATCACCACCTCATGGCGCTCCAGTGCGGACAGGAAGGCGTGGCTGAGAAACGGGTTATCCGTTCCCACCAGGCTATCCCATTGCTCCGCCAGGAAGGTGTCCAGCCGGTCGATGGTGCGTATGCGCATGCGGTTAGCCTATCTCAATCCGTCCAGAGCAAGTGACTGCCGGCCTGGATCGGAAGTTCGCGGCAGTGCGCCCGGAGCGTGTCGGCATGGTACATTGCGCGCATGCATGTCGGCATGCGTGCCTTGTTCCTGTTGTCGTCTTATGGCGACGTGCAACGAATTTAATTTTCCGGCAAAATAGCGACTTGCCGCTTAGATTTCATCTTTTATCTGAAGGTTCTGCCGGGCGTGGCGAAAACGGAATCCGACAACAAGCTACCATCGCTACTGGGGCACCATGTGAGCCGCGGCCTGCGCGAGGGCCTGCTGTTCCTGCTGCTGGCCGTGGCCATCTATCTGCTGGCGGCCCTGGTCAGCTACCACCCGAATGATCCGGGCTGGAGCTACAGCGGCACCGGTCAGCCGGTGCAGAACCTGGGCGGCGTGGCCGGCGCCTGGCTTTCGGATGTGTTGCTGTACCTGTTCGGCTACATGGCGTACCTGTTTCCGATCATGGTGGCTTTTTCCGGCTGGTTGGCCTGGCGCTGGCAACGGCTTGATGGCCGCTTCCACTGGGGTGTGGTGGGGTTCCGGGCCGCCGGCTTCGTACTGACGCTGGTCTCCGGTGCCGGGCTGGCAGCCTTGCATGTGGATGCCATCCCACAGACCGTTCCGCTTCATGCCGGCGGTATTGTTGGTGATCTGACTGGCGGATTCCTCGATCTGGCTTTTAACTTTTTGGGCGCAACCCTGCTGTTGCTGGCACTGTT
>SLCE01000024.1 GCA_007125985.1 Ectothiorhodospiraceae bacterium | reverse complement strand
GGGTTGCGATGGTGAGAATGAAATACACCCCCATGAACACAATGAAGATCGCCGTGGTGTTGGAGATGCCGAACACCACGATGGCGGTGGGGATCCATGCAATCGGGGCGATCGGAGCAAGCAGATAAAGGAACGGGCTGATACACCAGGTGGCGAAGCGCGACAGGCTGATCACCGCGCCCGTGATAATCGCCGCCACAAAGGCAAGCGCCATACCAGTGAACACCCGTCCAAACGTGGCCAGAACGGCCTGATCCAGAGTCGCCGACTGGGAGCCCAGGCCGATGCGGAAGTTGCTGTCGATCACCATGGACAGAAACTGGCTTGGCGGCGGCAACACCGTGGTGACCGCGAAGTCGCCGAAACGCCCTGCCAACTCCCACACCAGCACCAGCAGGGCAAGCGAGGCCGTCCCCACCAGCCACGGGGCATACCGCTCCCAGTTCGGCGCACCCATCAGTCCTGCTCCAGGGCCTGAATCATGTCAGTGCGGAAGATGTCCTCGGCACTCACGCCGTCACCGATGTAGCCCATGCTGGCCAGGTCATCCACGACGCCCTGCACGGCAGCCACATCCGGCATGAAGCTGATGGGCAGTGGGGCTGATTCAAAGGCCTCGCGCAGTACCTCGTCGGAAACCCGGAAGTAATTGCCCTGGGTCAGATAGCCCAGTGCACGATCCAGATCGTTGTTGATGATCTCCGCCGCGCACTGCAGCCCCTGCAGATAGCCTTCCACCACTTCAGGGCGCTCCTCCAGGGTACGGTTGAGTACGCTGACCACCGTATTGGGCGTACGCTCCGACCAGGCCGAGGCGTTGTTGGTCAGCACCGTGGCATCGCGCTCCGCCACCATCTGCGAGGTGTAGGGTTTGATATGGCTCAGCATATCCACACGGCCATTGCGGAAGGCCTCCACCATGGCGAGCAGGTCATCGAAGTACACGAACTCAACGGCATCCGACGCCAGACCCACACGCTCCAGCTCCGATACCATGATCAACTCCAGGGTATCGCCCTGCAGCACGGCCACGCTTAGACGCTCGCCGCCGTTATTCACGTGGTCGCGCAGGGCCTCCATGGACTCAAGCCCGTGTTCACCATGGGCGATCACCTCCATCACGCCCCAGCCGCCAGCGGCAGCCACTGTGCGAATAGGTACGCCGCTGTTGGCGGCGAAGAACGGCAGAGTGAAGGGATTGGTGCTGAAGTCGATGGCGCCGCCGGCCAGGGCCGCGTTGTTGTCGCCGGGGTTGGCGAAAAACCGCAGATCCACATCCAGGCCGTACTGTTCGAAGCAGCCGCTCTCGCTGGCGACGAACAACGGGGCCATATCCAGGGCGACCAGATGCCCCGCGGTCACGCGTGTCAGTTCATCCGCATGGATTGATTGCACACCCAGCGCCAGAATGCCGCCGGTCATCAGTGCCGTCACTGTACGTTTCATGGCGATTGCCTCTTGCCTCAGTTATCTCATCGCCCCGGGAGCGGAGACGACGCCTACGCAATCCACGGTAGAAAATCCCGGAAAACGGAAAAATAGTGGCGATTCCACGTTCACTT
The DNA here is from genome assembly GCA_007125985.1 of Ectothiorhodospiraceae bacterium. Taxonomy (GTDB): domain Bacteria; phylum Pseudomonadota; class Gammaproteobacteria; order Nitrococcales; family Aquisalimonadaceae; genus LSCE01. The sequence continues at coordinate 12,715 of SLCE01000024.1, read as the reverse complement.
CGATGTTCGCGAAGTGAACGTCTGCGGCGCACTAACGTGGTGCAACAGACTCACCGGCGGCCCGCACACGCTCCGTTTCGAGGCACTGCATGAAGCGCGCGAGCACATGAGGCATCGGGCCCTCCCGGTCAGCAGAGATCAACGACACATTGGAGTAGCGGACAAACTTCTCGGGACACAACGCCACCAAGCGCCCGTCATCCAGCCACTTGTCCGCATAATGGCGAGGGAGGAAGCCGATGAACGGGCCATTCAGAATCAAGAATGCCGCGGCCTCCACATTCGTCACCGTGGTGATCACGCTCTGATCACCCTCGTGAATGAACGGGAATTCCTGCTTCTGCATGAAGTTCCGGGCGATTTTCTGAGCTCCGGGGATCGCCCGGGCCAGCGTATGCGGGTCAGTGACATTTGCCAGCGGATGATCGGCGCTGCAGACCAGCACATCCCGCTCCCGGTAGAGCGTGTGATAACGGAGATCGGGCCTGCGCTGGTAGGAGATGCCCACCCCGAGGTCCAGGGAGCCATCAAGCAGCGCGCGTTCGAGTTCCTCCGGCGACATCACCTGCAAGGACAGCTGCACGTCACTGGCAGGTTGTGCGAAGAACGCTGCCAGGGCCGGATGCAGCGGGCACTGCGCATCCGTGACCAGATTGTCGATGATGCCAAGGCGTACCTGCCCGGCCAGGCTGCTGCGCAGCCCCTGGGCATTGCTCTCCAGCGCCTGCACCGCACCGAAGAATTCGAGCACATGGCGATGGAACTGCTCACCTTTCACCGTCAGCCGGAAACCGCTACGACCGCGCTCGCACAAACGAAAGCCCACCCGCGCCTCAAGCTGGCTCATATGCGAACTGATGGTGGATGGGCTCACGTTCAATACGGCCTGGGCATTGGAAAATCCGCCGGCCTGGACCACGGCGTGGAATACCCGCAAGAGCTTCAGATCGATATCCGACAGATGCATGAACCGCCCCGCATTAGTGCACCCAGCGTGCCTTGATCACTCACAGGGCAAGTGAGTTGCAACCGGCGTGCCATACGGTTACGGCGCAGTGTGTGTGCGGGAAAGACGCGAATGCGCGTGGAAGAACGTGCAAGAAGTGGATGCGGAAGAATGAATCAGCCCGTGAACCCACCTGCCCGCAACACGCGCCGCGCGACCACCACCATCGGTTTCCTCACATCCTGCGACAGGCGGCGCAGATGACTATGGGCCTCGTCTTCCGTGAAGCCATACTTTGTGGCCAGAAGCCGCTTCGCCTGCTGAATGATCCGGGTGTCGTTCAACTCGCGGCGGCTGTGTTCCAACTCCGTTTGCAGCGCATCATTGCTCGCGAACGTCAGCATGGTGACCTGAACCAGCGATCCCACCAAGGACGGACACAGCCCTTCCACCACATAAGCGCAGACACCTGCCCCCGCCGCCGTACGCGTGAGTTCCGGGTCGCAATGTTGCGTGAGCATCACCATCGGCCGCCGGTAGCGGCTGAACAGCCCTCCCAGATGCTCCAGCGAGTCGCGCTGCGGCGAATCCGCGGCGATAACCACCACATCGGGGCTCAGCGGGGGCAGGTAATCAAACAGATCCTGATCTGCCCGCGCAGGCCCCAGCACTGTGAAGCCAAGCTCCTGCAGCATGCGTTCCAATTCCCTAGAGCGCTCACTCCCGATATCGAGTAACAGAACACGAAGGCTCATTGTGACCTCAACACGGTGAGCTGACGCCCGATTGAGTCCCGGTCAGGGAACATCGGTGTCAGCAGCCAAATGTCACGAACCCGCCATCCGACACATAACTCGTCGGGTGTCAGTCGCGCTTACGCCAGCGCACTCCCCCGATAGCCTTGGCAATCCTCTCGTTCACACGAGGATTTGCAGCAAGAGCGCCACCGTGCCAACCCCCGCTGCCATGCCGCCCCCGCCAATCCGCAAGATGCGCAGGCGCGTCGGCTTGCGAATCATCACCCAACGCGTCAGCAGGAAAGCGCCACCCCCGAGCAGGGACTGGATCAGGCCGAACCCAACCAAGTAGGCGATCACGGGCATCGGCTCGGCTCCAATGATCGTTTCACCGTAGGCAATGCCATGAAACAGCGCAGCAACCACCACCGGCACGGCGGCCAGGCGCAGCGTTTCAGGAAAGCGCAAAAGCATGACGCCCGCAGCAATGACCGAAGCACCGATCACAAACTCCACCAGCGGCACGGAAGCGCCGAACCAGTGCGCCAGCGCCCCCAGCACAGTGGCGCCGATGAGTGCCACCGGGTAAGCAAGGCGTCTTACGCCGACCAGCGCACAGATCACCCCGATTGCCAGAATGAACGCCAGATGATCGAGACCGATGACCGGGTGGGCCAAGCCGGAGAGCAGGCCCTGCCCGAGGGTGGTCGGCGCCGCACCGCCCATCGGGTGATGCGCCCACACGCTGCCACCCCATACCAGGGCCCCAAGACCTGCAGCCGTGACGGCAAGCTGTCGGATTCGCGTCTGCATCACACAGTCTCCTTGAGTTGAAGGCGTTCATCCGCCTGATCTGCATAACTGCGATCGGGCGCGGGAAACCCGCAGGAGGTGCCATCGGTGACACGCACCCGGTCTTCCCACGGCAGGCGGTAGCGCTGGTTCACCAGATCGTGCATGTAGGTGTAGGGGCAGTCCTGCGCACCACCCTTCACCGCCACGTAACCCCGATGGCCGAACTGGTAGATGTTGTTCTCAACTCCCCAGACCTCGCGCGCCTCATCCACCAGATCCGGGCGCACCTCGGCGGTGATGATCTCGTCCGGCAGGCCATTGCCCTCCACAACCGGCACACCGTCGAAGTTCACGATCATGCCCTCGCCCATGGAGTTGAACGTGCCGTCCGTCCCGGCCAGGCAGACATTGGCCGTGACCATCAGGTTGCAGAAGGCGTTGGCCTGGTTCGTGATCTTCCAGGAATGGCGGATGGGGGCGGTGTAACCCGCGGTACGCAGCATGATGTTCGCCCCCTTGTAGGCACACTCCCGGGCCATCTCCGGGAACATCCCGTCGTGACAGATGATCAAGGCCAGGGTGGAGCCGTTCGGCCCATCGCATACGGGAATACCCAGGTTGCCCGGCTCCCAGGGCTCCACCGGCACCCAGGGATGCAGCTTGCGGTAGAAGAGCTTCACCGCGCCCTGATCGTCAATAATGATGCCCGTGTTATAAGGCATGCCGCCCGGGTTGTACTCCATGATGGAGAAGCATCCCCAGATGGCGTGCTCCCGGCAGGCTGCCTGGAACGCCTTCACCTCCGGGCCATCGGCCTTGCACATGATCGCGGGGTCGGTATTCATCGACAGCCCGTGCAGGCAGTACTCCGGGAACACCACCAGATCCATCCCCGGCTGCTGCCGCCTGGCCTTGCCCACCAGGTCACAAACGCGCTTCGTCTGCGCGGCAAGCTCCTCCGGCGTCTCCACGGACGGCAGCTGCAACTGCACCAGGCCGATCACCACACCCTTGTCGGATTTGTTCAAACCACCCAAGCCATTCATCTCGGTTACTCCCTAGTTCGGCTCTCGCGCCGTCTGCGAGGACGACGCGGCTTCAGTACCCAAGCGAGCAACGCCGATCATGCTGTCGCGCGTCACCAGTTCAGCCAGCGCCTCTTCGCTCATTCCCTCCGTGCCTTTCGGCCGCTCCGGCAATACCAGGTAACGCAGATCAGCGTTACTGTCATGAACACGAATCACGGTGCCCTCCGGCAGATCCACGCCGAACTCTTCCAATACCCGCGCCGGCTCACGCACGGCCCGGGCGCGGTACGCCTTGCTGATGTACCAGGAGGGCGGTTGCCCTAGAATGGAGCGCGGATAACAGGAGCACAGCGTGCAGACGACCAGGTTGTGCACGCCGGGCGCGTTCTCGACCACTTCCAACTGCGCCTCACCGACCTTGATGCCCAACTCCGCCGCACCGTTCTTGCCGTTCTCCAGCAGGCGCTGCTTATACGCCGGATCACTCCACGCTCGGGCAACGATCCTCGCCCCCAAGTGACGCCCGGGGGCCTCAATGGCCTGGATCTCCAACATGATTTCACCGGCGGATATCAGACCTTTCCTTGCCAGAACGGCCTGCACCGCCTCGATAAGGTGCAAGCCCTCCAGGTTGCCGGCATCGTCCTCAATCACCAGCGGCTCATGGCCATGGTCATGCGCATGCTCTGTATGTGCCATTACTCAGCCCTCGTTGAATTCATCGACTCTGATGCCGGCGAGGCAAGCCAGTGGTCATACACCTCGATACACAGCTCATCACCGGGGTTGCGGGCATAGTCGGGCCATAGATCCTTTAGCAAGAATCGCACCCGGTACAGCGGATAGACCGGACCACTGGTAATCCCCACCGACAGGTCCTCCGGATTCAGGAAGTAGCCGACGAACTCAATGATCTCGCCCGCACGGCCCCGGATGTAATGGGGCGTTCGCACATGCCCCGCCTTGTTCAACTCCAGCACGGCCACGCGCTCCCCCACCTGGAACCTTGCCGGAATACGCTCTCCGTCAGCCATGGCTCTCCCCGTCCTCCCACTCCCGTCGTATGCGTGCCAGCTCCGCGTCCACCTCCCCACGGGTCAGCACCCCTTTGACTTCAAGTGTGTCGATCACGGCCTCCAGCCGTCGCCGGTAGAACGAATACCGCTTGTACTTCTCCACACCGAAACTCTCGAAACCGTGCCGCAGTTCATCGAGCGAGATCAGCCGGCGCGTCCCGTCGCCAAGCAGGTTACGGATGGCCTCCACCTTCTTCTCCCAGAAGAGCCAAGGAAGCTCGAGCTTGGGCACCGGTCCGGCCGCGTTTCCGCCGATGTCGTGATAGCCGCGCATTACACAGTCCTCCTGTATGCCGAAAAACACGCCGGTTCTAGGCCCTGCTGATATCGAAACTGTTCATGTACGCCTCGGCATCCCTGGGGTCGAACTCACGCCCCATGATCGTGTGGGTACGCAGTGGGTCATCCGGCGCCTCCAGGCCAATTTCACGCATGCGCCGGGCAGCATCGGTTGAGCGGAAGACCTCCTGGGCCAACTGCGCCATATCCACGTCGTTCGAGATGATTTTCCAGCGCTTGAGCTGGGTCAGCAGCCAGATCGCGGTGGACTCGTAGGGGAAACTCTTGAAACCGATCCTGTCCTTGCGCTCGACGATATTCCCGAGCCCGTCGGCATAACGCCCGAGCAGCACCTGCTGCAGCACGCTCAACGGCTGGTTGAGGTACTCACGCGGTGCAAGCAGTTCCGCCACCTCTGGGCGGTTCTCATAGGCATCGGCGTAGGCGCCGGCGCGAGCCACCGCCCGGAACAGTGCCCCGTAGGTGTTCGGGTGCTCCTGCACGAAACGGTCCGTCATTGAGAGCACGCAGCAGGGGTGATCCGGGAAAATATCCACGGAGAGCGCCTGCAGGAATGCCACACCCTCAAAGACCGCCCGCTGGTTCCAGGGCTCGGCGAACAGCATCCCGTCCAGGTTGCCCGCGGACATGTTGGCAACCGAGTCGGGTGGCGGGTAGACCCGCAGTTCCACATCGTTGTCCGGGTCCAGCCCGTGCTCAGCCAGGTAGTAGCGCAACAGCATGGCGTGCACGGAATGATCATGCGGAATGCCGAACCGGAAGCCTTTCCAACTACTCGGGTCGTGTCGCTTGTCCCGGTGTTTGACATGCAAGGCCAGCGCATCGCCGTTCACGTTCTGAATCAACGAGGTGTAGGTTTTCACCTTCGGCGAGCCCACTCCCAGGGTCATGGTGAGCGGCATGGCCAACACCATGTGCGAGGCGTCATAGCCGCCACTGACCAGATTGTCCCGGGCAACAGACCAGCCGGGCGTGCGCATCAGGTTGACGTTCAGACCCTCTTTCGCATATTCCCCGGTCGCATGGGCCAACAGCAGCGGGATGGTGCAGGTGATCGGCACGAAGCCGACATCCAGATCGCGCTTCTCGAGTGGCCCCTCATCCTTCGCCATCGCCTGGGCGGTACCAAGAGGAAAAACCTGGGAAATGGCCGCTAATGCGGTGGTGGCGCCCACGGCCTTGAGAAACGTGCGGCGCAACATCGGGTCCGGGAACAGCGTGCGCAGCACTGTGGTCTCCACCGTGCGATCAATCTGCTGTTCCTCGCCGCTGTAGGCGTCTTCCGCTCGCATCGCCTCACCGAGTTCCTGCCGGTGCTCCTCCATCGACGAGTGCGCCCCACAGGGGCAACGTGAGACCGGTGACGGGCTCTCATCCGTTGAATGCATGGTGTTTTGCTCGTGTTCGTGATCACTGCTCATCGCTTCAATCCTCTCAGGCTCGACTGGCAAGTCGTGGGGGTGTCTTCGTGGTAGGCCGCACCAGCGGCGGGTGCCGCGTGTCGTAGTCACTCGATGACAGCGCGTCACGGCTGCTCACCGAGCGGTTAACCAGAAACTCCAGGAGGTGATTGCGCATCGGTGCGTAGTTCTCATGCCGGTGCATGTCCGAGCGCGTGCGTCCTGACGGCAGGGTGTTCTCCACGATCTCGCAGATCTGCGCCTCGGGCCCGGAGGTCATCAGAATGATCTTGTCCGCCAGCAGAATGGCTTCATCGACATCGTGGGTGATCATGAAGGAGGTCTGCCGCTGCTCTCGGCAGATGCTCATCAGCTGATCCTGCAGCGACCCCCGGGTCAGCGCATCAAGCGCGCTGAAGGGCTCGTCCATCAGCAGAACGCGCGGCTGAATCGCGAAGGCGCGGGCAATACCCACCCGCTGCTTCATTCCGCCGGAGAGTTCACTCGGCCGCTTGTCCTCTGAGCCGGTGAGTTGGACCATGTCGATATACTGCTGGCAATGCGCGTGCACCCGGTCCCGGCTCCAGGTCGGCCAGCGCGATTCCACCGCGAAAGCAATGTTGGTCCGCACGGTCATCCAGGGGAGCAGTGCGTGACTCTGAAACACCACGGCCCGATCCAGGCTCGTGCCGCTAACTTCCTTGCCGTTGACGATCACCACGCCATCAGATGCCGAATCGAGGCCAGCGAGGATGCTCAGCATCGTCGTCTTTCCGCAGCCTGAATGGCCGATGAGACAGACGAACTCCCCTTCCTCAATGTTGAACCACACGTCCCTGAAGACAGTCAGGCTCTCGCTGCCATCGTCCTTGCGATAAACCTTCTTAATGCCCTCAACACTGATCGTCGGTCGCTTGCTCATGCCTGCCCCCGTGGTTGACCGGATCATTCCGAGTACGCGGCCATACGCGCCGCAGCACCCAGAACGGTGTCCAACGTCATGCCCACCACGCCGATCAGCAGAATCGCCGTGATGATGTTGGTGATCTCCAGGTTGTTCCATTCATTCCAGACGAAGTAGCCAATGCCCGTACCGCCCACGAGCATCTCCGCCGCCACGATCACCAACCAGGCGATGCCGATGGAGATGCGCATGCCGGTCATGATGGTGGGCGCGGCGGCAGGCAGGATGACTCGCCAGGCCATGCGCAGCGGCTTGACCTCCAGCGTCCGCGCCACGTTCAACCACTCCTGGCGCACCGTCATCACGCCGAACGACGTGTTGATCAACATCGGCCACAGGGAACACATGAAGATGACGAAAACGGATGAGATCTCCGCGTCCTTGATGGTGTAGAGGGCAAGAGGCATCCAGGCGAGCGGCGACACCGGGCGCAGCACTTGCACAATCGGGTTCAGCGCGTGGTTCAGCACCGGAGACATGCCGATGACAAACCCTATGGGTATCGCCACCATTGCCGCGAGGCCGAAGCCGATGAGCACACGACCAATGCTGTAAGCGATTTGAATGAGCAGCCCCGGCTGACTGGACCCCGGATAGACCAGCGGGCTGGTGATATGCATCCAGATCGTTGCCAGCACATCCACCGGACCCGGCATATTCGATCCACCCTGAGCAGCTGCGCCCATCAGCGCCGCGTACTCAGGATCCATTCCGGAATCGACGCCCACACCGCCGGTCACCAGCCAATGCCAAACGAGTCCGAACAGGCCAATGATCAGCAGTGTCCCGAGCCATCCTCTGAGACGTATGGAGGTCGTCATTGCCACTCCTGCAACCGCAAAACCGCAAAAAAAAAGCGCCTTCCAAACCCAACAGGTCAGAAGACGCCTTCGTCTGAATCCAGTGTGTCAATGCAGCAGAAGGGGGCCGCTCATCATCGAGCCTTCCCGAGGGAAGCAACGCCGCCTAACGCCGACCTTCCCTGTGCAACCCACGTGCCAGAAGACACGAAAGTTGATAACAATCAATAAAAATCAGTTCGTTAACTCATCGCCCCTTCGCCGGGCGCGCGCGATCAGTGAGCCATGCAAACGCAAAAACGCACCCAATTGGCGCATTGTGTAACGCGCCCGCACCACATGGACGCACCTTTCATCCTCGCCGCACGAGAGCGACGTACAGATGAAGGAGCTCCTCAGCCGGGCAAGCCTGACAGAGAGCGCCTTCATCGGGAGCGTCAACGGTCGTAGAAAGGGAACCCTTTATCGCAACCGTTAGGAGAATGGAGGAGGCGATGTCACCGAATCGGCACGTTCTGCGTGCGCGTGCGTGCCCAGCCACTGCTGAAGCTCGGCGAAGGGTTGGGGGCGGCTGAACAGGTAGCCTTGCAGCCGGTCGCAGCCGTTCTCGCGCAGAAACACGCGCTGGGCCTCGGTTTCCACCCCTTCGGCAACCACTTTCAGGCCGAGTTTGTGAGCCAGGGCAATGATGCCGGCCGTCAGCTCGCCATCCCTCGGCTGCTCCGGGATATCCCGCACGAACGAGCGGTCCACCTTCAAGGTATCCACCGGCAGGCGGTGCAGATAGGCCAACGAGGAGTAGCCGGTTCCGAAATCATCAATCGACACCGAGACACCGAGCTGCCTCAGGGAATGAAGAACGCCCGCCACCGTGGTCACGCTCTCCATCAGCGCGTTTTCGGTGATCTCAAGCGACAACGCGCTGCCGTGAACCCCGTGCCGCGCGAGTTCCGCCTCGATCACGGGAATAAGCTCCGGCTCGGTCAGCGTCATGGCCGAGCAGTTGATCGCAATACGAAGCCGGCCGTAGCCCAGCTCGTGCAGCCGTTTGCTGTCCAGACACACCCGGTTGAGCACCCAGCCATCAAGCTGCGCGCTGAACCCATGATGCTCGGCCACGGCGACAAACTGATCCGGCCCGATGCCGGCGCTTTGCATCTCGGGCCAACGCAACAAGGCCTCGAGCGAGACCACATCCCCCGTCGCACAATCAACGATCGGCTGATAGTGGACTTCCAGCGCATCCTTATTGATGGCCTGGCGCAGCCGCTGCTCAATCAGCAGTTCCGCATCCGTCTGAACCTTGAGTGCCGGTGAGTACCGCAGGCAACGCCCGCGCCCACTGCTCTTCGCGTAGGCCAGCGCCAGTGCCGCCCCGTTCAATACGTTCTCGAAGCACGTTCCATCGTTCGGATACACGCTGTACCCGATCCCTGCCGTGAGTTGCAGCTGACTTCCCTGCACCGACAGCGGCGCTCCCAGCTGGGCCTGCATCCGCCGTCCCAGCACCCTCGCGCTGTCCGCATCAACACCCTCGGCCAGAACGCAGAACTCATCCGCGGAGAAGCGCGCAAGCACATCCGCCTCGCCCAGCATGTGGCGCAGCCGCTGCCCGATGGTCTGCAACACAACGTCGCCGGCATGCTGGCCGAGGCTGCTGTTAATGCGCTTGAAGTTATCAACATTGACAAGCAACACCGCCCGGCAAACATCCCGTGTTGCCCCGATGTCGAACAGGTTTTCCGCAACCCGCTGCAGCGCACGCCGGTTCAGGAGTTCAGTGACCGGGTCGTACTGCGACACGGTATCCAGTTGGTGCGACATGCTCCGGATGTCGCGCCGATGCGCGCGCAACCGCTGTTCCGCCCACGAAGCCGCAATGCCGGTGACAATCAGAAACAGCGTGAGGGTACCGATACCGCCGGCCAGCAGCGTCGGCGGGATGCCCGGACCCACGGGGTCGAGCACCGCCCCTTCCGGCACGGCCAGCGTCAATGCCGCCATACCCGTATAGTGCATGCTGGTGATGGCAGCCCCCATCACCAGGCTTGCAAGCAGCCGCAACCACAGGTAACCCCGGCCCCGGCGATCACGGAAAAATCCACCTAGCAGCAGCGCGACCAGGGAGACAGCAACGGCGATAAGTATGGAGAGCACGAACAGCAACGGGTCGTAAACCTGGATCGCCTCGGACCGAATCGCCGCCATTCCCAAATAGTGCATCGACGCGATCCCCAAGCCCGCTGCGATCGATGCAAACGCATACTCACGGTAACGCAACTGCCGGCGCCCCAGGGCGCGCATGACCAGATAGGAGGCCAGCACAGCAATCACAAGGGAGAGAAGCGTAATAACGGGGTCGTAACGCAGGGGTACCGAGGTCTGGTAGGCAAGCATGGCGATGAAATGCATCGACCAGATACCGCCCCCCAGGCAAATCGCCCCGACCCAGCGCCACAACTCGCGCCCCCGAGCCACGCGATCCCTGCCACCGAGGCGGTCCGCCATTACCAGCGCAACATAGCCCGCCGCACTGGCAATGAACATTGAGAGCACAACCAACCCGTGCGAATGGCCGGTTTCCAGCAGCACACGCATTTCATCCGACATGTGCCCTGTAATCTTAAACCCCACTGGCTAGCCCCTTGGGTCGGCGACGCGTGAATCAATTGGCTGGGCACTCAAGGAAGCGCTAAACATGCATTAAAACACACAGTCAACGCGGCATCAGACTAACGAAACCAATTCGTGTTTTTTACATCGATTGCGCTTGGTGATGCCGAGAAGCGGTGCGGTTACTAACCTTTCCCCAGCAGAGACTCCCGTGACCACGCCCGGCTTGAGGCCACGAAGCACGCGAGCCCCACGGCACAGACCAGCGTCAGCACCCCGAACGCCAATTGGTAGCTGCCGAGCAAGGCGTGCAACAGCGTGAAGGCGGGTGCGCCGAAGAGCACACCGCAGAAGGTGAACACCAGCGACCCGCCGGAGGCCGCCGCTACCCGCCCCTCCGGCGCGAGTCGGGCAACTTCCGCGAGATAAATGCCGTTCCACCCCAGAGCACTCGCACCGAACAGGCACATCACAGCGGCCACCAGCGCCGTGGGCCAGTCCGGGGACATCACGGTGACCAGCGTGGCGGCGGTCATCGACATGCCGGAGATAAGCACGAACGCCGGCAACACGCCGCGCAGCCTGTCCGCCACCGCTCCCCACACGATGCGCCCCACCGCGCCCGCGAACTGCAGGCCCGCCATCACCGCACCGGCCGCCACCAGCGTGAAGTCCAGTTCCTCAACGAGCAGCACCACGGTAAAAGCCGCCAGGCTCAGCTGTACCCAGGCAAAGCAGGTGCCGGCAAGCGAAATGTAGCGAAGCGGCCGGTAGCGCCACACCAGGGCCAGGCCGGAGAACGGCGCCGCGGCCCATCCCTGACTCCGGTCCCGGTCATCATCCCAACGCGCATGCAGGGGCTGCAGCAACACCGCGCCAAGCAGTGCCGCCACCCCCACCGTGACAAACGCGGCCTGCCAGCCCAGCAACAGCGCAAGCGGCGGGGCCACCAGGCCGGCCAGTACACCGCCCAGCGGCACCCCGGTCTGCTTGATGGAAAAGATGAGGCCGCGCCGGGCCACGGGCGTGAAGCGCATCAGCAAATGCGAGGCCGCCGGATTGGTCATGCCATAGCCCAGGCCAATCAGCACCGAGGCGATGGAGAACGTAACCAGGCTGGGAACCGTCGCCAGCAGAGCGCCGCCGCCGAGCGCGAGCAACGACAACTGACTGGTGCGACACGCCCCGAAGCGCTCCGTGATGCCGCCCCCGAGCAGCGAGGTGGACACCGCCCCCACATACAGAAAGCTGATCTGCACCCCGATCAGCGAGGCCGGCACGCCAAGCGCCTGGGCGAGCAAAGGCGCCAACGTGGCAGGGAATATCGCGATCAACGCCGCTAGCGTCAGCACCGCGGTGGTGGCAAACACAGGTAACAACATCGCAGGCCCGCCGGTGAAGTGGTGCGCCGTGTTGTATCACAGATCAGGCGAAACGGCGTACGTAGCGGGATCGCGGGTCCAGCCTTTGGCCGGATGCCGGCACCGGCCATGAGGCTGGAACACCGATGCCCCCCTGCGGCGAGAACAGACGTCCGGCGGGGCCGTACCGATTATCGGAGCGCTGGATTCAGGTCAGTTGGATGCCTGTTTCAGTCGTTGTCGGTCCGCCCGGCGGGGGCAAGACCCGCCTGGCCAGTGGGATCGGCCACAAGTCCCTGGAGGCGGGATACAAGGTGCTGTTCCGCACCGCGCTGGACCTGGTGGAGGACTTGGAGCTTGCCGAAATGCAGGGCGAACTTAAGCGAAAGATTAGCCAGTCTGTTCATCATCTCGGCGACCATGCTGTTCAGCTTCCTCATCAACCGTTCCGGGCTGCCGGCGGAGTTCGCCGCCTGGGTCACGTCCACCTTCGACAGCAGATACAACCTTGGGCGGGTCAGTTTTGGACTGGTGGTTTTTGCCCAAGGGTGTCAGTTTTCAGTTGCCGTTGACACCGCCGGATCACACGCGCAGTCATCAAGGCATATCCAGGCGGCATCTTCGCGTCCGGGAAAAGTCCATGGCCCTACCCGCCCTCACGGAACGACTCAAAACCGCGCGTGGAAACGGGGTAG
>SLCE01000023.1 GCA_007125985.1 Ectothiorhodospiraceae bacterium | reverse complement strand
TGACCGTGGCCTGAACGCCCGTCTGATCTCGATCCGCCTGCTCGCACCGGCACAGCCTCAGCGGCTGGCGGAACTGCTGGACGGAGTGGATCGCCTGCTGGTGGTGGAGCAGACCCATTCCGCCCAGTTCCACCGCTACCTGCGGGCCCATTACACCCTGCCCCCACAGGTGCACACGCTCCATCGCCCCGGCCCGGTCCCCATCCGGCCGGGGGAAATACTCCGGGCACTGGAGGAGATCTCCGCATGAACGAGGCAGTGGCAGCACCGTTCGCCTGTCGCGCGAAAGATTACAAATCCGACCTGAAACCCGTCTGGTGTCCCGGTTGCGGTGATTTCGGCGTCCTCAATGCCATCACCAAGGCACTCTCGGGACTGAAGCTGCCTCCCGAACAGGTCGCATTGATCTCGGGAATCGGCTGTTCCTCGCGCATCCCCGCCTACACCCGCGTATACGGGTTTCATGGTGTCCATGGCCGGGCGCTGCCCGTGGCAACCGGCCTGGCGGTGGCACGTCCTGACCTGACGGTGCTCGCCGCCGGCGGGGATGGAGATGGACTCTCAATTGGTGGGAACCATTTTCTGCATGCCTGTCGCAGAAACACGGACCTGACGTACCTGTTCATGGATAACGCGGTCTACGGCATGACCAAGGGTCAGCCCTCCCCCACAACCGAACTGGGCTGGGAAGGGAGCCGCCTCGCGCCCGAGGGACAACTGCAGGAACCCTTGCGGCCCTTGGACCTGGCCCTGGCAGCCGGTGCCTCGTTTATTGCGCGCTGCTTCTCCGGCGATCCGAACGGGCTGGCGGAAATGATTGCCAAAGGCATCGAGCATCCTGGGTTCGCGTTCATCCAGATCCTCAGCCCCTGCCCCACGTACCGTCCCGAGCAGATGCAGTACAAAAGACAGGTGCACACTGGCTTCGAAACCACCGACAAGCCCCGGGAGGCGGGGCTGCAACTGCTGGATGACGACGGTTTCACCACGGGCCTGCTCCTGCGCCGTCCAGTACCACTCCTCGCAGAAGCGCCAGGCGAAAGCGTCGACCTGGACAGCATTCAGCAAAAGTTCCGGGTGACGCCATGAACGACCTCCTACTGATTCTGACGCATGCGGCTGCGCTCTACTGGCAAGAGTCGGCGGAGTAGAGTTCGTCGTCCTGTTCCTGGACAGCACCGGCAAGCAATGCCAGACCGTCGTCGAGCGCCTCCGCGCAGCGGTACCCGACGGACCGATCTGCTCCGCAGGGATGGCGGAGCACCACCCAGGGAAATCGAGCGCAACACTGCTAGGCCATGCAGATCGGGCGCTTTATGAAGCCAAGAAACTGGGGCGGAATCAGTCGATGCGCGCCGATGCTGCCCGGTGAAGCCGAAAGACACAGCAGCCCGTCATACCCCAGGAAAGTACGGCGAAGAACAGGACTTCGATACATCAGGGTGCTGCTCAAGCCGGCAACGGCAGCGTGCCACCCACCAGGAACACACTTAAGGGAAACTCGTAGAAATCGGCAGCTTGCATTTTCCGGAACCGCACCCGGTCGGCGGTGAGTTGGCAGAGCCAGGCATCTTCCCGGACCGGCGCACGGCGCGTGAAGGGCCGGGGGCTGAACAGGGCCACGTTCAATCCGCGCTGGGGATCACGGGCGGAGGCGAATTCAAACAGTTCAACGCCCGCTTCTCTCATAGCCGTACCCAGAGCCTGGGTTGCCCCGTAGTCAGCGGGGTGCATCAGCAGCTCCGCGTGGGTGTCGAACGGCGCCTGATGCAACTGCAAGGCCTGAACACTGCTGTACCGGGCGGCAAACAGCGTGTGCTGAGTATCGATTCTGCGCGGAGGCGGCGCGTCCATTCCGTACCAGAAGTGGAACCGGTAGTAGGCAGCCTCCGCCAGCACCGCCGGTTCAGTGAGGCTACCGTAAAACAGACTGGGTTCCGCGCGGCGACCAAACCGGGAACCGTGGCGCAACGGCGGATACCGGAACGGTGTCGCCAGCAGGTAGTGGAGTTTTCCCGCCGCCCTCGGCCGGGCCGGCTTGGTCTCCTCCAACATCTCCTCCAGCACCGTCTGATGTGCCAAGGTGGAGACCAGTGAGGCCGTGGCCACCTGCTCCTGACTCTCCACTAGTCGAAGCACATCGCCCCGTAATTCAGCTCTCGGCGCTGTGTCGACCAAGGCGCTCCAGTCCGGCACGTCAGACCTTGCCCCGAGCCGCGTCCAGGTATTCCAGCACGCCAATCAGCCCCTGGACGGTCTTGACCTGCTCGGCGGGAACACCACCCGTATGCCGGTTTTCCGTGCGCATCCAGTGACGCATCACCTGGGCATCGCCCCCGGTGAGCACGTAAAGCGACCGGAAGCAGCGCAGGAACAACAATGCCAACTCCCCGGATTTACTGGCCGGATCGATGTTGCCACGACTGATATCCGTCCGGCCCCGTCCGATGATCCTTCCCAGCTCCGCCTGCGTCACGCCCAAGGTTTTCCCGGCGTTCAGAAACGCCTCGTGAAGGACTTCGGATCGAGTTGGCTTGGTTGCCATCGCTGTGTGCATCATAACGCCTCTGACACAGGCTCGCATAAATTGTGCGTAATGCACATTATGAACCAGATCGCTCACAGGCTCCAGTTAAGCACCGGCATCTCCTCGCGCTTAACCAAGATACCCCTGGTCCGGACCCCGCAGACGCTCGCCGTCACCTACGTGCACTTCCTTGTCAGCGCGGTTCGTGACCTCGACGGTCTGGCGAAGGGCGAAGCCACCCTCCGGCGGAGGCTCGCGGGGAGCTTCGACACTAAAGGCCACCCGATCCGTCACATCGACCGGCGGGGGCTCTGGCCCTTCGTTCTCTCCGACCACACGAACTCCGATCCACCGCGAGGCCGCCCCGACCCGGACTTCCACCGCGCTGGTCCCTGGCGTCCGGGGGCGTAGACTCCAACCGTTACCTCCGGGCGTCGGGGCGGCTTCCACCACCGAGGGATCAGCGACGCGCAGGGTGGTCCCCTGGGCCGGTCGGGAGAGGTTGGAGCGAGTACCCGGGAACGTACGTCCGCGGATCTCCAGCGTCTGCGTCTCCCAGGGCGCCAGGCTGAGACCGTTGGGGCGCACCTCGAGATGCCGGGGCTCTCCTAGAATGCCCAGGGCCGCAAGCCCCGGGGCGGGAGGCAAGGGGCTCCACGAGCGCCCTGCGCTTTATGCCGGTCGACGAGCCGCTGCCACAATTGCGCGGCTGAGCCTTGAAACCGGACCTGAAGCCGTTTCGGGGGTTGCAGTGGATCCCTGTCCTGCTGATCAGCACAAGTACGTAATGTCCCGAATGGGAGTTCGGGCCGCGAGCGAGTACGGTTTCTGGTGAAGTTGGGAAGTCGTCGCGGCTGAAGGAGGTGTTCGCATGGCCATGCTGCACTGGAAACTTGGAGCGTTCCTGGTATTGATAACGTTACTGGTCGCGGCCGCACAAGCGGGTTCGCCGAATCCGGAGCGCGAAGGTTGGCGGGTGATCAAGACGGAACAAGGTTACGACCAGCTGCTGGATTCTCTCCGGGCGGCCGTGTCGGAAGAAGGCATGGGAGTGGTCACCGATGTGGGCCCCACAGAGATGGCTGCACAGCGTGGTGAGCACATCCCAGGAAACCGGGTCGTCGGTGTATTTCGCAACGACCTCGCGGTCCGCGCCCTCCGCGCCAGTGTCTCCGCCATGATCGAGGCACCCATCCGCTTTTATGTCACGGAGACAGAAGATGGCACGGCGACGCTGTCGTGGAAGACACCGAGCCATGTTTTCGCTCCCTATTTTGATGAGGGTGGGGAGGAATTACGCCGGATCGCACGGGAACTGGACGAGACGTTCGAGGCCATTGCACGGCGGGCGACCGAGGAACAGTGAGCACTGCCTGATGCCGACACGCGGATTGCCGACGGTGGCCGCATCACGCCCGCGAGACTGCCACGAGCATTTAAAACCGGATAACACCCTGTACGCAGCCTCCATTCAGAGCATGCCTTTCGCCCGGCCGAACTTTGACGATCTGCTGAAGGCGGTGGACTTCATTGTCTCCAAGAGCT
>SLCE01000104.1 GCA_007125985.1 Ectothiorhodospiraceae bacterium | reverse complement strand
GGTTGTTGATGAAGTAAGGCGACAGGTAGCCGCGGTCGAACTGCATGCCTTCCACGACATCCAGCTCGTTCTCCAGGCCGGAGCCCTCTTCCACCGTGATCACGCCTTCCTTGCCGACCTTCTGCATGGCTTCGGCAATGATCTCGCCGATGCTGCTGTCGGAGTTGGCGGAAATGGTGCCCACCTGAGCGATGCTCTTGTGGTCTTCACAGGGCTTGGACAGCTTGCGCAGCTCGTCGGTGGCCACGTGAACGGCCTTGTCGATGCCGCGCTTCAGGTCCATCGGGTTCATGCCAGCAGCCACGGCCTTCATGCCTTCACGCAGGATGGCCTGGGCCAGCACGGTGGCGGTGGTGGTGCCGTCGCCAGCCACGTCCGAGGTCTGGGACGCCACTTCCTTCACCATCTGGGCGCCCATGTTCTCGAACCGGTCCTTGAGTTCGATTTCCTTGGCCACGGACACACCGTCCTTGGTCACGGTGGGGGCGCCGAAGCTCTTTTCCAGCACCACGTTGCGGCCACGCGGGCCCAGGGTGACCTTGACGGCATTTGCCAAGGTGTTCACACCGGCGATCATCCGATGACGAGCGTCATCACCGAAACGAACGTCTTTTGCTGCCATGGGAGTAGTCCTCTCGATCAGAATTCAGAAAAAAGCGTTGCGGTTGCGTCGGCCTTAGCCTTCCAGCACCGCCATGATGTCGTCCTCGCGCATGACGAGCAGCTCCTCGCCATCCATCTTCACCTCGGTGCCGGCGTACTTGCCGAACAGCACCTTGTCGCCAACCTTGACGTCCAGGGGCTGCACTTCACCCTTGTCGTTGGCCTTGCCTTTACCCACAGCAACCACCTCACCCTTGATGGGCTTTTCCGTGGCGCTGTCCGGGATCACGATGCCACCCGGGGTGGTGCGCTCTTCTTCCATACGCTTGATGATCACGCGATCATGCAACGGACGAATGTTCATCTGACCTTTCTCCTGAAGCGGTTGATGGCTGTATGCATGTTTCCTGGAGGGAGGCTGTTAGCACTCGCCTCCGGTGAGTGCTAATAATAGCCACACACTTTATCGAGTCAAGCATTCCGGCATCCCGAACCCTGGTCCGGTCCTGCGGCCGGTGTCCGCCATTTGAGGGCACTGCTGGTACAATTCAAGGCGTCGACACGCACTTTCGGAGAATCCTCATGGACTCGGAACACCTGGTGGGCCTGAGCACCTGTCCGACGCTGGATCTTGCACGCGAGATCGCCGATGCCGTGGTCGAGGACGGTCATGCGGCCTGTGTGAACATCGTGCCCGGGCTGACGTCGGTCTATCGCTGGAAGGGGGAAACCCACCACGACCAGGAGGTGCTGCTGGTGATGAAAACCACACGAGCGGCCTGGAAGCGCCTGGAAGAAACCGTCTTGCGGCTGCATTCGGAAGAACTCCCGGAGATAATCGCGGTCCCTGTGAGCAGCGGCTTGAGCGACTACCTGGCCTGGGTGACCTACCAGACCACGGACGAGCCGGAACAGACCTGAACCCGTTACCGACGAATTGACAGAACAGATTACGATGCACATCCGGTTTTCCGTCGTATTCAAACAGCTGCTGCTTGCCCTGCTGCTGATCGCATTGCTGGCACCCGCCGCTTACGCCCGGGACGGGCTGCTGGGCCGTATCATGGGGGGCAGCAACCAGGACGACCTGCTCCCACCCGAGCAGGCCTTCCCTGTTTCGGTAGAACAGGTTGCGGAGGATGTGCTGGCGGTGCGTTGGGACACTCCCAGCGGCTATTACCTGTATCGCGACCGGCTGGCATTCGACATTGACGGCAACTCCATTGCCGGTTACGAACTGCCGGACGGGGTCAAGACGGATGACCCGACCTTCGGCGTGATGGAGGTGTATTACGATCACCTCCAGGTCTACCTGCAACTGGCGGACACGGTCTCCCCTGACCAGGTGCTGCACCTGAGCTTCCAGGGCTGCTCCGATACCGGGGTGTGCTATCCGCCCATGAACACCAGCGTGGACCTGGGCGCCGGAACCACCAATACCGGCTTTGCTGCGGGTGGAGCCGGTGGCGGCGGCCCACCCGCCGGTGCGGGCTTTGCCGGTCTGGGCAACCTGGACGCGCTACTGGCCGGTAGCAATGTGCCGCTGATGCTGGCTGGCTTCCTGTTCGCGGGCATCCTGCTTGCTTTCACCGCCTGTATGTATCCGCTCATCCCCATCCTCTCCGGCATCATCGCGGGCGACAGGCAGCGATCCACCTGGCGCGCTTTCGGCCTGTCCATGGTGTTTGTCCAGGCCACCGCCATCACCTATGCGCTGGCCGGCGCCGTCGCCGGTCTCACCGGTTCGGCCATTCAGGCCGACTTGCAGAGCCCGTGGGTGCTGACCGCGTTCGCCGCCGTTTTCGTTGCCATGGCCCTGGCCATGTTCGGCCTGTACACCATCCAGATGCCCGCCGCGGTTCAGAGCCGACTGGATGCCCTGTCCCGCGAACAGCGGGGCGGCACATTTATGAGCGCCGGCATCATGGGGGTGCTCTCAGCACTCATCGTCGGCGCCTGCTCCGGCCCGGCGCTGATCGCTGCCCTGGTATTCATCAGCAACACCGGCGACGCCCTGCTCGGCGGCGCCGCGCTGTATGTCATGGCTCTGGGCATGGGGTTGCCGCTGCTGTTGATCGGTACGGCCGCTGGTCGTTGGCTTCCCCGTTCCGGCCCGTGGATGATCCGCACCAAACAGGCCTTCGGCTTCTTGCTGCTGGCCGTGGCCATCTGGATGGTGGACCGCTTCCTGCCCGGCCCGGCGGTGCTCGCCCTTTGGGCCGCCCTGCTGGCCGGCATCGCGGTCTGGCTGGGGCTGCTGGACCGCCCAGCTCAGACGGCACTGGGCGCGACGCTGCGTCTTCGCCAACTCGCCTCGCTTGCGGTGGCTGGCTGGGCCCTGGTGCTGCTGGCCGGCGCGGCAGCGGGCGGCACCAGCTTCTGGCAGCCGCTGGCGCCCCTGGCCGGACAGGGCGAGCCGCGACCGGCAGTGGAATGGCAGCGCGTGAACTCCGTGGACGAACTGGAGCAGGCGCTGGCAGCAGCGTCCGCCGAGGGTCGCCCGGCGCTGGTCGACGTTTACGCCGCTTGGTGCGTTTACTGTGTCCAACTGGAGGAACGGACCTTCAGTGACAGCAGCGTAGTCCAGGCTCTGAACAACACCGCCACACTCAAGGTTGACGTCACCCGCATGTCCGCCGATGATCGCGCCCTGCTATCCAAGCTGGATGTGTTCCTGCCGCCGGCGGTCATCTTCTATGACGCCAGCGGCAAAGAGCACCGCGAACAGCGGCTGGTGGGTTTTGCCGACCCTGAGGAATTCCTCCAGCGTAAACAGCAGGCACTCGGAAACCGTACGTCGCTATGAACCCGTCCCTGAAAAAACATTTTGTCGTCCTCCCCCTGCTCATTCTGCTGGGCGCCTCGGCGGGTGCCATCGGCTTCCATGTCTGGCAGCAGATGCAGGCGAGCATGCGACCGGACTTCACCCTGCCGGACCTGGAGGGCGAGCCTCGCAGCATCAGTGAATGGGACGGTCAACTGGTGGCGTTGAATTTCTGGGCCAGCTGGTGCCCGCCCTGCGTGAAGGAGATCCCGCTGTTCGCCGATCTGCAGGAGGAATACGGCGACCAGGGGCTGCAATTCGTGGGCGTGGCCGTGGAGCGCCGGGAGAACGCCGTGGCCTTTGCTGAAGAAGTGGGGCTCAACTACCCCTCGCTACAGGGCGAATACCAGGCCATGCAGGTCAGTGCCGCCTATGGCAATGAGCAGGGCCTGCTTCCCTACACGGTCCTGATCAACGCGCAGGGCCGCATTGTCGAGCGCCTGCGTGGCGAGGTGACCCGGGACATGATCGAACCCCTGATCCTGGAACATCTACCAGACTGAACATGACGTCTTGATCATGTTTTTGATGGACCAACTTTGCGGACAAGTTCACCGATCTGGCAACGATATGTGGACTTAACGCGCTTCATGCTCCACAATCTGACCCCTGTTTTTCCGGGACACCGCATTGGGAGCTGATGCATGAAGACGGTGCTGGTGCTGCACGGCCCTAACCTCAACCTGCTGGGCCAGCGGGAACCGCAAGTCTACGGCGTCGAGACCCTCGACAGCATTAACCGCCATCTGACCGCACTGGGGCCGGAACTGGGCCTGCGCGTCAGCTGCTTCCAGCACAATCATGAAGGCGCCCTGGTTGACCGCATTCACGCGGCGCGCGTCGAGGGCGTGGATTTCATCGTCATCAACCCGGCGGCCTACACCCATACCAGCGTTGCCTTACGCGATGCGCTGACAGGCACAGACATTCCCTTCATCGAGGTGCACCTGTCGAACGTGCATGCGCGAGAGGCATTCCGGCAGCATTCCTATCTGTCGGACAAGGCGGTCGGTGTCATCACGGGGCTGGGCGCCCACGGTTACGAACTCGCGCTGCGGGCAGCGGCGCGGCAGATCAACACAGACTGATGGAATAACACCCATGGACATTCGCAAGATCAAGCGTCTCATCGAGTTGCTGGAGGAATCCGGCGTCAACGAAATCGAGATCAAGGAAGGTGAGGAATCGGTTCGCATCAGCCGCAGCGGCCCGAACAACACGGTTTACACCTCCGCCCCCATGCCCATGGCGGCCCCACAGCCTGCGGCCGCTCCGGCACCGCAGGCCGCCGGCGCTGCTCCGACCGCCGAAAACGCGCCGGATTCCGGTGACGGCCAACCGGAAGGCCACCAGGTCCGTTCGCCGATGGTTGGCACGTTCTATCGCGCCCCGGCGCCCGGTGCCAAGCCGTTCGTGGAAAAGGGCCAGCACGTCAAGGTGGGCGACACCCTGTGCATCATCGAGGCCATGAAGATGCTCAACCAGATCGAGGCGGACAAGGACGGGGTGGTCGCCGCCATCGTGGTCGAGGACGGACAGCCGGTGGAATACGACCAGCCGCTGTTCATCATCCAGTAACGCCAGTCACGACGGGACGCACTTCATGCTGGAAAAAGTTCTGATTGCCAACCGGGGGGAAATCGCCCTCCGGATCCTGCGCGCCTGCCGCGAACTGGGCATCCGCACCGTTGCCGTGCATTCCAGCGCCGACCGCGACCTCAAGCACGTGCGGCTGGCGGATGAGACGGTCTGCATCGGCCCGGCCGCGTCGGCGGACAGCTACCTCAACATCCCCGCCATCATCAGCGCGGCGGAAGTGACCGCTGCCGATGCCATCCACCCGGGGTACGGCTTTCTGTCCGAGAACGCCGATTTCGCGGAACGGGTGGAGCACTCCGGTTTCATCTTCATCGGGCCGAAGGCGGAAACCATCCGCCTGATGGGCGACAAGGTGTCCGCGATCCGCGCCATGAAAGAGGCCGGCATTCCCTGCGTGCCCGGATCGGACGGGCCTCTGGACGATGACGACGCACGTAACCTGCGGTTTGCCTCGGAAATCGGCTACCCGGTGATCATCAAGGCCGCGGGCGGCGGCGGCGGACGCGGGATGCGTGTGGTCCACAAAGAAGCGGACCTACTGGGCGCCATCTCCGTGACTCGCAACGAAGCGCGCAGTGCCTTCGGTAACGCCACCGTCTACATGGAAAAATTCCTGGTCAATCCGCGCCATGTGGAAATCCAGGTTCTGGCGGACAGCCATGGCAACGCCATCCACCTGGGCGAGCGGGACTGCTCCATGCAGCGGCGCCACCAGAAAGTGGTGGAGGAATCCCCGGCACCGGGCATTACAGAGGCCCAGCGTCAGGAGATCGGGGAACGCTGTGCCGAGGCCTGCCGGCGAATCGGTTACCGCGGCGCGGGCACCTTCGAGTTCCTGTATGAAGACGGCAATTTCTATTTCATCGAGATGAACACCCGGATCCAGGTGGAACACCCGGTCACCGAAATGGTCACCGGTGTGGACCTGGTCAAGGAGCAGCTCAATGTGGCTGCCGGGGAGCTCCTGCGGTACAGTCAAGCCGATATCGAGGTTCGCGGCCATGCCATCGAGTGCCGTATCAACGCGGAAGATCCCGACAAGTTCATACCGTCTCCCGGCAAGATCACCCAATACCATGCACCAGGCGGCCCCGGGATCCGGGTGGACAGCCATATCTACACCGGCTACGCCGTGCCACCCTATTACGATTCCATGATCGGCAAGCTCATCGCATTCGGCGACGACCGGGACTCGGCTTTGGCGCGCATGCGCACGGCGCTCTCGGAAATCGTGGTGGAAGGCATCAAGACCAACGTACCGTTGCACCGCAGGATCCTGGACGACGAGCAATTCCGGGCGGGTGGCACCAACATCCACTATCTGGAGCAGAAACTCGGCCTCAAGTAAGGCGCGTCCGCGTCGGGCGACATCTTGCAGGCACGCCCGACTCGGCTTCTAATGAGCAGCCGAACGCGTTGTTATCTGCCCGTCAGTCGCACATCAGGAGAACACCATGCTGCGCCGTTTCGCGCTTGCAACCGCTCTGCTAGTCGCCGCCAGCACCAGCCAGGCCGCCGAGGTCGAAATCGCCCTTAGTGACTCGATGGCCGAGCTGAAGGGGTCGAGCCGTACGCAACAGACCGCCAACCAGGGTACTCAGGTGGGCGGCTCAATCCTCTACAACGAGGACAAGGACCTGCTCGGTTCGCTCTTTCTGCAGGTGAACAACCGGGGGGACGGCGCCTGGCGCCCTGTGACCTTCGGTGTGGGCGCCAAACTCTGGGCCGGCTCCCTGGATCGCCCGGACGAGGATTTCGTCGCACTGGGCGTGGGGGGCGAAATCGGCCTGGGCATACCCGCCCAGATTCCCATGGCAGTGGTTTTCACCGGCTACCTCTCGCCCAACATCACCACCTCGGGCGACACCGACCGTCTGACCGAGACCATGATCCGGCTGGAAGCAGAGGTCACGCGCGGTGCGCATGTGTTTGCCGGTTACCGCCACTTGCAGGCACGGTCCAGCGAATACCGCAACGTGCGCATCGATGATGGCCTGCACGCCGGCATCCGCCTGCGTTTCTGAGGAAACATTCCGATAAAAAACGCCGCCGGCACCTTACAGGTGGCGGCGGCGTCCTGGTGCGGTGTGCGCCGCCTTAGCGGAGCGCGCCCCCGCGTACGTCATCCGCGGAGCTCGCAAACGCACGGTTCAGTACGCTGATAATGCTGACCTTCAGCCGTTCCGCAACACTCTTGGCGGCTTCCGCAATGTACTGATCCCGGGCCTGGCGCGCCTCACGTTCCACGTCCATTACGTTGACCAGTTCCGCGTTCAGCTTCAGTTCGTTGCCATCATTCTGGTACATGACCACCTCCAGGCTTCGAAAATAAAACGTCTCTGCGACGCCATTGGAGCCAGTCTACCCACAATGCTGCACAGCAACATCCGGCAAAAAGGAAAATAAGAAGTTCCTCTGAGGAACAAATCAACCGAAAAGCATGCGCAGCCCGATCAGGCTAAGCACCACGGCGAAGATTCGACGCAGCAACTGCGGCGGCAGGCGATGCGCAAGCCTGGCACCGTACGGGGCCACTAGGTAGCTGGCCACCGCAATGCCCGCCACCGCCGGCCAGTACACGTAGCCGGTGGCGTAATCCGGAAGATCCGGCCGCCCCCAGCCAGTGACGATGAACCCCAGCGCACCGGCGACAGCAATGGGCATACCGCAGGCGGCCGAGGTGCCCACCGCTTTCTGCATCACCACCCCGCAGCGGCTGAGGAAGGGCACCGTCAGCGTGCCACCACCGATACCCACCAGAGCCGAGAACCCGCCAATTCCGTATCCGGCCAGGTTCAGGCCAATCAATCCCGGCAGCCGGCCGTCCGCGCGCGGCTTGAGACCAAAGCCCATCTGTAAGGCCACCGCAATCAGGAATACTCCGAACACCGTGCGCAGCACATCAAAGCTGAGTAAGTTCGCCACCACGGCGCCCGTGAGCGCGCCCAGGGCGATGCCGATGACCATGCTGCGAAAAATCGGCCACTCCACGCCGCCGAGCTGGTAGTGCGCACGCACCGATGACACCGAGGAGATCACGATCACGGCCAGCGAGCTGGCCACCGCCATCTGCATGAGCACGTCCACGGACACCCCCTGAGCACCGAACACGAAGATCAGCACCGGCACGATGACCACGCCCCCGCCCAGCCCGAACATGCCGGAAATCAGACCGGCAACACACCCGGCGACAAGGTAGATGAGCAGATCCAGCAGCATGGCAGCCTCGGCAGCGACATGAAGGGCGCCTTACGGTAACCGATTCCACCGTTGACTGCAGCCTCATGCAAACGGGCGCATGATGTCCGAACAGCGGCGCGAATGCCGTAGAATACCCGGCAGAATCAAGCAATGGAGTGATGGCAATGCGCATTGAACGTGTCTGCATTCTCGGAGGCAGCGGTTTCGTTGGCCGCCACCTGGCCAATCGCCTGCAGCCCGAGGGCATTCGCATCCGTGTTCCCACCCAGCGTCGGGAGCGTGCCCGGCATCTGCTGATCGTACCCGGCGTGGAACTGATAGAGGCGGACATCCACGACACCCAACGCCTGACCGAGTTATTCCAGGACGTGGATGCGGTGATCAACCTGGTGGGCATTCTCAACGAGAGCGGCAGCGACGGCAGCGGCTTCCGCCGCGCCCACGTGGAACTCACCGAAAAGGCATTGGCCGCGTGCCGACAAGCCGGCGTAAAACGCTATCTGCACATGAGCGCGCTAGGCGCAGACGCCCATCGCGGACCCAGCTTCTACCAGAAGACCAAGGGCGAGGCGGAAGAATTGGCCCGCGCCGCGCACAGCGACGATCTGGCGGTGACCATCTTCCGACCGTCCGTGATCTTCGGTCACGAGGACAGTTTCTTCAACCGCTTCGCCGGCCTGCTGAAGGTGGCGCCGGGCATCTTCCCATTGCCCACCCCCTGGGCGCGGTTCGCACCGGTCTATGTGGGCGACGTGTGTGAGGCCTTCGTGCTCAGCCTGCGCGATCGCGACACCTTCGGGCAGACCTATGACCTCTGCGGGCCCAAGGAGTACAACCTCAAGGAACTGGTAGATTACACCGCCCGGCTCGCCGGCCTGAAGCGCATTGTCTGGCCGGCACCGGACTGGCTTTCACGCCTGCAGGCGAAGCTGCTCGGGCTCTGGCCCACCAAGCCCTACTCCCGTGACAACTATCTCTCCGCCACGGTGGATAACGTCTCGTCGGATAACGGCCTGCCGAAGCTGGGTATTCACCCGACCGCGGTGGAAGCGGTGGTTCCGGCCTACATCGGCGCACGGCATATCCGCGGCCTGTACAACCAGTTCCGGAAAACCGCCCGCCGATGAGCGGAACCGACCCGGTCACGGACGGCCTGGACCTCTATCTGGTGGGCGGCGCGGTTCGCGACCGCCTGCTCGGCCGCCCCGTGAAGGAGCGGGACTGGGTGGTGGTGGGCGCCACACCGGAGGAGATGCAACGGCGGGGGTTTCGGCCGGTGGGCAAGGACTTCCCCGTGTTTTTGCACCCGCACACCCACGAGGAATACGCTCTCGCCCGCACAGAACGCAAGACAGCCCGGGGCTACCACGGCTTCAGCTTTCATGCAGCCCCTGATGTCACGCTGGAGCAGGATCTGGCGCGGCGCGACCTGACCGTGAACGCCATGGCCGAACGGCCGGACGGCCGCCTGGTGGATCCGTTCCACGGCCGTAAGGACCTGGAGCAGCGCCTGCTGCGACACGTCTCTCCGGCGTTCCGGGAAGACCCGGTAAGGATTCTCCGACTGGCCCGGTTCACCGCGCGCTATGCGCCGCTGGGCTTCCGGCCGGCCGATGACACGCTGTCGCTGGCCCGCACCATGGTGGATGACGGGGAAGTGAATGCCCTGGTGCCGGAGCGGGTCTGGCAGGAAATGGACAAGGCCCTGGGCGAAGCGCAGCCTTCCGCGTTCATTCAGGTGCTGCGGGACTGCGCTGCGCTGGGCCGCCTTTTCCCGGCATTGGACGCGCTGTTTGGCGTGCCGCAAACCCCGGAACACCACCCGGAGGTGGACACCGGGCTGCACACACTGATGGTGCTGGACCAGGCGGCCCAGCTCAGCGACAGCACCGAGGTCCGCTTTGCGGCGCTGATGCATGATCTTGGGAAAGGGATCACGCCACCGGAGGCCTGGCCGCGCCACATCGGCCATGAGCGTCGCGGCGTGCCGCTGGTTCGGGAACTCTGCAGCCGCTACCGTGTGCCCAATGCACACCGGGACCTCGCACTGCTGGCCACTGAGCACCACCTGGTGGTTCACCGTGCAGCGGATCTGCGGCCCGAAACCATACTCAAGCTGCTGGAGCGTTGCGACGCATTCCGGCGACCGGAGCGGTTCCGCGATCTGCTGTTGGTCTGCGAGGCTGATGCACGCGGCCGCACCGGTTTCGAAGACCGGCCCTACCCCCAGCGCCCGCTACTGAGCCGCTGCCTGGATGCGGCACTGACGGTCAGCGGTCGGGATTACGTCGATCAGGGATTGCAGGGCAAGGCCATCGCACGCGCAGTCCGGCAAGGCCGAATCGAGGCCATCCGCGCCTGCCGGGCTGAGCGCTAACCGGAGGCCATGGCCCGTTCCGGCCCCTCCAGCCGGTACAGGGTCACCGCCGTGGTCAGCCCGCGCAGGTGCGCCTCGCGCGGCTCCACGCAGGCCATGTCCGCACGCTGCCCCAGTGCCTCCCGGACCGCATCCGAGACCACCACATCCATGGGCCGCGCATAACCGCACAGCCGGGCCGCCAGGTTCACCGTCTGGCCGATGACGGTGTAATCCAGGTGCACGCCGCTACCGATGTTGCCGGCCACCACCGGCCCCTTATGAATGCCAATTCCCAACGGGATCGCCAGTTCCGCGCTGTTGCTCTGCAGATCCTGGTTCGTTTCCATGATGTCCAGCGCGCAGGCACAGGCATTCACCACCATATCGTCGTCATCGAACACGGCCATGATGCCGTCGCCGCCGAACTTGTCCACGTAGCCCCCGTGCGCATAGACGGATTCAACCTGAAACCCCAAGTGACGACTCACGGTGCGGAACAACACGTCTGCAGGAATGGTGCGGGACAGGGAGGTGAAACCACGAATATCGGAGAACAGGATGCAGACCTCCTGCTCCTGCGGTGCCGGCAGGCCATCACCCGGCTGCGACGCCTGCAACAGCTGACGCAGTCGCGGCGACACATAACGGGCGAGGTTGGCGCGAACACGCTCCAGTTCGCGTGCATAATCCGCGCGCTCAAGGAGGTTGCGCAGGCGTGCCCGGAGCATCACCGGCTGCAGCGGTGACTGCATCACATCATCGCAGCCCGCGTGAAACGCCGCCTGCCAGAAATGGGGATCCTGTGCGGCGGTCATGGCCAGCAACGGCGCCATGAAGTGGCCGGGCTGGGCGCGAAGCCGACGGCACAGTTGCAGGCCCGCCGCTTCGCCATCCAGCACCAGCAGCATGGCATCCACACGGGCAGTGCGCAGCATGGTCAGCGCCTCGGCATGGGAGGTCGCCATCAACAGCTCATAGCCCTCATCCTGCAACGCAGCAGAGACTGCCGAGACGTCTTCCCCCGGAGGATCAATGACCAGTAACCGTCGCAAACGACTTTCCCGTGTCATGCCCTGCACGCACCATCCCTTAGCTAGAGCCGCTCCAGACGGTTATACATGGAAAACCCTGCCAGCGCCTCTTCGCAGCCACGCCCCAGCCCCAGGACCTGGAACCGTTCCCCCATCTCTCCCGGCAGCATCAGTGTTTTGGCCTGCTGCGAGAGCCGCAATGACGCCGCTTCATCCGCCGCCCGCATACGCGCTTCCAGCACCTGGGTGATACCGGCGCCCATAAGGTAGTGGGCCTGCGCCGTATAGCCGAGTACGTCCATGCCTGCCTCCTGGCCAACCTCCGCCATGGCGGTGAAGTCAACGAAGGCGGTGATGTCCTGCAAGCCGGGCAGGAGAAACGGATCCGGATGCGCCCGGTGGCGGTAGTGGCACATCAGTGTGCCCTGCCGCCGCTGGGGATGATAGTACTCGTCCCTAGGGTAACCGTAGTCGATAACCAGGCAGATTCCCCAATGGAGGCTGTCGGACAACACATTGATCCAGCCCGGCAATTGCTGATGGTATTCGGATTCGTATCCGGGCTGCAGCCGGCGCCCCAACACGGTTTCCAACGCCGCGACATGACCGGCCAGGTCATCCCGTGCCCGCGTTCCCCAGCGGAACCCACCGTCGTCCGCCAGTTCAACACCCAGTTCCAGCACACCGTCCTCCGTGCGCTGGAACCTGCGCACCGGCAGCGCATCCGCCACCTCATTGGCCAGAATGACGCCGCGTACCTTGTCCTGTGGCGGCGCGTCGAGCCAGTACACTCGGCGGCGAACCTCCTCGGGAAGGGCCTGAAGCGCCTCTTCCTGTCGTGCGCGCAAGGAGGCACTGCGCTCCAGCAGCAGATAATGTTCCGGCAAAGCGTCCAGTTCTGCCAGCTCCTGCAGCAACTCCACGCAAAGCTGCCCGTCCCCGGGACCGAATTCCAGCACCGTGTCACCGCCGGCCCGCAAGATGCGGGCCACGTCCCGCGCCAAGGTCCAGGCGAACAGAGGCGAGACCACCGGTGCGGTGACAAAATCCCCGGCACCACCGAACTTGGCCGCCCCACCGGCGTAGTAACCCAGCCCGGGCGTATACAAGGCCGCTTCCATCCAGGTGTCGAACGGCATCCAGCCGTCATCACTTGCGGCAATGCGCTCACGCAGGCTCGCAGCGAGCCGCTCGCTGAGTTCCAGCGCTTCCGGCTCAGGCTGTGGCCAGCTGCGGGGTAGGTCGGCAACGCTCATGCTCTCCCCTGCAGGCAATGCTCAATCCGCGGCATCGAAATCCAGCTCCACGGGCTCCATGGGCTGCCCGGCCGCATCGAAACGGGCCCACAGGCTCGCAAAACTCTCACCGAGTTCGGGATGCAGCCGTTCACCGGCCAGATCGACCAATGGGCGCAGCACAAAGGCATAGCGCGTGATCTCATCGCGGGGCAACACCAGACGCCCTTGTCTCAACACGCGATCGTCATAAGTGAGAATATCCAGATCCAGAGTCCTTGCGGAATACTTCTCTCCGCCGCGCACCCGCCCTTGGACGTTCTCCAGTTCGCGCAGCTCCTCGGCCAGGGCCATCGGCTCAAGATCAGTATCAAAGCCAACCACCAGGTTAAGAAAGTCGTCGCCATCAAACCCCACGGATTCACTCCGGTACACCGGGGAGACGGAGAGGTTCCGGTAGCGGGCCCGCAGCGCGCGGACAGCGGCACGCACGTTCTGCTCCGGACGGATATTGCTGCCAATGCTCACGTACACCTGTGCCACTAGGCCTGCTCCCCCCCGCGCTCGATTATCACGCCAACGGCCCGCGCCCCACGTACGGCACCGGGTTTGGACACTTTCAGCCGCAGCCAGGCGATGCCGAACTGCTGACGCAGCTCCGCGGCCACATGCTCGGCCAACGTCTCCACGAGTTGGAACCGCCCCTGACGTGCCACGCTCTCCACATGGCGGCTAACGGCCGCATAGTCCAGGGCCTGGGCCAAATCATCGTCAGCCGCTACCGTGGCCACATCCCAGGCCAGTTCCAGATCCAGCACCACGGTCTGCCGGATGGCCCGCTCCCAGTCATAAGCGCCGATCACCGTCTCGACTGCCAGACCCTCAATGAACACCCGGTCCATCCGCCGCTCCTTCCACAAACATGCGCCGATCATACCGGCCAGCATGGGCGGGTAACAGCCCGCCCGGCTTGACCCGCACCCGAGGGCACCGTTCAATACCCCCATGATGATTGACGCGCTGCTTATTCTCGCCGCCTACCTGGCCGGCTCGGTGTCCACGGCCATTCTGGTCTGCCGCCTGCTTGGCCTGCCGGACCCACGCACGATGGGCTCCCGCAACCCCGGGGCAACCAATGTGCTGCGCCTCGGCGGCAAGAAGGCCGCCGCTCTGACGCTGGTGGGTGATTTCCTCAAGGGCACGCTGCCGGTGCTGGTAGTGGTGATGCTCGATCGCGGACACGGGGTGGTGGCGCTGGCAGGGCTCGCCGCATTCATCGGCCACCTGCATCCGGTGTTCTTCGGTTTCATCGGCGGTAAAGGGGTGGCCACCGGGCTTGGCGTACTGCTGGCCTGGTCTTGGCCGGCGCTGCTTGCCACGGTCGCCACCTGGCTGGCCATGGCCGCGCTGTTCCGCTATTCCTCGTTGTCAGCCCTGACAGCTTTCGCCCTGGCGCCGCTCTATCTGGTATGGCTCAGCGACAATACCGCGCTTTTGCCAGCGATGCTGGCGATCACCGCAGCCACCTTTTGGCGGCATCGCAGCAATATCCGCAATCTGCTCAACGGCCAGGAAAAACGCATCGGCGTCAAGAGACCTGACGAGGCGGAAT
>SLCE01000174.1 GCA_007125985.1 Ectothiorhodospiraceae bacterium | reverse complement strand
CGCCGCCGAGGTGGTGCGTCAGCGCCTGCGCCGTAAGTACAGCTCCCTGTAATCGCCATCCGAGAGTGAAAGGACTGAATGGATGAATAACTGGTTCAAGAGCGGAACGCCCTGGGTGTGGCTCAACGCCGGCGCTGTCAGTATCAGCCTGGTGATGGTTGTTGGGCTGCTGCTGATGATCGCGGTCAATGGCCTGGGACATTTCTGGCCGAAAGCGGTGGTCGAGTTCGATCACCAACCCACGGCCGAGGCAACGCCGCAACGCGTCATCGGCGAGGTGAGCCGGTCCGAGACCATGACCGCGGCGGCCATGCGGGAGGCGGGTTACCAGGTGCCGGAGGACCAGGACGTCGTGGTCCGGCACCTGATCAAGCAGGGCAACCGCGATGTCACCGGGCGGGATTTCGTCTGGTACATCGAAGATGCCATGAGCGACTGGCGTTACCCCGAGGATGTGTTGGTGTTGGAACGCACCACCTGGGGGGATTTCTACGGCTATCTGCTGGAGTTCCGCCGGGACGGCGAGGTGATTGCCGAGGGTGCCGCGGCCCGCGATGCCTTCGAGCAGCGATTGCCGGACAGCCTGGCCACGGTGCGTGCAATCCAGCGGATCGAACGTTTTGATATCGGCAGCATCAACTTCCAGATCGAACAGCTGCGGCTGCAGCAGCGGGCGCTGGACCGCAACCCGGATCTCTCGGAGGAGGCGCGCGCCGCCCGACAGGCGGAGATCGATGCGGAGCGGACGGACCTGGATGCCCGGTATGCCGAGTTGGAATCCCGCCGGAACGAACTGCGGCGGGAGGTGCGCGGTTACAGCATCAAGATGGAGGTCATGGACGGCTCCACCCGCGAGATCAACATGGCGGATGTGGTCTCTGCCTGGTACCCCAACGACATGAGTCTGGTCCAGCAGCTGGGCCACTACGCCCGCAGCTTCTGGGATTTCGTCAGCGGCTTCCCGCGCGAGGCCAACACCGAGGGCGGCATCTTGCCCGCTATCTTCGGGACCGTGCTGATGGTGATCATCATGTCCATCGTGGTGACGCCCTTCGGTGTGCTGGCTGCCATCTACCTGCGGGAATACGCCAAGCAGGGGCCGCTGGTGCGGGTCATCCGCATTTCGGTGAATAACCTGGCCGGCGTGCCATCCATCGTGTTCGGCGTGTTCGGCCTGGGCTTCTTCGTCTACTTCGTGGGCGGGGGCATCGACCGCATGTTCTACCAGGATGCCCTGCCGGCACCCACCTTTGGTGGTCCGGCCATCATCTGGGCCTCATTAACGCTGGCCCTGCTCACCCTGCCTGTGGTGATCGTCTCCACCGAGGAGGGGCTGACCCGCATTCCCAGCACCATCCGTCAGGGTAGTCTGGCGCTGGGCGCCACCAAGGCGGAAACCCTGTGGCGCATCATCATTCCCCTTTCCGCGCCGGCCATGATGACCGGGTTGATCCTGGCCGTGGCCCGTGCGGCCGGCGAGGTGGCGCCACTGATGTTGGTGGGTGTGGTGAAACTGGCGCCCAGCCTGCCGGTGGACGGCAACTTCCCATACCTGCATCTGGATCGGGCCTTCATGCACCTGGGCTTCCACATCTTCGACGTGGGCTTCCAGAGCCCCAACGTGGAAGCCGGCCGGCCGCTGGTTTATGCCACCGCGCTGATCCTGGTGCTGCTGATTATTGTGCTCAATGTCACCGCCATCTCTATCCGCAACCACTTGCGGGAGAAGTACAAGAGTGAGAGCGATTAGTCCCGGCCCGGGCCCCGCCGCCGGATCCGTTTACAGATAGGACGAATTGGGTGTTACCGATGAACGAGCAAACCCGAGTACTGACCCACGGCATGAACCCCGCCGAGATGCAGGGCAACCGGGGCGAGAAACTCAGGCTTTCCCGCGAGGAAACCTGCATGGAGGTGCGTGATCTGAAGCTCTACTACGGCAATGATCAGGCGCTCAAGGGCATCAACATGATGATCCCGAAAGGCCGCATCACGGCCTTTATCGGCCCCAGCGGCTGCGGCAAGTCCACGCTGCTGCGCTGCATGAACCGCATGAACGATCTCATCGACATCGCGCGCATCGAGGGCGAGATCCTGCTGGATGGCGGCAACATCTACGATCCGAAGGTGGATGTGGCGGAACTGCGCCGGCGCGTGGGCATGGTGTTCCAGAAACCCAACCCGTTCCCCAAGTCCATCTACGAGAACGTCGCCTACGGGCTGCGTCTGCAGGGCGTGAAAAACCGCCGTGTGCTTGACGAGGTGGTGGAGAAATCCCTGCGCCGGGCAGCGCTCTGGGACGAGGTGAAGGAGCGCCTGCACGAAAACGCCTTCGGCCTGTCCGGTGGTCAGCAACAGCGGCTTGTGATCGCACGCGCAATCGCCATCGAGCCGGAGGTGCTGCTGCTCGATGAGCCCGCCTCAGCGCTGGATCCGCTGGCCACGCTGAAGATCGAAGAACTGATGTTTGAACTCAAGGACGAGTACACCATCGTTATTGTCACCCACAACATGCAGCAGGCTGCGCGCGTCTCTGATTACACGGCCTTCATGTATTTGGGGGAGCTGGTGGAGTACTCGGATACCGACACGTTGTTCACCACACCGGCGAAGAAACAGACGGAAGACTACATCACCGGCCGCTACGGCTGAGCCGCAATAGGGCGCGTAACCCGGTCAGGCACAGAGGATCACAGGCATGGACAAGTCCTTTTTCACGCAGCACATCTCCAAGCAGTTCAACGAGGAATTGGAAGATATCGTCAACCGGGTCATGACCATGGGCGGCCTGGTGGAGCAGCAACTGGCCGATGCCATGGCCGCGCTGGCGGAGGGTGATAACGACAAGGCCGAAAAGGTCGTCACCCGGGATTACCAGATCAATGCCATGGAAGTGGAGCTTGACGACGAGTGCACCCACATCCTGGCCCGGCGCCAGCCCACCGCCAGCGACCTGCGTCTGGTGATGGCAGTGATCAAGACCATCACGGATCTGGAACGCATCGGCGACGAGGCCGAGCGCATCGGCCGCATGGCGCTGCATCTGCTGGACCAGGACCGCCGCTTGAGCCCTATGGATGAAATCGCCGCTCTGGGCGAACACGTGAGGCAGATGCTGCACAGTGCACTGGACGCTTTTGCCCGCATGGATCCGGAAGCCGCAGTGCGCACCGCGCAGATGGATATCAACGCGGACAGCCAGTACGAGATGATTGTGCGCGAGTTGCTGAAACGCATGAAGCAGGACCCGGATGCCATTCCCCGGGTCATGGACATTGTCTGGGCGGCCCGCTCGCTGGAGCGCATCGGCGACCGTTCACGCAACATCTGCGAGTACGTGGTGTACTTCGTGAAGGGCAAGGACGTGCGCCATACCAGCTTCGAGAAGATGGCCGAGGAGGCCACCGGCGACCGGCGGTAGTGGTCCACCGCAGACGGTGGCCAGGACGCTGGTGGATATCGCTTCGCTCCATCCACCCTACATCCCCGATCGAAGGGCGTAGGGTGGATGGAGCCGAAGGCGATATCCACCATTTCTCCGCTGGCCTGAAACCGTAGGAAACGGTCCTTTCGGTCGCTGATCGACTCTGTGTTATGATCTTGCGATCTTATATATGGATATCCGTATATGATTACGCCAGAATCCTTTTTCCGTGCCTTGTCCGACGGCACGCGGTTGCGCTGCCTCCTGTTGTTGCTCGCCGAGGACGCTATCTGCGTGTGCGAGTTCGTCCATGCGCTGGATCTCTCCCAGCCGCGGGTCTCCCGGCACCTGGGGCATTTGCGGGATGTCGGCATCGTGACCACGGAGCGGCGGGGGCAATGGATGTACTACCGCTTGAACCGGGAACTGCCCACGTGGGCCCGGGACGTGCTGACCGCCGCCTTCCAGGCCGAGGGCGTGCGCGACCTGCGCCAGCGGCTGGCCAGCATGCCCAACCGACCATCGATCAGTTGCAACTGAGGTTTCCATGAGCAAACCGCTGAATATTCTGTTCCTGTGTACCGGCAATTCCTGCCGCTCGCAGATGGCCGAGGGCTGGGCGCGCGCGCTCAAGTCCGATGCGATGGATGCTTACTCGGCCGGCATCGAGAAGCACGGACTGAATCCGCATGCTGTGCGGGTCATG
>SLCE01000211.1 GCA_007125985.1 Ectothiorhodospiraceae bacterium | reverse complement strand
TCCCCATACTCCCACACAGGCGGCAGGCGATAGTCGGTGCGGCCATCCCCCGCCACATCCGCATCAGTCAGGTTCCAGTTGTTGGTAACCCCATCCGGACCGGCCGACAGGTCATGAAACCACACCCGTCTCGCCGGATTGGATGGCGTTCCGCCCCATGCAATCAGCGCCCGCGCATCCGCCTCACCGAAATCCGTTTCCGAATCGGCCGGTGGCTCCCCTGTAATGCGGTAGTTGTGGAACACGAAATCGTCCCGGCCGAACCAGTTGATGAAAAAAACCATCGGCTCCGACGGGTCAATTCCAAGCTCGGAAGCGTGTTCGGCGAGCCAGGCCTCGACAGCGCGTGCATCAATGTTAAGCGTGCCATCGATGGTTTGTGTGCTGCCGGGGTCTTCATTGTAGAGCGCTTGGTAGAGGGTCGTCGGCCGGGGTTGACCGATCTCCAGCAGTGTTTTGAAGAACGCGTCCTCGAACCCCTGATCAGCAAACTGGACGCGAAAGTCGATGTTGGCAACCGTATAGGAGGGGTAAATCCGGCCATGAAACAGCGGAATCATCGTAATGCCGATGGCTTCATCCGACTGCGCAGCCACGAATCGTGGAACATCAATCTGAAGCGGGCCATCGCCCGCCTGGTAACCGATGAACACGACATTGACCGGAAGGGATTCCACCAAGAACCCGTTGACCCCCGGGTTCAGCACAGCAAGGGCCTGTGCCTGTAGCGCCGATGGCGCTGGTTCGGACTCGCCCTGCGCAACCGTGGGAAGAAATGCCAGCAGCACGCATATCATCACCAGCGCGCGCAGCGCTTTCCTAAGTGCACAACCGTCTGGCCGTCCATCCCCTGTTGCCCGCGCCGCCCCAACAATCCGATGGACGACGGTCTGTGTATGCTTAACCATATGCCCTCCGCATCGTTCGTGAACAAAGGCAATATGGAAGCGATGGCGGGGATTATAGGTCAGCGGGCTGGTTCCGCCACGGTGGCAGGACATCCATCAAGGCAACTGCTCAGCCGTCGGCACCGAGGCGGGCGGCCACCTGCTGTTCATAGTCCCGGGCGGCGGGGGCCACGGTGCCGCCCTCCCCTGTTGCAAGCCAGCGCCGGAAGCGACCGGCGTCGCCAAGCGGGCTCCGTGTACCACGGGAATTCAGAAACACCAGGGCCACCGGGCGCCCCTCCATTTCCGTCACCATGGCGAGGCAGCGTCCGGCTTCCGTCAGATAGCCGGTCTTGCTCAACTGCACGGCCCAATTAGGATGCGCCACCAGCGGATTCGTGTTGCCGTAACCTTTGGTATAACGAGGGCCGCGGAAATGCGCCGTGTGATAGCGTGTCGTGGAGTAGTGGCGGATCTCCTCATGGGCGTTGGCTGCAGCCAGCAGCTTCACAAGGTCGGATGCAGTGGACACATTACTCACAGACAAGCCACTGGTGTCCGCGAAGCGGGTCTGCCCCATGCCGAGCTCGGCCGCCCTGGCATTCATCGCCGCAACGAAGGCATCACGGCCGCCCGGGTGGTGATGGGCCAGCACATAAGTTGCCAGGTTCTCCGACGACATCAGCGCCAGGCGGATCAGTTCCCCACGTGGCAGGCGGGAATCAGGGCGCATGCGCGAATATGCATTTTTACCCACGGCGTAGGGGCGGGGAACAATCGTCAACCATTCATCAAGGGGTTCACCGGACTCCACCACCACCAGGGCCGTCATCAGCTTGGTAATGGACGCGATCGGTACTGGGATTTCGGCCCGCTTGGTAAACAGCTGCTCACCCGTATCCAGGTACACCGCTGCCGCATGCACCGAGGCGAGCTGTAGCGCTTGCCGTTCCACAGGCGCCGCGGCATGCACTGTGTGAGTCAGCCCGCTCAGGAAAACAAGACATACGGTCGTCCGGAAAAACGCCCGCGCGGCAGAATGCGCAGAGCGGGCCCAGCAAGACAGCAGATTCATGACTGCATCGTATCCACTTCAGCGAGATCACCCGGAAGTATGCCGACTCGCCGGCCGCGCCTCAATTTCCGCCGAGTCCGCAAACGCCGATGTCTCAGTCTTCCGTCGGCGCAGACTCCTGGAGCCATTCTCTAAGCCTGCCCGCCGCATCCCCCGATTGCTCCAGGATGGCCTCGATTTCGTTGAAATCCAGCAGGCGTACATCGCGAATGTCGGGTTTCAGATAGAGCGCGGGTTCCTGCATTTCCAGGCGCGCGGCAATGATGGACTGCTGCATAATCTCGAAAGTCTTGAAAAGCAGGTCCACCCAACTGGGCTCCTCATCTTCCTCCCGTGACCGGGAACCGGTGACATCCACCGCGATCACGCGCTCGGCGTGCCGGCCGCTGACGTCGAAGGGAAGCGGGTTCGACGTCCCCCCATCGATCAGCAGCTGTTCGTCTTTCCGGACCGGGGCAAACAGGCCGGGCACCGCCATGCTCGCCTTCATCGCCGGAATGAGTTCCCCCTCCTCGATCACAACCACGTCACCGGTCCAGTAATCCGTGGCGACGATGGAGAGCGGAACACGCAGTTCCTCAAAGGTCTTTACCGGCATCTTCCCGGCCAGGAAATCCAGGAAACCACTGGCATCGAAAACCCCACCATCGTTGAAGCCCAGCTTCATGACATCCCGGAGCCGGAGATCAGAGCCCGGCCCCACCAGACCCGAAAGCGCATCCAGATTGGAGCCGGCAAAGTCGTCGAAGATGTCGTAAATTTCGTCCGCGTTGAGCCCGGACGCGTACAGCGCCCCGATCACCGCGCCGATGCTGGTACCGGCAATGTGATCCGGCGTGCGCTCCAGTTCATCGAACACATCCAACATGGCAATGTGCGCCAGCCCGGTTGCACCGCCGGAACCCAGCGCCAGCCCGATCCGCTGTTCCCCGTCGTCCGCTTTAGCGCTGATGGCCGCCACTCCACAAACCACGATAAAGCACGCTAGGGCAGCACGGCCTAACCACGTCCGCATTTGTACCCTCTCCCGTTTGAGGCGTTGACGCGCAACATGCTGCCGGCTCTGGCCGGTGGACAGACGAGGCCGCGAACACGTATATGATGGAGTGTCACTAAAACCACAGTCATACGGGACACCCAATGACCTTCTTCCAGATCATCTCCAAAGTAACAGGAAAACTGACTGTCGCCATCCCCGTGGCAATGCTCGCGGGCTTTGGTTACGGTGCCTTGCTGCCCAGTGGATGGCTGCAGTGGCTGATTCTGCCCCTGACCTTCCTGATGGTTTACCCGATGATGGTCAACCTGAAAGTCAGCAGCATTCTGGATGGTGGCGACACCCGCGCCCAAGGCCTGGCGCTGGCCGTGAACTTTGGGGTTATCCCGTTTATCGCCTTCGGTATCGGGCTGCTGTTCTTCAGCGATCAACCTTATCTGGCGCTTGGTCTGTTGCTGGCCGCTCTGCTTCCCACCAGCGGCATGACCATTTCCTGGACGGGCTTCGCCAAGGGCAATGTTCCGGCAGCCATCAAGATGACGGTACTGGGCCTGATTCTGGGCTCGTTGGCGACACCGATCTACGTCAACTGGCTGATGGGGGCCAGCGTCCCGGTGGACATGGTGGCGGTATTCCGCCAGATAGCGGTTATCGTGCTGCTGCCCCTGATCGCCGGGCAACTCACCCAGGCCTATCTGCGGAAACGGCATGGCCAGGAGCGTTACCAGAAGGAATGGGCGCCTAGGTTCCCTCCGTTCTCGTCTCTGGGTGTGCTGGGTATCGTCTTTGTGGCAATGGCGCTGAAGGCGGACGATCTGATCGCCGAGCCGGGCAAGCTTCTGATCGTTATTGTGCCCGTGTTGTTACTGTATGTCGTGAACTACGCGCTCAGTACCGGTCTGGCCCGGTGGCTGCTGACACCGGGCGACGGCATCGCGCTGGTCTACGGGACCGTGATGCGCAACCTGTCCATTGCACTGGCGCTGTCCATGAACGCCTTCGGCGAGGCCGGCGCGGATGCCGCCCTGGTGATCGCCGTGGGCTACATCATCCAGGTGCAGTCCGCCGCCTGGTACGTGAAACTCACAGACCGCCTGTTCCCACGGTGAGGGAACCGAGACTGGGATCTGCCGCCAGCACACCCTTATTGTTCAGCCTGACTACGGGCCTGGGAAGGCGTACAGCCGTAACGCAGCCGAAAACAGCGGTTGAAGTAGGATAGATC
>SLCE01000050.1 GCA_007125985.1 Ectothiorhodospiraceae bacterium | reverse complement strand
GCTTTCTCCCATTGATCACTACCCAGCCGATGGAGTGGGGCGTGGTCATCGTCTGCCCCGGTGTAGCGGCTGATCAGGTTCAGCGAGGCCACGGGCACGTAGAGTTTGTCGCCGCCCGCGTATTCCAGCGTCAGGAACTCCGTTGGGTAATCCCCGACGCTGAGCGTTTGCAGCCCAAGATACCGACCCACGCCATGTTCTTCGTGAACAACGGGAGATCCGGGGCGCAAGTCATTGAGATCCCTAATCATCAATGCGGGATCGCGCTCCTGCCGGCGGCGCCGTCGCCGCTGCTGGGCCCGGTTGCCCAGCAAGGCCGCCTCGGTGATTATCGTGATATCCGGCTCGGGAAGCACCAGGCCGCGTTCCAGCGGGGAAACCGTGATAGCCAGGTCTTCCTCGCTCTCGAGGAAGGCAGGCCAGCCGCTGACCTCACGGGGCCGGATGCCCCGTTCGTCCAGCGCCTCCATCAGGGCTTCCCGGTGCCCGGGGGTTTCAGCCACGAACAGTACCCGCCCGCGGGCGTGGGCGGCGACGAAATCCGCCACTGGCAATCGCGCATCCTGTGCGCCAGGACGCAAGCACAAATCCGGCAGGGGTTGGGTGGCAAAGCGGATCATCGAGGGGGCCGGGCCGCGGGATTGTTCCTCGTCGGTCTCCCGGTAAAGCTCTACCGCTGAGGATGCCGTCACACGGGCCTGCAGTTCCCGCGGCTCCATATAGAGCGTATGCGGGGGCAATAACGGCCGGTCCTGGTCATGTCGGCGTTGCTCGTAGCGATTCCCGATCTCCTGCCAGAGTTCATCCGTGGCTCCGCCCACGGTCTCTGCCAGGAACAGGCAACGGGTGCCGGGCAGGTAATCGAACAGCGTGGCCGTCTCGTCGAAGAACAGGGGCAAATAGTACTCAATGCCGTTCGGCATCACCCCGTCACTGACCTCTCGGTAGATCAGGCTGCGCGTGGGGTCGCCCTCAAAGTGTGCGCGAAACTGCTTCCGGAACAGGGCGATACCGGCATCATCCACGGGAAACTCACGCCCGGGAAGCAGCTCGATCCGCTCCACCTTGTGGGAACTGCGCTGGGTTTCCGGATCGAACACGCGGATGCTTTCCACCTCATCGTCGAACAGGTCGATGCGGTAGGGCTCCCGACTCCCCATGGGGTAGATATCCAGCAACGAGCCGCGCACGGCGAACTCGCCATGCTCGGTCACCTCCGGTACGCAACGGTAGCCCGCGCGCTCCAGGCGTTCGCGGCAACCGTCGAGCTCCAGGTGCTCCCCGGTGGCCAGCAGCAGGACATTGGCGTCCAGAAAGCTGCGCGGCGGCAGGCGCTGCAGCAGGGTGCCCACGGGAACGATGAGCACCCCCTGGGTCAGCTGCGGCAGTCGGTACAGCGTCGCCAGGCGTTGGGAAACGATATCTTGGTGCGGCGAAAAAACGTCGTACGGCAGGGTTTCCCAATCCGGAAGGCTGAAAATACGCTCTGCTGCCGAGGTTCCGGCATAGAAACGCAGCTCCATTTCCAGTTGCTGGGCATCCTGACTGGATGCGGTCACGGCCATGATCAGGCCGCTGTGCTCTTCCCGCGCCACCTGCCACAGGGCCAACGCCGCCGCACTGCCCTGCAGACCGGACCAACGGAGGTGCCGGCCCGGCTGGCGGGGGACGCTGGGTTTCAGCGGGGTATGCGTGTTCGGATCCATGCCTTGGCGTGTCACAAGGGGTTGTCGGCGTGGTGCCGCCGGGAAAGCTCACGGCGCTGCAGATAGGCTTCCCGCGCCAGCGCCACGTCCTGCAGAAACCAGGGCAGTTCATCCATCGTCAGGGCCTGGGGCCCATCCACCAGCGCCCGAGCGGGTTCCGGGTGGAAATCCACCAACACCATATTGGCGCCTGCGATCACGCCCTGGGCCGTAACATGCATCATGTCCAGAATGCCCTCGGGGCATGCGGCCCGGGTACCCACGGAATGGGACGGATCAATGCAAACCGGCATGCGCGTGAGCCGCTTGACGACCGGCACATGGGCAAAGTCCACGAAATTGCGGTGAGGATCACCCATGTTGGTCTTCATGCCCCGCAGCGCGAAAATCACATGGCTGTTGCCTTCGCTCGCCAGATATTCCGCCGCGTTGAGTGACTCTTCCAGGGTGATCCCGAAGCCGCGCTTGAGCAGGACGGGAAACCGTGTCTGGCGACCGACATGTTTGAGAAGCTCGAAGTTTTGCGTGTTGCGCGTGCCGATCTGCAGCATCACCCCGGTGGGGTTTCCTGTCTGCGCAAGCGCGTCCTCGATCTCCTCGATATGCCGGTCATGGGTGATTTCCATGGCAAGCACCCGGATACCGTACTTGCCGGCCAGTTCGAACACCCAGGGCAGGCACTCTTTACCATGGCCCTGGAACGAATAAGGGTTGGTCCGGGGTTTGTACGCCCCCATTCTGGCGCAGGTCTGGCCGTGTTCCTGCAGCGCACGGAACATCCGTTCCACATTGGTGGGGTTGTCCACGGCGCACAGCCCGGCAAACACGTGAAAACTGTCCTGGCTGAAAGTCACGCCGTTGTAGTGGAATTCGCTGGAGCGCTGGTCGTCCCGGTGCCGGCCGAGTACCCGATAGGAGTCGGACACACGGATCACCCGCTCCACGCCGGGGAGGGCGCGCATATCGTCCACGTCCAGCGCCGCCGTATCCCCGATCAGATAGATCTCGGTCAATGTCTGCTGCGAGCCACGCACCTGATGCGTACGATGGTTGATCCCCTGCAGGCCATCAAGGTGTTCGATCAGGCGTCGGAACTGCTCGCTCTGACGGTCGATGTCTGGCTCGAGTAAAAGAATCATTGGCTTACCGCTTGTTCCTGAAGAAATGTTCACGACTGGTCTCGGTACAGGCGCGTGAGTTCCTGATAATGGTCCACACGACGATCCCGTAGAAAGGGCCACATGCGGCGCACGGCTTCACTGCGACTCAGATCCAGTTCCGCCGTCAGTACACAGGCATCCTCCACCGGGCCCTCGGCCAGTAGTTCGCCCTGAGGCCCGGCAATGAACGAACTGCCCCAGAAGAAGGCCCCCTGGTCGGGGTTGGCCGGGTCAGGCTCGAAGCCGGTGCGGTTGCAGACGAGTACAGGCAGGCCGTTGGCCACCGCGTGTCCGCGCTGCACCGTCATCCAGGCATCCCGCTGCCGGGCCTGCTCCCCCGCGTCGTCCTCCTGCGCCCAACCGATGGCTGTGGGGTACAGCAGCACTTCAGCGCCGGCCAGCGCCATGAGCCGCGCCGCCTCGGGAAACCACTGATCCCAGCACACCAGCACCCCCAGACGGCCCACCGAGGTATCCACCGGCTGAAAGCCGAGATCGCCGGGCGTGAAGTAGAATTTTTCGTAATACCCCGGATCATCGGGGATGTGCATCTTCCGGTATCGCCCCGCAAGCCGGCCATCGCTGTCCAGCACCACCGCCGTGTTGTGGTAGAGCCCGGGAGCGCGGCGTTCGAACAAGGAGCCCACAATCACCACGTCCAGATCCTTCGCCAATCCGGATAGCAGTTCCGTCGTCGGCCCGGGAATCGGTTCCGCGAGGTCGAAGACCTGCGGATCCTCCTGCTGGCAGAAATAACGACTGCGATGGAGTTCCTGCAGGAGTACCAGGCGGGCGCCGATCGCTGCTGCCTCACGGATTCCAGCGGCAGTCTTGGCCAGGTTGTCGTCCAGGTCGGCGCCACAGCTGTGCTGGATCAGCGCCACCGGAAGCATGCGTTTGCTCATGTCGGTTCAATCCGGTGATGCGCCCCGGGATTGGGGCGCGCTACCTTACCTTTTGTTCAGGCGGGCATTGTACTCGGGATTCGCGTTGCAATCAGCGTTCTGCAATGCGGCAAAGACGGCAATCAGGCCGTGGCCGGTGCGGGAATCTGCATGCTGGCGCAATGCACGCTCCCGTGCTGCCGAATCAGCGGCAGGGCGTCGATGGGCACGATTGCGCGGCCGGGAAACGCGTGGCGGATAAGCTCGAGGGCCGGTTGATCAGTGGGAACGTCATAGACCGGTACCAGCACCGCGCCGTTGATCACCAGGAAATTGGCGTAACTCAGCGGCATGCGCTGGCCATCCTCGTCATGGCGCGCCGGTGGCCAGGGCAGGGGAAGCAATTCGTAGGGAGCGCCCTCACTGTTACGGAACGCGCGCAACTCCCGCTCCATGGCCTGTAACGGCCTGTAGTGGACATCGTCCGGGTCATCGCATGCGCTGTAAAGAATGCGGTTTCCGGGTGCGAATCGCGCCAGCATGTCCACATGTCCGTCGGTGTCATCCCCTTCCAGCTCGCCATGTTCCAGCCACAGCACCTTGCGAACCCCTAGCCAATCCCGCAACGCACGCTCCGTGGCCAGTTCATCCAGCGACGGATTGCGGCCCGGGTGCAACAGGCAACGGCGGGTGGTCATCAACGTGCCGGCACCATCGCTTTCGATGCTGCCGCCTTCCAAGACCAGATCCACGGACTCCAGCGGGGTGCCGGGAAAGGCCGCCGGGGCAAGCGCCCGGGGGATCTGGTCATCCAGCTTGGCGGGATACTTGTTTCCCCATCCGTTGAAGCGGAAATTCAACAGCCTCGGCTGACCGGATTGAAGCACCGTGATCGGGCCATGATCGCGGACCCAGATGTCGTTCGACGGAATCAACAGGCGTTCGACACTGCTAAGCCCGCGCGTCAGTGCCTCGACCTGTGCAAGGCTCTCTGTGTCATGGCAGGAGATGACCAGCCGCTGGCGGCTGGCAATGGCACGGGCCATGGCGGCAAAGGTCTGCTGGGCCTCATCCAGGTGGTGGCCCCAATCCCCATGGGCATGCGGCCAGGTGAGCAGCACGGCTGACTGCGGCTCCCACTCCGCGGGAAGGCGGCGATCGGTCATCGATGGGGATCAGTCTCGACGGGTAACGGCGCGAAGCACACGGTCGTGCTCGAAATACACAGTGAAATCCGAATACTCCCAGCGCGAGATAGGTGGCTCACCCACTGCGGGAACCTCTTCGTCGGGATCTCCGAAACGATGCCTGACCT
This sequence comes from Ectothiorhodospiraceae bacterium, assembly GCA_007125985.1. Taxonomy (GTDB): domain Bacteria; phylum Pseudomonadota; class Gammaproteobacteria; order Nitrococcales; family Aquisalimonadaceae; genus LSCE01. The sequence continues at coordinate 9,685 of SLCE01000050.1, read as the reverse complement.
GGTCCATGCTCTGGCCATGCCGTGGGCGCGCATCTGCCGATGCTTCCGCCGCCTCCACGGATTCGATCAGCAAACGGTCGGCGTGTAGAGCTGGCGCTGCCGCCAACAGCAAAGCGGCCGCGAGGGCCAGGAAAGGACGGGGCGATACTCCCTGTGACATCGCACGAAGACTCCCTGCAAGTGTTGCGACGAGCGTATTACATCCGCCCGCACGGGGCAATCTGAAGGGCGCCGCATAGCCTGCTGTTGCTCGCCGCTGCTAGAATGCCGGCCGGACCGCAAACGGAGATCGAGTGATATGCGGTTGGACACGCAGCTGGTTTGCGGCCGCCTCATCAGACGATACCAACGTTTTCTTGCCGATGTGGAGCTGGACGACGGAACCCGGGTGACTGCCCACTGTCCGAACACGGGTTCCATGCTGGGTTGTCGCGATCCCGGATCCCGCGTCTGGTTGAGCCCCGCCCGTGATCCGAAACGGCGGACCCGGTTCACCTGGGAATTGGTGGAGGTCTCCGGCGGGGCTCTGGTGGGTATACACACCGGGCGATCCAACGCGCTGGTGCGGGAAGCGCTGGAGGCTGGCCGCATTCCGGAACTATCCGGTTTCAGCGACATTCGGCCCGAAGTGAGGCTGAGCGGACGACGCAGCCGCATCGACTTCCGCCTGGAATGGCCACAAGGGCCCGCCTGTTTTGTCGAGGTGAAGAACGTCACCGCGGCGGTCACGGATGGTGTGGCGCTGTTTCCGGATGCGGTCAGTGCCCGTGGCACGCGGCACCTGAAGGAACTGGCCTCTCTGGTGCGGGAAGGAGAAGGCCGCGCAGCGCTGGTCTTCTGCGTGCAGCGGAACGACGTCCGTGAGGTGCGTCCCGCGGACGAGATCGACCCGGCGTACGGAACGGCTTTACGGGCTGCCATGCGGGACGGCGTCGGTGTCTTCGCGCTGGGTGCCGACATTTCGCCAGAGGAAATCTTACTCCGCAGCCCCTTGCCGGTGGTCTGCCCCTGAGGATTAGTTGAACCATGTTCAAGCCGCTGGAACTCTTCATCGGGCTGCGCTACACGCGGGCCAAACGCCGCAACCAGTTCGTCTCCTTTATCTCATTGAGCTCCATGCTGGGCATCGCGCTAGGTGTCACGGCACTGATCACAGTGCTGTCGGTGATGAATGGCTTTGAGCGGGAGTTGCGGGAGCGGATCCTGGGCATGGTGGCCCATGCCAGCATTCAGGACAGCTCCGGGCCGCTGGAGGATTGGCGTCCGCTGCGGGATGAAGTACTGGAGCACCCGCGTGTCACCGGAGCCGCGCCTTATGTTACCGGAGAGGTCATGCTCACCCGGGGCGGCGAGGTCAGCGGCGCCATGTTGCGTGGCATCGATCCCGAACTGGAAGGCGACGTGTCCCGTGTAATGGAGCATATTGCCACCGGTTCCGCCGACACCCTGGAGCCGGGTGCCTATCGTATTGTGCTGGGAAGCGCTCTAGCCCGGATGCTGGGTGTGGGGGTGGGGGACATGGTGACCGTGGTCACACCGGAGGCCCGCGCCACGGTCGCGGGAATCGTACCGCGCATCCGCCGTTTCGAGGTCGCAGGCACATTCCACATCGGTATGTATGAGTACGACCGTGGTCTTGCCCTGGTCCATCTGGAGGATGCGGCCACCGTTATGCGTCTGGGCGAAGGCGCGACAGGCCTGAGGGTGGAGTTCGACGAACTCATGGCGGCGCCGTGGCTGTCACGGGAGCTGGCGCTGACCCTGGATGGCAGCTACCGCGTCCGGGATTGGACCCGCGAACATGCGAATTTCTTCCGCGCGGTACAGACGGAAAAAACCGTGATGTTCGTCATCCTGACACTCATCATCGCCGTGGCGGCGTTCAATATTGTCTCCACGCTTGTCATGGTGGTTAACGAGAAGCGCGCGGACATCGCCATACTGCGCACCCTGGGTGCGACCCCTGGAAGCATTATGCGCATCTTCGTCATTCAGGGCGCAGTGATCGGTGTTTTCGGCACACTGCTGGGCACGGCCGGCGGCGTCGCGCTGGCGCTGAACGTGGAAACCATTGTCCCGGCCATTGAAAGCCTGATCGGAGCCCAGTTCCTGCCGGCGGATGTCTATTACATCAGTGACCTGCCGTCAGATCTGCGCAGCAACGACGTGATTCGCATCTCCAGCGTTGCCCTGGTGTTGTCGCTGCTGGCAACCCTGTATCCGGCCTGGCGCGCTGCACGTACGGAACCCGCGGAGGCATTGCGGTATGAATGAACAAACAGCGGTTCTGCGCTGCCAGGGAGTGACCAAGACCTTCACCGAGGGCCCGAGTCCGGTGCACGTGCTGCGCAACGTGGATCTGACTGTCCGTGAGGGTGAGCAGCTGGCCATTGTGGGCCGTTCGGGTTCCGGCAAGAGCACGCTGCTGCATATCCTCGGTGGCCTGGACCAGCCCACGGAAGGCGAGGTGGAGGTGGCCGGGCAGCCGGTTTACCGGCTGGGAAATGCCGAGCGTGGCCGTCTGCGTAATCGCGCGCTTGGCTTCATTTACCAGTTCCACCACCTGCTTCCCGAATTCACGGCCCTCGAGAATGTGGCCATGCCATTGCTGATCCGGCGCCAATCGGCCGATGAGGCGCGACGGGCGGCGGCGACGCTGCTGGAACGGGTGGGGCTGGCATCGAGAATGACCCATAAGCCGGCAGAACTCTCCGGCGGCGAACGACAGCGCACGGCGATTGCCCGGGCATTGGTGACCCGGCCGCGCTGTGTGCTGGCGGACGAGCCGACCGGGAACCTGGACAGTCATACCGCGGATGCGGTCTTCGACCTGTTGCAGGAGCTGAACAGGGAAGAGGGCACAAGCCTGGTCATGGTCACGCATGACCGCAGCCTGGCGGCACGCATGATGCGGACGCTGAGCATGGACGATGGCGTGTTGTCCGAACTCAGCCCTACTCCTGGCTGATTTTCCGGCGGCGGGCCCGTCGCCGCAGATGGGCACGGATGTGAAGGCGCCAGGCAAGGTGAACCAGACCGTAGCCCGCCAGCGCCACCACCACTCCACAGATCACGCTGCCCAGATACAGCGGCTGCCATATATTCCCCAGTTCATACCAGAACCAATCCAGGCTGGGCTCGAACCCCCGGTCCCGGACCGGGGCTCCGAGGAACCAGGTTCCCACCCGGTAGGAAAAGTAAAACATGGGCGGCATGGTCAGAGGGTTGGACACCCACACCATAGCCACCGCAATCGGCAGATTGACCCGGAAGGGTATCGCCAGGGCCGCGGCCACCAGCATCTGCATGGGCATGGGAATGAATGCCAGAAACAACCCAATGGCTACTCCCCCCGAGACCGTATATCGGTTCAGGTGCCATAGGTTCGGGTCATGCAGGAGCACGCCCAGGATTTTGAGCCTGCGGTGACGCCTGAGCGTCCCGGGGTCTGGCAGATAGTGCCGGAGAAATTTCCGTGGCATGTGGCGGTTGAAACGTGGTTCTTGTCAGATTAAGTATGGATTGATCCGGGCAGGGCCTGATTGGCGCCGCGACCATGGGCAGCCCGGATCACATGGGCGCCGTCGGGCGTGAAGGCAGGATGCCGCACGCCGCCATTATCCATGAACTGTCCAGGGAAGGAATATGTTTCGTTTTTGCGCCGGCTTTATTGCCGGGGTTGTCCTGTTGTTGGCCAGCCCTGTGCTGCCGCCACTCCCAGCCGCTCTGCTCGCCGGCGCTGTGGCGTTCGCGCTACGCAGACCGCTGCTGATCGGCTGCACCCTCGGGGCCTGCGCCGTCATTGGCACGGCGGAACGTGAACTCGCCAGCTGGCTCCCGAAGGAGCAGGGCAGGGTCCAGGTGGCCGCTGAGGTGCGTATCACGGATATTCCGGAGGAGCGCGAGCGCGGCCTGCGGCTCACGGCCCGAGTGCTCGACTCATCTCCGGCGTTGCCAGTGCGGCGTATCCAGTTCTTCTGGCCCGACCCGGCGGTTACCCCCCGGGCCGGCGAGACGTGGAGGCTGGAGTTGCAGCTATCGCGCCCCCAGGGATTCCGCAATCTCAGCGGTTTCGACCGGGAGCGTTGGGCTTTGGCCCAGCGCGTGCACGCGAGAGGTCAGGTGGTCCGCGACACCCCGGCGACGCGGATGGAAGAAGCTACAGGCGTGCAGGCGTTACGCCAACACCTTGGCGATGCGCTACGGGCGGCAATACCGGACCGCCGGGCCGCCGCGCTGGCTGTTGCATTGGTGGTGGGTGACCGCCAGCACCTGGATCCGGAGCTCTGGCAGCAACTGCTGGCCACCGGCACCAATCATCTGGTGGCCATCTCCGGGCTGCATGTCAGCCTGTTGGCCGGCGGTGTCTGGCTGCTTGCTTCGCTGGCATGGCGACTGGTGCCGGCATTGAACAGTCGTTATCCCGCACGGCTTGCGGGCGCCTGGCCGGCGCTGATCGCGGCGTTCGGTTATGCGCTGTTGGCAGGGTTCGCGCTGCCGACGCAACGGGCCTTGCTCATGTTCGTGGTGCTGGCCACGCTGATGCTTGGGCGACGCAGTATTGCCCCGGGGCAGGCCTTGTTGCTCGCGGTGGCCAGTGTGCTGGCGCTGGACCCATTGGCGCCGTTGAGTCCGGCGTTCTGGTTGTCGTCGGTGGCGGTGGCGATCCTGGTGCTGGCGGCGTTCGGGGACATGGCACGGCGCCCCGTGCAGGGCTGGCTACGAGCACAGTTTGCGCTGCTGGTCGGCCTGATGCCGTTGACCATTTACTGGTTCGGCCATGTGGCGTGGATTGCGCCGTTGGCCAACCTGCTTGCCGTTCCGTTGGTTGGCGGCCTTGCTGTGCCGGTTCTGCTGTTCGGGGCGCTGCTAATGCCCGTCGTCCCCCTATGGGGCGAATTCTGCTGGCAATGGGCGGGATGGCTTCTGCAGGGCATGACCGTACTGGTGGAGGCCCTGACCCGAATTGCGGATCTTCACCGGGTACCGGCAGACGTCCTGCTTCCACTGGCGATTGGCGGAGGGCTTGGCGCCGTATTGCTATTGGCCCCTCAGCGCTTCCCGGGTAAGTGGCTGGCTCCGTTCTTTATCACGCCATTGCTGTTGCCTTTGAGCGAGGGGCAGTCCAGCGGCACAGCGACCGTGCGCGTGTTCGACGTCGGTCATGGGCAGGCTGTCCGGATTGATACCCGACGGCATAGCCTTGTCCTGGACTCCGGGCCACCCAATCCGGGCCGTGGCTGGCTTCCGCCCCTACGGGAGGCTGTACTTGCCTACAGCCGGGACAGAGCGGGCTACCGGGGCGCCTACGACGCGGCAGGCCTGGAGCCGCGGTCATTGTGCAGTCTCCCGAGTGAATGGGAGTGGGACCAGGTGCTGTTCCGCACCATACAGACCAGTGCGGGTTGTCTGTTGCGAGTGGAGTCGAAAACCGCCTCCATGCTGTTGATGGGTGGCTTGCAACGACCACTTTCCGTGCAGGAATGGAATGGCCTGGATCTGCAGCCGGTCACAGCGCTGCTTGCCGGGGGACACGGGCACTCGGATTATCTCCCACCACCGTTGCTCGGTCAGCTGAGCCCCGACCATGTGCTGATGTCGGTCAATCCTGGAAACCGCTGGGGACTACCTCACACTGAGCTGGTACAGGCTCTTCGGAAGCGCGGCACGGATGTCTGGATCACCGGATGCGAAGGTGAGTTGCATGTCCGGCTTCAGCGCACGGCGGTTGTACGCGCCCCGGCCCAGCTCCGCCACTGGTGGCGGCGTTCAGTACCGGCGGGTTGTCCTTGACGTTGCTGCGAACGCCGCCTTGTCCGCACACCCGAATGGCTCGGCAGAGCACCATGGGAGTAGATCAGTTCCCCCCTAGCCATGGCAATACCGGGTGAAAGGTTAGTATCATCCACTTCCATTGCGGCGGCCGCACATTGCAACCGGCCGCAGCGCCTGATGGAACACTGACCAGAGAGGGATGACCGCACCGTGTGGGAATTGGTGAAGGCAGGCGGCTGGCTGATGGTGCCCATCATCGCCTGCTCGATCGTGGCCATGGGCATCATTTGTGAACGTTTCTGGAGCCTGCAGCGCAAGCGGGTCATCCCGCCGCACCTGGTCGCCCAACTCTGGACCCTGGTAAAAAAACGGGAACTCGATGCAACCCGTATTCGGGGGATTCGCGAGGCGTCGCCGCTGGGCCGGGTGCTGGCCGCGGGCCTGGTGAATATGCACCACAGCCGCGAAGTGATGATGGAGAGCATCGAGGACGTCGGGCGTCATGAGGCCCATGGGCTGGAGCGATTTCTGAACACGTTGGGCACCATTGCGGCGATAACGCCGCTGCTGGGTCTGCTGGGCACGGTTATTGGCATGATCAAGGTGTTCGGTGCAATCACCGCTCATGGCGTGGGTAATGCGCCGGTGCTGGCCGGTGGCATATCCGAAGCCCTGATCACCACGGCGGCCGGCCTCTCCGTTGCCATTCCCTCGCTGATTGCCTACCGCTATTTCCGGGGCCTGGTTGACAAATACATCGTGGAAATGGAGCAGGAGGCCCTGAAACTGGTTGAAGTCCTTCAGGGTCAGCGCGGCCCGAAGGTCACGGAGCCCAAGGCATGAACTTGCGTCCAAGGCGCCAGGAAGAACCGGAGATCAACCTGACGCCGCTGATCGATGTGGTTTTCCTCATGTTGATCTTCTTCATGGTCAGCACCACATTCATGCGTCAGGCAGATCTGGAGCTGACCCTTCCGGAGGCCAGCCGTGAGCCGGGCGAGCCCGCGGCCGACGTGATCGAACTCGCCATCAATGCGGATGGCGACTATTTCATCAACGGCGAGCCGCTGATCAACACCCAGCTGGATACAGTCCGCCGGGCGCTGGAACAGGCCCGGGAGGCCACGCCGGACGCACCTCTGGTTATCCGTGCGGACGCAATGACCGCGCATCAAAGCGTGGTGACTGCAATGGATGCCGCGGGCCAGGCCAATATCTCCCGACTTTCCATTGCCACCGTGCCGCAGGACGATGATTAAATCCAGTCCCGGGAGGCGTTGTGGCGCCGCTCGAGTACGCTGACAAGGCGGCCCTGCCTTTGAGGAATGTAAACCTGATGCAGAACACCAAGCGAACCGGAGCGGATCGCCGATGAGCGCGTTTCCCGAATTCTGGCTCAAGCTGACCCCGCGTTCGATGGCTTTGTTGCCGTTGTCATGGGTCTACCGTCTCGTTGTATGGACGCGCCGCTCCATGTATCGGCTGGGGCTGTTCAAGCGACAGTCTCTTCCTGTGCCAGTGATCGTGGTGGGAAACATTTTCGTTGGAGGTACCGGCAAGACCCCGCTGGTACTGTGGGTGACGCGCCATATCAGATCCCGCCAGATGCGCCCCGGAATCATCACGCGTGGTTACGGCGGCAAGGCAACGCAATGGCCTCAACTGGTGGATGCCGACAGCGATCCTGCTCAGGTTGGCGATGAACCGGTGCTGCTTGCCCAACGAAGCGGGGTGCCGGTTGTGGCGAGCCCGGACCGTGTTCAGGCTGCACAGGCCCTGATACAGCATTACGGCTGCAATGTGATCGTATCGGACGACGGGCTGCAGCATTACCGCATGAAACGGGATCTGGAAATCGTCGTGATCGACGCCGCCCGCGGCCTGGGTAACGGACACTGTCTGCCGGCGGGCCCCCTGCGTGAACCCCGCCGGCGTCTGCGCAGCGTTGATCTGCTGGTGGCCAACGGCGGCCCCTCATGGCTGACACCGTATTACTTCACCTTGCGTCTGGAGAAGGCGTGGCCGCTGAAAGAGCCCAGTAAAACCCGTCCCCTGAAGGACTTCTCCGGCTCCAAGGTCCACGCGGTAACCGGTATCGGCAATCCGGATCGTTTTTTCGCGGCGTTGGCCCGGTTCGGCGTGGAGGTGATACCGCATCCGTTCGCGGACCATTATCCCTTTGAGGAGAAGGACGTGCAGTTCGACGACACGCTTCCGGTTTTGATGACGGAAAAGGACGCCGTGAAGTGCATGTCCTTCGCAGACGAGCGCCACTGGGCAATTCCGGCGGAAACCGTGCTGACTGCCGAAACCGAGCGGGCGTTGATTGCCCGCGTCCGTTCGGCGCTGGACCGGCATGGCCGTCAGCGGCGCCGCAGACGGGCACGGGAGCGGCTTACGGGGAGAAAGTCCGCATGAACCCCGCGTTTTCCGTGATCATCCCGGCGCGTTACGCGTCGACACGCTTCCCGGGCAAACCGCTCGCCAACCTGGCGGGCAAGCCCATGCTGCTGCATGCCTGTGATCGCGCGCTGGAGAGTGGGGCGGCGAAGGTTCTGGTAGCCACTGACGATCGCCGTATTGCGGATGCCGTCAGCAGGGCGAGTTCCGTGCAGGTGATCATGACGGACAGCAACCATCAGTCGGGCACCGACCGCCTCGCGCAGGCAGTTGAGCAGTTGGCTCTGCCGGACGATGCCACGGTGATCAACCTCCAGGGCGATGAACCCCTGATGCCTCCAGGCCACATCCGCCGTGTGGCGAAGTTGTTGACGGAAGCGCCGGACGCCGACATGAGCACCCTGGTGATGCCGATACGGGACCCTGAGGAGGTGGCCAATCCCAACGTGGTCAAAGCGGTCCTGGACTCCCGAGGGTATGCCCTTTACTTCAGCAGAGCTCCGATACCCTGGTCCAGGGACACCGGCGGGCAGGCCATGACGGGCGCGCAGGGCTGGCACCGGCATCTGGGCCTCTACGGCTACCGTGCCGGGTTCCTGCGTGCGTATCCCTCATTAGAAGCGCCTGCCATCGAACGCCTGGAAGCCTTGGAGCAACTTCGTGCCCTCTGGCATGGTCACAGGATTGTGGCCGCCGTGGTGGAGCAGGATGGCGGGCCGGGTATTGACACCCCCGCCGATCTGAAGCGGGCGGAGTCGATCATCGGCACACTATTAGGCAATCAGGATGGGCAAGTAGACCATGAGTGATACACAGATTGTCCGCGTTCTTTTCGTCTGCATGGGCAATATCTGCAGATCGCCGACGGCGGAGGGAGTCTTCCGTCATCTGGTGAGGGCAGAGGGTTTGGAGCACCGCATCGACGCTGATTCTGCGGGTACCCATGGATACCATGTGGGGCGTCCACCCGACGGAAGGGCCCAGGCTGCTGCCGCCGCGCGTGGCTATGACATCAGTGATCTGCGCGCACGTCAGGTGAGTCGCACCGATTTCGAGTTTTTCGACTGGGTTCTGGCCATGGACAACGACAACCTGGCCAACTTGCGCGCGGAGTGCCCCGAAACGCTTCAGAAGCGAATCCATCGACTGTTGGATTTTGCCAGCGATATGGACGAGCGCGAGGTGCCTGACCCTTACTATGGGGGTGACGCCGGTTTCCGGCACGTTCTGGACCTGGTTGAGAGCGGATCCCGAGGGCTGCTTCAGGCCATACAGTCACGTCACGGGCTTTAAGGAAACAGTCTTTCATTAAAAAAGCCGCCGCAATCAGATGATTGCGGCGGCTTTTTTTAGGTCCCGGAGCGGGGTCAGTTAGTTGACCCGCCACCCTTTGGATCGGAGTCCGGCTTCGGCTCGGGCTTCGGCTCGGGCTTCGGCTCAGGCTTCGGCTCAGGCTTCGGCTCAGGCTTCGGCTCAGGCTTCGGCTCAGGCTTCGGCTCAGGCTTCGGCT
>SLCE01000019.1 GCA_007125985.1 Ectothiorhodospiraceae bacterium | reverse complement strand
TGCTTCGGGCCTGTCATCCGACCCGATTTGCCGAGGCGCTCGACAGGCCTGTGACCGGGGGACCTCTGCAGCTTGTCGGCGGCATGGACGCCGCCGACAAGCTGCAGGCATGTATTCATGCGTGTCCGCAGAAGTCCCCCGGTCACAGGCCGCCCGCACCATAGGGCGCGGCCTCCCCGAGGTCTCTGCGTCAGCACCTATCAGCAGTGATGCCAAGGCAGATTGAAGTGCTCCTAATCCGTCTGCGGCTTTAACTCCGCCCGGTAGCGCTTGCCGTTCTCCACGTAATGTTCCGCGGCATGCTTGAGGCCGGCAATCTCCTCATCAGTGAGTTGCCGGACCACCTTGCCCGGGGCCCCCATTACCAGCGAGCCGTCAGGGATTTCCTTGCCCTCCGTGATCAGCGCGTTGGCGCCGATCAGGCAGTTTTTGCCGATACGCGCCTTGTTGAGGATGACCGCATTCATGCCGATCAGGCTGTTATCGCCAATCGTGCAGCCGTGCAGCATGACTTTATGGCCCACGGTAACGTTGCGGCCGATGTACAACTCGATGTCTTCGTCGGTATGCAGCACGGAGCCGTCCTGCACATTGCTGTTGTCATCAATCACAATGCGGTCCGTGTCGCCGCGGATCACCACGTTGAACCAGATGCTCACATCGTGGCCCAGTTCCACCGCGCCGATTACCGTGGCATTGTCCGCGACGTAACAGTCGCCACGGGTCTTCACACGCAAATCACCCAATTGATACAGCATGGTCACACCTTCTATTCATTGATTCGTCGGGTACACTCGTCGCCGAATACTAACAAGCGAGGAGCGAGCGCCGATGGCACGTAAGGATTTCAGTTTTTTTCACACCCTGCGGGTACGCTGGGCCGAGGCCGACATGCAGGGCGTGGTGTTCAACGCCCATTACCTTACCTTTTTTGATGTGGGCCTGACGGAGTATCTGCGCGTATTGCAGGAGCGGGCCGGAGGTGATGCCGGCCTCACTGGCGATGATCTCTATGTCGCCCACGCGGAACTGGACTATCACGCCTCGGCACGTTTCGACGATGTGCTGGATGTCGGTGTCCGCGTGGAGCGGCTTGGCCGGACCAGCGTGTCCTTCCGTATTGAGATTTTCCGCGGCGAGGAACACCTGATCAGCGGCCAGTTGGTGTACGTGTTCACCGGGCATGCGGATGGAGAAGACCCCCGTCCCATGCCGGTGCCGGATCGGTTCCGAGAGCTGGTCGCGGAATTCGAGGCGGTGGCCCCGTGAAGCAACGGTGGGAGCTCGCCTGCAGGGCCGGGCTCCCACCACCTCGGGAAACATTCACCTTACTTCTACGCATCAAACACAATCACGCCGCGTGCATTGCGGCCGGCCTCCAGGTCTGCGAAGGCCTGTGGCGCTTCGTCAATGCTGTAGCGGTGGGTGATCAACTCATCCAGTTTCAACTCGCCGCTGGCGTACAGGCCGAGCAGGCGCGGAAAATCACGCCGTGGCCGGGCCGAACCGAACCAGCTACCACGGATGGCCTTTTCCTCGGCGGGAATGACCAGGGTGCGCACGGTGGTCTTGTCATCCCCCGGGGCCACGCCTACGACGATGACCTGTCCGCCCTTGCCCAGGCTGGCGAAGGCTGATTCCACCACTTTGCCGTTGCCCACGCACTCAAAAGCGTAATCCACGCCGCCGCCGGTGATTTTGCGGATGGTCTTGTGCGTGCTGGCATCGACAAGCACCGTGTGAGTGGCGCCGAAGGTCTTGGCCAACTCCAGTTTTTCCTCGGACATGTCCACGGCGATGATCTGCCGAGCACCGGCAATGCGGCAGCCCTGGATGGCGTTCAGGCCGACCCCGCCGACGCCGAACACCGCCGCGGTGCTGCCGGCTTCCAGCTTCGCCGTGTTGGTGACCGCGCCCACGCCGGTCATCACCCCGCAGCCCACCAGTGCGGCGCGATCCATGGGCACGTCCTGGGTGATCTTCACCACGTTGTTCACATGCATGGTGGCGTACTCCGCCATGACGCCGCAGCCCATGAACACGTTGAGTGCGTCACCGCTGCTGTCCTGGGTGCGCACCGTGCCGTCCGGCAAGGTCCACAGCGCCTGGGATGCGCTGTCACACAGCACAGGGCGGCCTGATTGGCAGGAACCGCATTGTCCGCACATATTGATGAAGGAGGTGATGATGCGATCGCCTTCAGCCAGGTTGCTGACGCCGTCACCCACGGCGACGATTTCCCCGGCGCCTTCATGGCCGAGGACCAGAGGGGGGGGCAGGGCGATCACCCCGGTGGTGGCGGACAGATCACTGTGACACACGCCGCAGGCATGCAGTTTCACCATGACTTCATTACGCCCGGGCGGCTGTACCTCGATGTCTTCAACGACTACCGGTTGATTGAGTTCGCGGCAGATGACCGCGCGGGATTTTTGAGTCATGGGTACTCCTCCAGATGATGCGTGATGGACCGCTGCATCGTAGCAGCGGGGGTTGTATGATCCAATTCGCAATTGTGTCTCACTGCGATCCCTTGCACTTGCGCCTTGCAGCACGGATCATTGCCGCTTCGGAAACATGCGCCGGGCATGACGGGCAGCCCGTTCGGGTTGGCGGTGTTTCTCAGGATTCTTGTTCACACGATCTTCGGGCCGTTCCGGCGCCGGTGCAAGTGCTGTGGCGCCGGACGACCCCGCAAGCAGAGGGCGCTGTCGTAATGAGTGACGTGAAAAAAGTGGTGCTGGCCTACTCCGGCGGCCTGGACACATCGGTCATTCTGGAATGGCTGAAGGACACCTACGGCTGCGAGGTGGTGACCTTCACCGCGGACCTCGGGCAGGGTGAGGAACTGGAACCCGCCCGCGCCAAGGCGCAGGCGCTGGGCGTGAAGGAGATCTATATCGAGGACCTGCGCGAGGAATTCGTGCGCGACTTCGTCTTCCCCATGTTCCGCGCCAACGCCATCTATGAAGGCGAATACCTGCTGGGCACCTCCATCGCGCGGCCGCTGATCGCCAAGCGCCAGGTGGAGATCGCGCGGGAAACCGGTGCCAACGCCGTCTCCCACGGTGCCACCGGCAAGGGTAACGACCAGGTGCGGTTCGAACTGGGCTATTACGGCCTGGAGCCGGGCATCAAGGTGATTGCGCCCTGGCGCGAATGGGATCTGCTGTCCCGGGAGAAACTGCTGGCCTATGCGGAAAAGCGGGGCATCCCCATCGAGGGCAAGAAGCAGGGCGGTTCACCGTACTCCATGGATGCCAATCTGCTGCATATCTCCTACGAAGGCGGCATTCTGGAGGACCCTTGGGCCGAGGCTGAGGAGGATATGTGGCGTTGGTCGGTGAGCCCGGAGCAGGCCCCGGACAAACCCACCTATATCGAGCTGAGTTTCGAGGGTGGTGACTGTGTGGCCATCGACGGCGAACGCATGAGCCCGGCCACCATCCTGGCCACATTGAACCAGCTTGGCGGCGCCAATGGTATCGGCCGGCTGGATATCGTCGAGAACCGCTACGTGGGCATGAAGTCCCGTGGCTGCTACGAGACCCCGGGTGGCACCATCCTGCTCAAGGCGCACCGTGGCATCGAGTCCATCACCCTGGACCGGGAGGCCGCGCACCTGAAGGATGAACTGATGCCCCGCTATGCCAAGCTGATCTACAACGGCTACTGGTTCAGCCCCGAGCGGGAAGCCATGCAGGCGCTCATCGACCAGACCCAGCAGGTGGTCAATGGTGTGGTCCGGCTGAAACTCTACAAGGGCGCTGTGTCCGTGGTGGGCCGCAAGTCCGAGACCAACAGTCTGTTTGATGATCGCATCGCCACCTTCGAGGACGATGCCGGCGCCTACGATCAGAAGGATGCCGAAGGCTTCATCAAGTTGAATGCCCTGCGGCTCAAGATCGGCGCACGGCTGCGCTCGAAGAAGTGAGTCATATGGCGGCGGCCAGCGGGCCGGGCGGGCGGTCCGCAGCCGCGGCGCTGGTCCACGGCCAGCCGTGATGTCACATCCGATGAGCGCGGCCCGGCCAAGGGCTGCGCGTCTTGCGTCTGCCTGTTTCCGTCGCTTTGCTCTACCATGAAGGGAACGCTGCCCTGTGTCCGGGGCGGCTCACCTGTACTGATAAGAAAGGCCCTGGTCATGATCCTGAAGCGGATACTGAAACGGAAACCCAGATCCGGTTCACCCAGCCCGCGGGAAAAGCCTGCCGTCGCTGACCCCTCCGCAGAGCTGCGCGCGTTACTGAACGGAGCCGATCGGCGCGGCGGGGCCCGGTTGCGCGAACTGCTGGCTGCAGGCGCGGAAGGCCTCGCCCTGGATCAGCGATTGGAGGGGCTGCGGCATTGCGGTGACGCTGTGTTGCAGGCCTATGTGGCCCGGAACGGCAGGGAAACGGAGCTCCGCCTGGCGGCGGTGGAACTGGTCAACGGCGAGCGGCTTCTGGAAGAGGTGGCGCTGCATGACCGTGCCGCGCGCGTCCGGCAACGTGCGGTGTCGCGGCTACAGAGCCGCGCAGCACTTGAAAAGGTGTGGAAGGAGGCCCGCGGCCAGGATGCGCGGGTGGCTCGGGAAGCCCGCCGCCGTCTGGATGCGCTGGAATCAGCGGAGGCCAGCGCTTCTGCGGCGCGCAACGCCTTTCACACGCTGTGCGAGGAAGCCGAGCAGCTGGCGGAGACTGTGGCCGCGGACGCGGTGGAGGCCGCCGCCCATCGGCTCAGGAATCGTTGGCAGTCCCAGCCCACGGCGGCGCCGGCCGAGTTGCAGCAGCGCTTCGGTCAGGCGCTGGACATGGCGCTGAGTCAGCTGCAGGCCGATCGTGAACGGCGCCAGCCGGTTCTGGCGCGAATTCGTGCCCTGGATGAACTGGCCGCGGAGGTGGTCCGTGCCAGCGCAGAGACGCTGGCCCAGGTGCAGCATGCCATGGAGCAGTTGGAGCAGGAGCCGCTGCCGGAGCCGTTGCCCGACGATTTGCGGCAGCCACTGCAGGCTTCCCGCGACGTGTTACAGCAATGGCTGGAAGACATGCGCGCCTGGTTTGCCCACCAGGGAAGCATTGAGGCCATGCTGGATGCTCTCGATGACCCGGCGGAACAGCACGACCTCGCACACCGTCGGCATCTGGAGGAGCAGTTGGAGGCGCTTCCCTGGCGTACGCCTCTCCCGGAGCCGAATCGCCTGCGTGAGGCGCGGGAGCGGCTGGCCGAGGTGGACACCTCCCAGTCCCCGGCGGTCGCCCGGAGCCCGGCGGACCGTCGCGAGCCGGACGATCGCCTGAAGCCCGTCCGACAGGCCCTGCAGGCCGTGCTGCCGGAAGCCGGCAAGGCGCTGGACGAGGGTGATCTGCGCCGCGCCCGGCGCCTGCTCAACCGCGCCCAACACAAGGCCGAGCATCTGCCGCGACGGGAGCGACAGCAGTTTGATGAGCAATTGCGTCCATTGCTGGCGCGCGCCCAGGAGTTGCAGGATTGGCGGCGTTTCGCGGTGCTGCCCAAGCAGGAGGCGCTGTGCGAGCGGATGGAAACCCTGGCATCGAGCCCGCTGGAGCCCCAGGAACAGGTGGATGCAATCCAGGCGCTGCGCGCTGAATGGAAGGCGCTGGGAGGGTCTGATTCCCGCGAATCGCGCAAACTCTGGGAGCGCTTCCAGGCGGCCGCGGAACAGGCCTTCGAGCCCTGCCGCGTCTGGTTCCAGGAGCAGCGCGAGATCCGGAAGCAGCACTTGCGGGAGCGGGAGCGCATCGTCGATCAACTGGAACGGTTTCTGCAAACCGAGGGCTGGGCGGAAACGCCCGTGGCGGACCTGGAGCGAATACACGCCACCGCCAAGGCGGAATGGCGTGCAGCGAGCCCGGTGGATCCTCAGGCAGCCAGGGGTGCCAAGCGGCGCTTCCGTAAAGCCATGGATCAGCTGGGCGAGGTCCTGGGTGCGCATCGCCAGGCTGTGCGCGAGGAGAAGAAGCAGATTCTGGATGAGGCGCGCACCCTGGGGGAACAGGAGAACCTTGCCGCGGCCGCCAGCCGCGCCAGGGAACTGCAGTCGCGCTGGCGGGAGCTCCCCTCCCTGCCTATGGGGGAGGAGCGTCGCCGTCACCGGGAACTGCGCGCCGCCTGTGATCAGGTGTTCCAGCAACTGCGTGAACGGCACTCGGAACAGGACCAGCGCCGAAAAAAGGAATTGCAGCAGGCGGAAACCCTTTGCCAGCGTCTGGAGGACGCGGCCTCCGGTCACGCCGAAGCCGGCCCCTTACGGCAGCTGCTGGGGGAGGTCCGGCGTGACTGGTCAGGCTTGCCCGCGGCTTCCCGCAAAGGGCTGGAGAACCGTTTCCGCAAGGCGGAGAAGGCGGTGGTCGACCAGTTGGAGGAATACCGTCGTGCGGAGTGGCTGGATGACCTGAAGCCTGTGCAGCGGGCCGCGGCGTTGGTCCGCGAGGCGGAGGCCTTGTTGCAGGGAAAGGACCCCGCACACGCCGATGCGCTGGTGGAGGAATGGCAGCAACTGGCCCCGGCGACCCTGCCGGACATGTTGAACCAGCGTTGGCAACAGGCCTCGCAGCTGCGCGAGCAGGGAGCCTCCCTGGACCCGGAGCGTTTGACACAGGTTCAGGACATCCGACGCCGTCTCTGCGTTGAGCTGGAGATCCTGGCGGGCATGGACTCACCCGAGCCTGACCAGGAACTCCGCATGCGTCTGCAGGTGGAGCGTTTGTCCGCATCCCTGGGGCATCAGGCCACCGAGACCATCCATGCGGATGACCTTGAGCGGTTGGTGCAGGGCTGGTATCTGTTGGGCCCCTGGCCGCTGGATGCGGACGGAGCGTGGGAGGCGCGGTTCGCCAGGGCGCTGCGCCGTGCATCCGGCGTTCACGGTTGAACGGCGAATAGATCCGCGCTCCCCTGCGTCGGCCAGCCTCAGCCCTGCGGGATGTCCTGCAGTTCGTACCGGCCGTCGCGGTATTCCAGCACGCTTCCCTGGTCGTACCAGTCACCCAACACGATACGGGTGGCCGGCTGGTCATCCACAGTGAGCTGATGCACCGCGGGGCGATGGGTGTGGCCGTGGATGAGCCGGCGTACGGCGTGATCCCGCATGGCCTGCTCCACGGCACCCTGGTTCACATCCATGATGGATTCCCGCGCTTCCATTAGTTGGCTGTTCCGCGCCGTGCTTTCCTGCCGGGCCTGACGCGCAATTTCCATGCGTTCATCGATGCTCTTGGACAGGAATATGGCCTGCCACTCCGGGTTGTGCACCATGGCGCGGAACTGCTGGTACTCCGCATCATCGATACACAGGCTGTCTCCGTGCATCAACAGCACCGGTTCGTCCCCCAGCGTGATCACCGTCGGGTCCGGCAGCAACTGTGCGCCGGTCAGTTGTTCGAAGCGTTCGCCCAGGAGGAAGTCCCGGTTGCCCCGCATCACATACAGTGGCACGCCGGTGGCCGTGAAGGCCCGCAGGGCGGCGATCACCGGGTGATCGTCCTGAACTGCGTCGTCCCCGATCCAGGCCTCGAAGAAATCGCCGAGAATGTAGAGCGCCTCAGCCTGCGTGGCGCGCTGCTGCAGAAAGGCGAGAAACAGCCGGACAATTTCCGGCCGGCTGGTGTCCAGGTGCAGATCAGAGATAAACAGTACGGGCTTCATCACGGGCTCTTGCTTGATCATTGATAATGACGTTTGAGCATAACCGCTTTCCCGGGGGCAATGGCAAGTCGCAGCGCCATGCCTGTTAGGCGGCACCTCTTTCGGCTAACATGACGCGCCTGTTCAACCCGCAGTCGCTGGAAACCGATCATGCTGGAAATACACAACAGTCTCACGCGCCGTAAGGAAGCCTTCCGGCCCATCGAGCCGGGCAAAGTGCGCATGTATGTCTGTGGCATGACTGTGTACGACTACTGCCACTTGGGCCATGCCCGCGCCATGGTGGTGTTCGATGTGGTGGTTCGTTATCTGCGGCACCGGGGGTATGACGTCACTTACGTCCGCAATATCACCGACGTGGATGACAAGATCATCAACCGGTCTTCGGAGCTCGGTATTACACCGGATGAACTGGCAGAGCGTTTCATTGCCGCCATGCACGAGGACGCCCGCGCGCTGGGCGTGCTGGATCCGGACCACGAACCCCGCGCGACACAGTCGATTGCAGACATGCAGACGCTGATCCAGAGGCTGTTTGATCGGGGGCTGGCCTATCAGGCGGACAACGGTGACGTCTATTTCAGTGTGTCCGGGTTTCCGGATTACGGAAAGCTCTCGGGCAAGCGGCTTGAGGATCTGCGGGCTGGTGCCCGGGTGGATGTGGAAGATGCCAAGCATCACCCCGGCGATTTCGTCCTCTGGAAGCGAGCCAAACCGGGCGAGCCCAGCTGGCCCTCACCCTGGGGCGACGGCCGGCCGGGCTGGCATATCGAGTGCTCGGCCATGTCCAGCAGCTGCCTGGGTGAGCATTTCGACATTCACGGTGGCGGGCTGGATCTGCAGTTCCCGCATCACGAGAACGAAATCGCCCAGAGCGAAGGTGCCAGCGGCCACACCTATGCGAATTACTGGATGCACAACGGCCATGTCCGCGTGGACGACGAAAAGATGTCCAAGTCTCTGGGCAACTTCTTCACCGTGCGCGAAATCCTAGAGCATTACCGGCCGGAGGAAGTGCGCCATTTCCTGCTCTCCAGCCACTACCGAAGCCCGCTCAACTATACGCGGGATGCGCTGGATCAGGCCCGCAGCGGGGCGGAGCGGCTTTACCTGGCCTTGCGCGGGCTGGAGCTCCTTTCTGCTGATGAGGTGGGGGCGGCTTATCGGGAGCGGTTCACCGCTGCCATGGACGATGATTTCAACACCCCGGTGGCCATGGCGGTTCTGTTTGACCTGGCCCGGGAGATCAACCGCTGCCGCGAGGCGGATGCCGAGAAGGCGCCGGCGCTGGCCGGCCTATTGAGGGAGCTGGCCAATGTTTTGGGGCTGCTGGAGACGGACCCGGAAACCTATCTGCGCGGAGGCGCCGGAGAGGAGGTGGTTCCGGGGCTGAGCGCGGCGGCTATTGATGCCCTGCTGGAAGAGCGCCAACAGGCGCGTAAGGCGAGGGATTTCGCACGCGCCGATGCCATTCGCGATGAGCTGCAGGCCAAGGGCATCGTGATCGAGGACGGGGCCGGCGGAAGCCGCTGGCGCAAGGGCAGCACTGATCTACTCCCATAGGGCTCTGCGACGCCTCTCGCGTGGCTGACAAGGCGGCGTTCAGTGGTCGCGCTTTCGCCGTGGCCGTTCGAGCATGGGCCGGATTTCCGCTGTTTTTACCTTGTTCTCGTGGGTCTGGACGATGGTGACCGGGTAGCCGTGGATCTTGATGCTGGTGCCCGGTTCCGGGATGGATTGCAGGTGTTCCAGCAGCAGGCCGTTCAATGTCTTGGGGCCATCGGTGGGCAGATGCCAGTCCAGCACGCGGTTCAATTCCCTTACGCTGATGCTGCCCTGGGCCAGGTAGCTGCCGTCCTCCTGGATGCGCAGATGGCGTGAACTGGACAGCGGGTCGGTGGTGAATTCGCCGACAATCTCCTCAAGGATGTCCTCCAGCGTCACCAGGCCCATGATGTCGCCGTACTCGTCCACAACCATGCCGATACGGCGGCGGGTGCGCTGGAAATTCACCAGCTGCGTATGCAGCCGTGTGCCTTCCGGGATGAAATAAGGCTCCTTCATACGCGCCTCCAGCTGCTCCCGGTCCAGTCGCCCGCGGATCAGGTCCTGGATGACTTTGCGCATGTGCAACACCCCCACCACCTCGTCGATGCTCCCTCGGTAAACGGGCAGCCGGGTGTGCTGGCTCTTGGAGAGGACGGCAACGATGTCATCCCAGGGGTCGTCCAGGTCCACGCCCACGATGTCGTTACGGGGGATCATGATGTCCTCCACCGTGGCTTTCTCCAGGTCGAGGATGTTGAGCAGCATCTTCTGGTGGCGACGGGGAATCATCGCGCCCGCCTCGTTCACCACGGTGCGCAGCTCTTCACGGCTGAGGCTGTCGCCGCGGGCCTCCAGATCCACTCGGAACAGTCTGAGAAACTGGTTTGCAACGCCGTTGGTCAGCCACACCAGTGGGTAGAACAGCCGGAGTAACACGGCCAGCGGCCAGGAAAACGGGAAAGCGAGCCGCTCAGGATGCAGTGCCGCGAACGTTTTCGGCGCCACTTCGGCGAAAATCAGAATCACCAGGGTCAGCAGCAGCGAGGCAGCGCCGATGGCGCCTTCGCCGTACAGCCGCAGGGCGATCACGGTGGCCAGGGAGGCTGCCAGGATATTGACGAAATTGTTGCCCAGCAGAATCACGCCGATCAGCCGGTCCGGCCGTTCCAGCAGGCGCTGCGCCATGCGCGCGGAGCGATGCCCTGCTTTGGCCAGGTGGCGCAGCCGGTAGCGGTTCAGCGTCATCAGCGCTGTTTCGGAACTGGAAAAGAACCCGGAGAGAACGATCAGTGCGGCGAGGATGCCGAAAAGAACGCCAATGGGGGTCTCGTTCACTGGAACGACCTCGGTGGCATCAGGATCAGCGTTGCAGAATCAGCTCCAGAACCAGCTTGGTCCCGAAGTAGGCGAGCATCAGCGCGAGAAATCCGCCCATGGTCCAGCGGATGGCCTTGCGGCCCCGCCAGCCGAAGCGGATACGGCCGAACAGCAGGATGGCGAACACCACCCAGGCAGCCACGGACAGCGTGGTCTTGTGCACCAGGTGCTGGGCGAAGATGTTCTCCAGGAAGATGACGCCGGTGGCCAGTGACAGGCTGAGTAGCACGAAACCCGCCCACAGGATCTGGAACAGGATCTCTTCCATGATGCGCAGCGGCGGCATATACCGTATCAGCCCGGTGGGGTGGCGGTTGCGCAGTTGGTGATCCTGGAACGCCAGCAGCAATGCCTGCAGAGCAGCCAGGCTGAGCACGGCGTAGGCCAGCATGGAGGTAAGGATGTGCGCCTCCAGCCCCGCCGTGGCGCGGGCTGTCTGGGCCGGCCCCCCCAGCACTTCACCGAGAAACAGGGCAATGGCGCCAATCGGCAGGATGAATACAGCCAGGTTTTCCACCGGGCGGCGCAGTGCGGCGAGCAGCACCAGCAGCACCATCAGCCAGCCCACCAGGGAGCCCGCATTGAAAAAGCCCAGATTCAGGCCGCTGTCGCCCAGCAACTGCGCATGCAGGAGTAATGCATGCACCAGAGCACCGAGCGCGCCGGCGGCCAGTGCAGCCGGTTGCAGGATGCTGGCATCGCTTCTGTCCGCCAGCAGCAGTCGCGCGGAGAAGCTACCGGCGGCCAGCAGGTAGAAGATGATGGCGAGTACGATCAGTACCAGGTGTTCCATGGTGCTCGGTCAGTGCTGAGGGCAACGTCAGACGTGCGGGCCGGCATGAATCGGTGACCGGGACAATCGTCTGGATGATGCCACGGAAGCAGAACAGGGCAAAGTGCTGATTGCCGGCGTAAGGGTGCGGGGGGCAACCACGGGACGCAGAGGCGCCTCGTGGTTGTCTGGCGTTACCACAACCAGGTGGCAGGTTCGGCAATCGGCCGCCGCTCGGAATTCACCACCAGCCCCTTGATGCAGCGGATCAGGAACCACAGCGCAGCCAGCAGCATGACCAGGAAGCCGATACCGATGGGCGCGGTGACCAGCCCGACCGCCGAGTAAAGCAGTCCGATCCAGAACGTCCGGATCTGATACCGGTAGTGGGTTGCTGAGACCGCATCGGCTTCGCCCTGTTTCAGGTAGGCGAGGATGATCCCTGCAATTGCCGTCAGGCCCACGAAAAAACCGGTCAGGTACAGGATGTATATCACCATGACCAGCTGCCGGCCTGCGTCGGTCTGCGCGCCTGTCGGCAGGGGCTCCCGGGTTTGCGGATTCGAATAGCTCTCGCTCATGCAGTGATCTCCACCTTGTTCATAGTGCTCATGACCGAGTCTCCCCTGGTCCTGCCCCCCAGTGTACGCGGGTTGGAGCCCGACGTTACGACGTCGCCGGAAAGGACCCACAATGTTGAAGATAGTCCGATTGCAAGGCAGCAGCATGACGGTCCGGGGCCCGCGCCAGGGCGTCAATTCGTACCCACCGCCATGAATTCCCCGCCATTCCGCGCTCGGCAGGGTGCGTGTGATCGCGTTCGGGGAGTTCCCTTGCTATCCCTGTCAAGAGAGTGGGGTGGCGCGTTACACTATTGGGCTGTTCCGGGCAGGCCGCTGCCCGCGTGTGGTAAGAGGCTGGAATACATGTTCAGTAATCTCAGCGAGCGCCTGGATGGCGTGATGAAGCGGCTGAGGGGCCAGGGGCGCCTCAGCGAGGAAAACATTCAGGACACCCTGCGCGAGGTGCGCATGGCGCTACTGGAGGCCGATGTGGCCCTGCCGGTGGTGCGCGAGTTTGTCAAGGACGTGAAGGAGCGCGCGCTGGGCGAGGAGGTCAAGCGCAGTCTGACCCCGGGCCAGGCCTTCGTGAAGATCGTCAAGGAAGAACTCGTCCGCGTGATGGGCGAATCCAATGATGCGCTGAATCTCTCCGCACGTCCGCCGGCAGTGGTGATGGTGGCCGGCCTGCAGGGGGCAGGGAAGACCACCAGCGTGGCCAAGCTGGCCCGCTTCCTGCGGGAGCGGGAGAAAAAGAAGGTGTTGGTGGTCAGCTGCGACGTGTATCGTCCCGCCGCCATCGATCAGCTACGCACCCTGGCCGATGAGGTGGAGGTGGAGTTCTTCCCCTCCAGCGGCGACCAGAAGCCCGAGGCCATCGCCCGTGCGGCGCTGGAACATGCCCGCAAGCAGTTCCATGATGTGCTGCTGGTGGACACCGCCGGCCGTCTCCACGTGGACGAGGCGATGATGGCCGAGGTGCAGCAGCTGCATGCAGCGCTGGACCCGGTGGAAACGCTGTTCGTTGTGGACAGCATGACCGGCCAGGACGCCGTGAACACGGCAAAGGCATTCAACGATGCCCTGCCGCTCACCGGCGTGATTCTCACCAAGACTGACGGTGATGCCCGAGGTGGTGCCGCTCTGTCCATTCGCCATGTGACCGGGAAGCCGATCAAGTTTCTCGGGGTTGGTGAAAAGACCAAGGCGCTGGAGCCCTTCCACCCCGAGCGCGTGGCCTCCCGCATACTCGGTATGGGCGATGTGCTCAGCCTGGTGGAGGAGGTGGAGCGAGGCGTGGACCGTGCGGAGGCCGAAAAGCTCACCCGCAAGCTGAAAAAGGGCAAGGGCTTTGATCTGGAGGATTTCCGCTCCCAGATGTCCCAGCTCACTAAGGTGGGCGGGGTCGGCAGCCTCATGGAAAAACTGCCGGGCATGGGGCAGATGTCGGACAAACTGAAAGGGCAGGTTAATGACAAGGACGTGGCCCGGCTGGTGGCGATCATCAACTCCATGACGCCGGAGGAGCGACGTAAGCCGGATATCATCAGCGGCTCGCGCAAGCGGCGCATCGCCACCGGTTCCGGCACACAGGTCCAGGACGTGAACCGGCTGCTGAAGCAGTTCAAGCAAATGCAGAAGATGATGAAGCAGTTCCAGAAGGGCGGCATGAAGAAAATGATGCGCCAGTTCGGCGGTCGCGGCGGGATGCCGCCCGGTGGCATGCCGCCCGGCGGGTTTCCCATGTAGGCCCTCCGCAAGGCGCGATTCCACTTCACATTTCGACTTTTTTCAGTACAATGCGCGGTTCACCGAATCAGCGGAAAGCCGCTCCGGATACCGTTAGGGGATATTCAACACGATGGTTACCATTCGTCTCGCACGTGGTGGCGCCAAGAAACGCCCGTTTTACCAGGTGGTTGTGACCGACAGCCGCAACGCTCGCGACGGCCGCTTCATTGAGAAGCTGGGCTTCTTCAATCCGGTGCCGGGTGGGCAGGCTCGTGATGAGCCGCTGCGTCTGGACCTGGCGCGTGTGGACTACTGGATCGAGCAGGGTGCGCAGCCCTCCGAGCGTGTGGCTCAGCTGATCAAGCAGGCCCGCAAGGCGGAGCACGCGCCGGCTGCTGAAGCCTGAGCGCTTGCCCTCGGACAGCCGCGTGAGCGATGACGTGGTTGACGAGTCCGGCCTGATCGTCCTGGGCCGCATCGGCGGGCCCCATGGCGTGAAAGGCTGGGTGCGGATTCAGTCGTTCACTGATCCGCGCGACAATATTCTGAGTTATCGGCGCTGGTTGCTGGGTGGCAAGGGGCAGTGGGCTCCGGTGGAACTCAGCGACGGGCGTATGCAAGGAAAAACCGTGGTGGCCCTGCTGGATGGGGTTGACGACCGTACCGCGGCGGAAGCCATTCGGGGTCGCGAGATCGCAATCCACCGGGATGAATTGCCGCCGCTGCAGGACGACGAGTACTACTGGGCCGATCTGGTTGGTTTGCGGGTCCGGACAGTGGATGGTCAGGATCTGGGTGTGGTGGATCACCTCATTCAGACCGGGGCGAACGATGTGTTGGCCGTCCGCGGTGACCGGGAACGGCTGATTCCCATGGTCGTGGGGCAGTACGTGACACGGGTCGATCTGGATGCCGGCCTGCTGGAAGTGGACTGGGATCCGGAGTTTTGAATGAACGCCCCGGGGTCGCCATGCGTGTAGACGTGATCACGCTGTTCCCCGAGTTCGTTGCCGGTGTCGGCCAGTACGGTGTCACCGGGCGGGCGGTGGAGAACGGCCTGCTGCATCTGGTGACCTGGAACCCGCGGGATGATGCGGCGGACCGGCATCGCACGGTGGATGATCGCGCCTATGGCGGCGGCCCGGGCATGGTGATGAAGGTGGAGCCGTTGCG
>SLCE01000233.1 GCA_007125985.1 Ectothiorhodospiraceae bacterium | reverse complement strand
CGGCTTGCCCTTTGGCGGTGAGAATCAGCCCGATGATCCAACGTGCCAACCAGGTCGGCAATGCCGGCTTGTTGGCCGTGCGCCCGGCTAAGCCGTCGCCGGTGCGCATGGCTTCCTGCGGGTTAAACCGAATCCATGAAACGAGTTCATCCCGAAAAGCGCGGTCAGACAGTTGAGCGAGATTGCCGCGCGTCACGTAATCAATAACTGTTTCCTTCTCGTCCTTGG
Organism: Ectothiorhodospiraceae bacterium; assembly: GCA_007125985.1. Classification (GTDB taxonomy): domain Bacteria; phylum Pseudomonadota; class Gammaproteobacteria; order Nitrococcales; family Aquisalimonadaceae; genus LSCE01. The sequence continues at coordinate 4,045 of SLCE01000233.1, read as the reverse complement.
ACAACAGGGTAAGCGTTCGGACATCCCGGCCCTCCCCTGCTTGCCGGAGCATCTCGAGCTCGGATTCAGAAACCAGAGTGCCATCGTAGGCGGTTTTGGTGCATTGGCGCTTGGGTATCGCGTGGAACAGATCCGTCGCGCTGGAGGATTCGTCCCGCTCCAGAGCGACGATAACGCCCGATTCTTCGGGATCAAATCGCACCTCCGCGGAAAAGCCCTGTGCCGCAGCACCAAGGACGAGGTTCTCGGCCGCGCACCCAAGGCTCCGGAATAGGTGGCTGTCCTCCGGGTCGACCACCGGGCAACGTCGCGAGAAGTCGGGCAGGATGGTGATGACGTTTTCCCGGACGCGGAATTTCCACGGCTGGGTGTTGTGGCTCGAGGCCGCGAGGGTGGCATAGCGAATCAGCTCTCTGGCATCCAGCTCACCCAGCTGTCCGCCCCCGGAGCGCCGGATTTCGTATGACGCCTCGTCGTACTTATCAGTCAATGCCATTTTCCCTCCTGATCCACCTCTAAAAATCAGCCCTTTAAAAACTAAACCTAACGCGTTGCATTCAACCGCTCGACCAGCCGTGGAAGTTTCTTGAAAGGTACTGCCGGGGCCGTCAACTGGTCCACTGTGCCGGTAATGTACAAATCGGAATCGGGAGCATAGAACAGCCATGAGCCGGTGGCGCCCGAATGACCGATCAGCGTCGGTATCGAAACGAACGACCGCAGGAGGCGCGGTGCCTGGAACCGCATCATGGCCAGGCCGTACTCGATGGGCCAGCCGGGTGCGGTGGGGATGAGCGAGAAACCCAGCGGATTCCAGTGTTGCCACATCAGTGCTGCGGTCGTCGGGTCATCAAACAGTTCGCCGGAAATCAGTGCGCGCAGGAATGTGAGCGTCTCGTCGGCGGTGCTGAAAATGTCCCGGAACGAGCGTAACGCAAGGGGCCTGTCCAGCGGCTCGTCTCCCGCCCATGGCGCAGCCGCTGGCGGCATCTCCAGCGCCTGGGGCGTCCCGGGCTGCCATGTCCGGGTCAAGCCAAGCGGCTGATAGATAAGCGTCGCAAATACATCGTGAACTGGTTGCTGCGTGACTGCCTCGATGACGGCCATAAGCAGCTGAAAATTGGTGTCCGAGTATCGAACGGTGTGCCGGCGACCATCGAACGGTCGCGGATTGAAATGCGAGCCCTTTATTGCCCGAACCCTATCGATGAGTTCGGATATGTCCCAACTCCGGTCACCGTCCTCCACGACAAGGTTCAGCAGCGCCTTCTGCCCCTTGGGCGCCTCGGAAAGGTATTCGGGAAGGCCGGAGGCGTGCCCGAGAAGGTGGCGCAACGTGAGTTCGGCAGTCCTGTCCACCCCACGGCGTCGATGCAGGCCGGAGATCATTTTTGCGGGCAGATGCTCCGCCAACGGATCGTCGATGGACAACTTCCCGCGTTCCTGCAGGCGCAGAACGGCTGCACCAATATAGAGTTTAGTGACACTGGCCAGACAGTAGGGCGTCTGCGGTGTCATCGGTGCCCCGGTCGTATCCGCAGTACCCGCGGAACTGATCCAGCAATAGGAACCGTCACCCGGCTGGACACCCAGGATGGCGTGCCGGATGCCCCGCAGCCCCACCAACTCCTGGACGGTCCGTTCCAGCAGATCCGCAACACCCGGCGGTACGCTCCCTTGATGCACCGAATCGACCATCACTTTTCCTTTTCAGCCCAGCCAGCAAGCATCGACCCCAATGTGTCTGCCGTGCAACCAGGAAGAAACCCATCAACGCCAGGTCATGTATAAGCTCGCGGGCGCCTGAAACAGGAATGCGGCTCGTAAAACCGGTCAACCATCCGCTTTCGGTACTTTCGCTCTCGACTACATTGGCAGAGACTGTTGCTGCGTGGGAAGTGAGCAAGGGCATGAGTGCCACCGTCGGCCGGGCACTCGATTGAGGGAGATAAACAACAATCATGTGCGATAAAGCGGAGAGACCAGACTCCCCGGAGTCCTTGCACAGCGTTCACGGGCGCCACACCCTGGAATTCTCACGCCTTGCCAATATCACCGATGCGGTATTCGCAATCGCCATGACTTTGTTGGTGTTTGATATTTCTGTGCCTGACCCTCTGCCCGGAACACTGGGTGAAGTGGTGTTGATCTGGCCTGACCTGCTGGCTTTCATGATCAGCTTCGCTGTACTGGCAAACTTCTGGTGGATGAATCATTCGTTTGTCGCCAGCCTGCGCCGGATCGAACCGGGCCTGATCGGATTAACGCTGCTGATCCTTGGCCTGGTTGCATTGCTCCCCTTTGCCACAGCGCTGCTGAGCGCACAAGGGCCCGTCTCCCATGCTGTTGTTGCCCCCTACATCGCCCTGGTGGGAACCATCGCCCTGGTGCACACCTGCATGGTCGTTCGCGCCTGGCGCGCCGGTGCAATGGGGTCGCAGATCACCGCAGACGTGTTTCGGCTGGAGTTGATCATCAGCGCTGGATGGGTCTGCGTCATGCTGATCGCAATCGGCATTGCTTTTTTTGCCCCCCCTTGGGGCCTGGTGGCTCTGCTGCTCGGCCCTCTCTGGGAATGGGGCGTCGAACGCGTGGCATCTCGCAAAGCCGCCGTATAGAGTTCGCGGGCTCGCCGAAAAGCCCGGACCATCCGCGCTGCGTACCGACTCAGCCGGTGCTCACCGCAAGAAGATAGAAAGCGATACCAACGATTGCGAACGCCAACCATAGCTTCCGACTGTGATCCAGCATACGTCGCGCGCTGTATCCCTGGAACGGCCCCATCGCGATTATGCTGTCGAATAGGAGCAACGCCATGCCGACATCAAGCAGACTTCGCGCAACGTCGGCCGTAAACCCGGTGGCACCCCATAGCCGCGCGCCAAAGGCAGCAACAAGCAACAGGGCGACCGTGCCAGTGGCACCCGCTGCGGCAATCGCCAACTGGCGCTGGAACTGGCGATAGTGCCATCCGTCCCCAGGCGGGTAACAACCGCCGGGTAGCGGGAAAACGCTACCGAACAGGATGGCAATGACCAAACTGGCACCAACCCCGGAGCCCCAACCCCGGTACTCCAGCGTTACCCCCTGCGCACGTCCAATCGCCCACATTGCTGCCTCGCGAAGCCCCAGGAGCAGCACCACAGCCACGACAACTGCCAGCACTGCCGATAAGCTCGGGATTTCCGGGCCACCAGCCAACAGCAGGCCACCACCCACCAGCACCGCAAGAAGCGCAATGAAAACGTTCAGCGCCCAGGTACCCGCACGCTGCCATTCAGGAGACGCTGGCCGGCCCGGCACACCCCGGGCCCACAAAAAATGGCCGGGCGTGAACAGTCGAAACGTGCGCACGCCGATCACGACAGCACCCACGGCACCCAGCCAGCGAATCTGCGCCATCGATCCCAGCCGCCGAAAGCCGAGTTCATGAAAGATATTCGCCGAAGGCGTGTTATACCCTTCAACCTCCGCGACAATCTGCCCGCAACCGAGTGCGTGAAGTCGATCCACCCCCTGCCTCACCAGCTGGCGTGCTATGCCACGTCCGCGGTGTTCGGGGTCAGTGACCAGCAGGGCCACCCGTCCAATCTTCCCCTCCCTTGGCCGTTCCATCACGTGAAGCAACACAGCACCCACTACCCGACCGCCCAGAATCGCGACCAGATCGTTTGGACCAAACCGAACCATTCCCCGCACCATCACGGAGAATGATCGTTTCGTTATTGCTCTGACGGTCGCGTGATCCTCCGGAGAGATGGAACGGGTGATGACTTCTTCGCAACGGTTCATTGGATGCCCCTGGCAGGTGGATCAGAGACTCTCCCGCTGAGTCGATCGCTTGATTGTGTTCATTGACACAGATTGATCAACCTTGCCGTGGGTACTAGCCGCATGGCCCTTCTCCACTCGGTGCAGGGGACTATCAGCGCCATTATCCCTGCGGCGCTGCGGCGCTGCGGCGCTGCGGCACTGAAGCCGTGGCTACGGATCGAAAATGATCACCAGGGCGCTGAGCGGGCTCGCGAAAACCAAAAAAGCCCGG
>SLCE01000166.1 GCA_007125985.1 Ectothiorhodospiraceae bacterium | reverse complement strand
GCCGTGGAGGAATACCACCTGGCGACAAGCGCCCAGCGCTATCTAGAGGTGCTCGGTTGCCCCCAGCACAAGCACTGAAACACCGTCAGCCTTAACCTTCCCGCCGGGCGTAACGCCGCAACTCCTCGTCGTTCGGGTCGAAATCCTTCAACTTGTAGTGGGCGCCGCAGTACGGACAGGTGGCCTCGCCGGTCTTGTGAATCGGCAGGTAGACCTTGGGGTGAGAGTTCCACAGGTACATGTTCGGCATGGGGCAGGAGAGCGGCAGGTCGCTCTTCCCGACCTCATAGCGGTTGGCAGCATTGGGCTCGATCAGGTCGGTGCGGTCATGGGTCTGCGGATCGGACACGGTGCGCCTCCTTCGGTCCTGCAGGGCTGCGGCGCCCCGGCTTCAGGGCGCCGCGCCGGTCATTTGGATCAAACGAACGTCAGCCACTCGGGGTGGGCCTCGCGGCGCCCCTCCACCTGATCGAAGTACAGCTTCTGCAGCTGTTCCGTGATGGGGCCGCGGCTGCCAGCACCAATCACCCGGCCATCCAGTTCCCGGATCGGCGTGACTTCAGCCGCAGTACCAGTGAAGAAGGCCTCATCAGCGGTGTAGACCTCATCCCGGGTGATGCGCTTTTCGCGCACCGGCACACCCAGTTCGGCGGCGAGTTGCAGCACGGAATCCCGGGTGATGCCTTCCAGGCAGGAAGTCAGTTCCGGCGTGTACAAGATGCCGTTGCGAACCATGAAGAAGTTCTCGCCAGAGCCTTCGCAGACGAAGCCGTCCACATCCAGCAACAGCGCCTCGTCATAGCCGCAATCCTCGGCTTCCTTCAGCGCCATCATGGAGTTCATGTAGTTGCCATTGGCCTTGGCCCGGCACATGGTGACGTTCACATGGTGACGGGTGAAGGAGGAGGTCTTGACGCGGATGCCGCGTTCCAGGTTCTCAGCACCCAGATAGGCACCCCACTCCCAGGCGGCAATCGTCATGTGCACCTGCAGATTGTGCGCGTGCAGCCCCATGCCCTCGGAACCATAGAAGGCCATGGGCCGGATGTAGGCACTCTGCAGATTATTGCGCCGCAGGCACTCGAGCATCGCCTCGTTGACCTCATCCGGCGTGTAAGGCATGCGGATCGCCAGAATCTTGGCCGAGTTGAAGAGCCGCTCGGTGTGCTCTTTCATCCGGAAAACAGCGGTGCCGCGATGGGTGGAATAGGCCCGTATGCCCTCGAACACCCCCATGCCGTAATGCAGCGTATGCGTCAGCACATGCACCTTGGCATCTCGCCAGGCCCGGAATTCACCGTCCAGCCAGATCAGGCCATCGCGGTCATCCATCGTCATCGAGCCGTCTCCTCAAGAAGTTTGGTTAGCTCGGCCATCGCCGGCCGGCAGAATCAGGGTTCCATCAGCCGGTGCCATAGCTGCGCCACCGCAGCGCGGGTTTCAGCGTATTCCTCGGCGGGCACCAGCGGAGGCTGTTCCTGCAGGGTCACGCGGTGAACCCGGGTGCGAAATGCGCGATAGGCATCGGCCAGAAGCTGCGCATCATCGTTGGCCAGCCAGCCGCACTGGCTCAGTTCGGCCAGCAGGCGGATATTGTCCGTGTAGCGCAGCAGACCGGGCGCCTCATGGGCGCCCGATAGAACGCCATATTGCACCATAAATTCGATGTCCGCGATACCGCCCCGATCCTGTTTCAGGTGGAAACGGGACCGATCCGTGTTTCCCTTTTCCCGACGCATGCGTTCCCGCATCTCCCGGACTTCGTCCCGCAGGCGCTCCGCATCCCGACGGCGCCCCAGGATTTCGCGCCGGATGTCGGCAAACCCGTCGCGCAGGCGATCCGGCCCGTAGACGAAGCGCGCCCGCACCAGGGCCTGGTGCTCCCAGGTCCAGGCCTTCTCACGCTGATACTCGGCGTAGGCGTCCAGGCTGGTGGCCAATTGGCCGGCACGCCCGCTGGGCCGCAAACGGGTATCCACCTCGTAGAGGACACCGCCGGCCATGGTGGCGCCGAGTATGTGGATGATGCGCTGGGCCAGGCGGACGAAAAACACCTGGTTGTCCACCACCCGTTTGCCATCGGTCTGCTGGCTCTCGCCGCCGCTCTCGAACACGAACACCAGATCCAGGTCGGAACCATAGCCAAGCTCGATCCCCCCGAGCTTGCCGTAGGCAATGATGCCGAAGCCGGCATCGCGGGTTTCACCGTCGATGACGTGACGAGGACGCCCATGGCGGGCCTCCAGGTGACGCCAGGCCAGGTCCACCACCCGCGCCAGCGCCACCTCGGCGATATCGGTGAGGTAATCGCTGACGATCATCAGCGGCGTCACCCCTGAGACATCCGCCGCTGCCACACGCAGGGTGTTGGCCTGCTTGAACTGGCGCAGCACTTCCATCTGCTGTTCCAGGTCATCCTCCGGGTTGGCATCCAGACGCTCCGCCAGTTCCCGCTCAAGCGCACTGCGCTTGAGCGGGGCGTACAGGGTGCGGGGGTCCAGGAGTTCATCCAGCAACACCGGATACCGGGACAGGTGACGGGCAATCCAGGGACTGGCGGAGCACAGCTTCACAAGCTGGGACAGCGCCATGGGGTGCTCCACCAGCAGGGACACGTAAACCGTGCGGCGGACCACTCCCTCCAGCAGATCCAACAGGCGTACCAGGGTGTCATCGGGCTGATCCGCCGCCGAGGTGGCCCCCAACAGTAACGGCATCAGGCGATCCAGCCGGGTGCGCCCATTACTGCTGAGTGCGCGGCAATGACTGCCTTCACGGAATGCCAGCAGGCGCTTCAGCGCCTCGTCGCCATCGGCGAACCCGTTTTTCTCCAGCAGTCGGGCCGCGCTGTCACCGCTGACCCGATCGGCCCAGACATCGCCCAGTTGCGGATCATCTTCCCGCCCACGGGGTTCGCCCTCCGCCTGGGGCGCCGCAAACACCTGGTCGAAATGATCATGAACCCGGCGGCGGACATCATCGAGCTTGTGCAGATAGTCCTGCCAACGGTCAAACCCCATAGCCACCGCCAGGCGCAGCCGGTCCGTGGGCTCATCCGGCAAGGTATGGGTCTGCTTATCCTCCATGGCCTGCAGGCGGTTCTCGGAACGCCGCAGGTATTCATAGCCTTCCAGCAGTTCGCGCACGGCAAAACCCGGCAACGCATTGTGCTGGCCCAGGTATTCCAGCACGCGGACAATGCTGCGTTCCTGCAGGCCGCGCTCCCGGCCGCCGCGGATCAACTGGAACGCCTGCCCCACAAACTCGATCTCGCGGATGCCGCCACGGCCAAGCTTGATGTTGTGCTCCATGCCTTTGCGCTGGACTTCCTTTTCGATCATGCCCTTCATGTCCCGCAGCTGTTCCAGCGCGCCGTAGTCCAGATACCGGCGGTAAACGAAAGGCCGTAGCAGTTTCAGCAATTCATTGCCGGCCTCCTGGTCACCGGCCACCACCCGGGCCTTGATCATGGCGTAGCGTTCCCATTCCCTCCCCTGGCTTTCGTAATAGGTCTCCAGCTGATCAGTGGTCATCACCAGGGGGCCCGCATCACCGTAGGGCCGCAGGCGCATATCCACCCGGAACACGAAACCGTCCACGGTCTGGGCATCCAGCGCCTGGATCAGCTTCTGGCCGAGTCGGGTGAAAAACTGCTCATTGGCCTGGCTGCGCTCGCCATCCGTCTCACCCGCTGCGGAAAAGCCGAATATCAGATCGATGTCGGAGGAATAGTTGAGCTCCCGTCCACCCAGCTTGCCCATGCCCAGCACGTAGAAACCCACCGGCTCGCCGCCGGCATCCCGCGGAACGCCGTAGCGTTGCTCCAACCAGCCACGCAGGCGGGCCAGGGCGCCGTCGATGCAGGCGTCCGCCAGATCAGAGAGTTCGCGCAGGGTCTCGTGCATGCCGGCCCAGCCGGCGATATCGCGCCAGGCGATACGCACCATCTCACGGCGTCGAAACCGGCGCAGCACAGCGGCCAACGCCTCCGCGTCCTCCACCTCGGCCAGTGCGCGCTCCATGCGTTCCGCGTACACCCCGTCGGCATAGCTGGTTTCCAGGTCTCCACTGTCCAACAGACCGGAGAGCAGTTCCGGGTCCCGCAGGCAGGAACGGGCGATAAACGGGCTGCAGGACCAGGCCATGGGCAGGGACTGCAGCGCCAGATCGCTGTCGGGCAGTTCGCTGAGATGCAGGTAGTCTGCAATCCAGTCCGAGGTCTGGTTGCGCAGCGTGTCGGGCAACCGCGACATGGCGCGGTCGATCAGATCCCGGG
>SLCE01000014.1 GCA_007125985.1 Ectothiorhodospiraceae bacterium | reverse complement strand
GCCCCGTCAAGTGACGAGGCTCCTTCCTGAATTTGGCGCGCCCGGAAGGATTCGAACCTCCGACCGCCTGGTTCGTAGCCAGGTACTCTATCCAGCTGAGCTACGGGCGCGTTGTTTGAGGCGCAGATTATGGCGAAATCGTTTGGCTGCGTCAAACGACGTTCAACTGCAGGCTGCTTGCCACTGATCGGTGCGCGCTGCCACTCGAAAAATGGCGGAGAGGGAGGGATTCGAACCCTCGATGGGCTTTTGACCCATACTCCCTTAGCAGGGGAGCGCCTTCAGCCACTCGGCCACCTCTCCGGTGTCACGGCCTGCGTGAACTTGAGCGCGTAAGATACGGTAAATGGGCTGTCGGGTAAACCCCTGCTTGGCGCCACCCGCAAACAAAAAACGGCCTGGCTGCTCGGGTGAGCAGGCCAGGCCGCTGCCGCGCCGTTCAACCGGCTCTAGCCACGGTCCTCGTATCCGCCGTCATCATCCTCGTTCTCACGACGGATGCGCTCGTAGATCTCTTCCCGGTGCACGGATACGTTCTTCGGTGCGTTCACACCGATACGTACCTGATTGCCCTTCACGCCGAGCACGGTGACCGTCACCTCGTCACCGATCATCAGCGTTTCTCCAACGCGCCTGGTCAGAATTAGCATGTCCCTCACTCCTTAGTCGGGATCACGTCAGCAGGATTCCTGCTCCTGCACGAAAACGACAACAGACATGCGGTCATGTTCCAATCACGACAGCCGCCCATGCCTCCAACGTGACCCTGTCTCCAGTCAAACACGGCGAGCAGCTCGCCGCACCCTTCAGCCAAGTGAAACAGACGCACGACAGGAGGCAATCCGGCCGCCTGAAGGCATCGAAGCTCGTTAGGCTTCCTTGCCTTCGACGCGCACCGTGGCGTCGTCATCATCCAGACCGAACGCCGAGTGCAGCGCACGCACGCCCAGTTCCAGATACTTTTCGTCGATTACGACGGAGATCTTGATTTCCGAGGTGGAGATCATCTGAATGTTGATGCCCTCGCCGGCCAACGCTTCGAACATGGTGCTGGCCACGCCGGCGTGAGAGCGCATGCCCACACCCACCAGCGAAAGCTTCACGATCTTGGTATCACCGAACACCTCGCCACCGAGTTCCTTGGCAACGCCGTCGAGGATATCCTTGGCGCGCTCGTACTCGTTGCGGTGCACAGTGAAGGTGAAGTCAGTGGCACCGGAACGGCTGACGTTCTGCACAATCATGTCCACTTCGATGTTGGCCGCGGAGATGGGGCCAAGAATCGAGCCCGCGATGCCGGGCTTGTCCGGGGCATTGAGCAGGGTGAGCTTGGCTTCGTCGCGGTTGAACGCGATGCCGGAGATCAGCGGTTCTTCCATGTCTTCATCCTCGAAGGTAATCAGGGTGCCGGGGCCGTCCTGGAACGAGGACAGCACGCGCAACGGCACGTGGTACTTGCCGGCGAATTCCACGGCGCGGATCTGCAGGATCTTCGATCCCAGGCTGGCCATTTCCAGCATCTCCTCGAAGGTGATGCGGTCAAGCCTGCGCGCCTTGGGCACCACACGCGGGTCTGTGGTGTAGACGCCATCCACGTCAGTGTAGATCTGGCATTCGTCGGCCTTGAGCGCAGCGGCAAGCGCCACGGCCGTGGTGTCGGAGCCGCCACGGCCCAGCGTGGTGATTGCACCGGAGGGATCCACGCCCTGGAAACCGGCCACGACCACCACACGGCCCTGCTTCAGGTCCTCGCTCACCACCTTGGCGTCAATTTCCTGAATGCGCGCCTTGCTGTGGGCGCTGTCCGTCAGGATTTTGACCTGCGCGCCGGTATAGCAGCGGGCCGGGTAGCCGCGCTTCTCCAGCGCCATGGTGAGCAGCGCGATGGTGACCTGCTCCCCGGTGGACACCAGCATGTCCAGTTCCCTGGCCGGCGGCCGCGGGTGAATGGCGTTTGCCAGATCGATCAGGCGGTTGGTTTCGCCGCTCATGGCGGAGACCACCACCACCACGTCGTTGCCGGCTTCCTTGCTCTTGATGATCTTCTCGGCAACGTTCTCGATTCGCTCGGTCGTGCCGACGGAAGTCCCGCCGTATTTCTGTACGATCAGAGCCATAGCATCCTTCTGCTGTCGTAAAGGGGCGCAATATTAAACACGATTCCGCGCCAGATTTCATGATGCCTGGTCAGGAACATGCCCCGAACAGGTCCTAGTTCAGTTGCTCACGAACCCAGTGGACCACGCCTTCCATGGCCTCGGGAAGGCGCTCCGGATGGCTACCGCCGGCCTGCGCCATATCGGGTCGACCGCCGCCCCGGCCGCCCAGTGGCTCGGCGACCACATTGACCAGATCTCCGGCCTTCAGCCGATCGGTCAGATCCTTGGTGACACCGGCCACCAGCCGGACCTTGGCATCATCCACGGTGGCCAACACGATGGCAGCGGAACCCAGCTTGTTCTTCAGCTGGTCCACCGCATCCCGCAAGGCCTTGGCATCGCTGCCCTCCAGCGTCGAGGCCACGACTTTGACGCCGTTGACATCCACCGCCTGGCTCGCCAGGTCACCACCCGCCTGACTGGCCAGCTTCTGTTTCACCCGTTCCAGTTCCTTTTCCGTGGACCGGGCACGATCCAGAAGCTGATCCAGCTTCACGGTGATGTTCTCGGGACTGGCCCGCAGGGCGTCGGCGACCTGATCCAGGGTCTGTTCCTGGGCCAGCACCCACTGCACCGCGTCCCTGCCGGTCACCGCCTCGATCCGACGCACGCCGGAGGCCACGCCACCCTCAGAGACAATCTTGAACAGGCCGATATCCCCAGTCCGTTGCACGTGGGTGCCACCGCATAATTCAGTGGAGAACTCCCCGAATCGCATGACCCGGACCTGGTCACCGTACTTCTCGCCAAACAGCGCGATGGCACCGGCCCTAATGGCATCATCGTAGTTCATGTGACGGACATCGGCTGCTTCGTTGGCACGGATTTGTGCATTAACCATGCGTTCGATTTGCTGCAGCTCCTCCCGACTCACCGGTTCCGGATGGGAGAAATCGAATCGCAACCGGTCCGGCGCCACCAGCGAGCCTTTCTGGGTCACGTGCTCGCCCAGCACTTTGCGCAGGGCGGCATGCAGCAGATGGGTCGCGGAATGATTCAGCACAGTGGCTTGCCGGCGTTCGCCATCCACCTGCGCCTGCAGCGCGTCACCGACAGTCAGCGTGCCACTGCGCAGCACCCCCAGGTGCCCGTGGGCCGCGCCCTGTTTCTGGGTGTCCTCCACTTCGAATTCCACGCCTTCCGCAAGCAGCCAGCCGCTGTCGCCCACCTGGCCACCGGATTCCGCATAGAACGGTGTGCGGTCCAGCACCACCAGCCCGCTCTGTCCGGCTTCGAGCCGCTGCACGCTGCGACCCTCGGTGTAGAGCCCGATGATGGTCCCGGTGCCCTGCAGATGATCATAGCCAGTAAACTCGGACTCCCCTTCCACCCGGGCGCCGCCGCTGTGATCCGCCTTGAACTGGCTTGCGGCACGGGCGCGCTCCCGCTGCTTGTCCATTTCCCGCTCGAACCCGGCCATGTCCAGACTCAGCCCGCGCTCCCGGGCAATGTCATTGGTCAGGTCCACGGGAAACCCGTAGGTGTCGTACAGGCGGAATACGGTCTCGCCGGGGATTTCCGTGCCCTGCATCGTGGCAAGATCCGTCTCCAGCAGCTTCAGCCCCTGCTCCAGTGTTTCGCGGAACTGGGCCTCTTCCCGGCGCAGCACTTTCTCCACCTGCGCCTGGGCACGTGCCAGTTCCGGATAGGCATCCCCCATGACCTCCACCAAGGGCTGCACCAGCGTATGGAAGAACAGGTCCTGCTGGCCAAGCTTGTACCCGTGCCGAACCGCGCGCCGGATGATCCGGCGCAGCACATAACCCCTCCCCTCACTGGCCGGCATCACACCGTCCGTGATCAGGAAGGAGCAGGCGCGGATGTGGTCGGCAATGACCTTGAGCGAGTTGTTCTCCAGATCATCAATAGCCGTGGCCTTGGCTGCAGCCCGGATCAGATGCTGAAACAGGTCGATCTCGAAATTGCTGTGCACATGCTGCAGCACGGCCGCCAGCCGCTCCAGACCCATGCCGGTGTCCACACAGGGCTTGGGCAACGGCGTGAGTGTGCCGTCCGACGCGCGGTCGTACTGCATGAACACCAGATTCCAGATCTCGATGTAGCGGTCGCCGTCCTCCTCCGGAGTCCCCGGCGGCCCGCCAGGCACCTCGGGCCCGTG
>SLCE01000147.1 GCA_007125985.1 Ectothiorhodospiraceae bacterium | reverse complement strand
CGTTGCCGGTTATAGCAACGGTGTGGACATCCTGATGGATGGCGGCGCGGCGCTGAATTCCGTTGTCCTGGGTAGTCGGAAGGCCTTGCGAGGGCGCTCCAGCGGGGCAGCCGGGCCGGACGGGAACTGATTACATGGCTGTTCAGCAGTCACATGCCGCGCCGGAATCCGCCGAGATGCTCGGACAATTGCAGGCGCTGGTAGATCGGGTCTGGCCAGGGGGTGTGGTTGAGGGCTTGCGTCGTCTGACCGGCGGCGCCAGCCAGGACACCTGGTCATTTGATGTCCGGCAAGGGGACCGTCGGGACCCTATGATACTGCGGCATTCCGGCAGCAAGGGGCAGGCGGAACCGGATGCAGTGCCGTTGCCCGAAGAGGCCCGGCTGATCCGAAAGGTTGCACAGTACGATTTGCCCGTGCCTGAAGTGCTGTATGTGCTTTCCCCTGACGACGGGCTGGGCGACGGATTCATCATGCGCCGCATCAAGGGCGAGACGTTTCCTCCGCGCATCCTGGGCAGTGCCGAACTGGCCTCAGCACGCCAAAAGCTGGCACACCAATGCGGCCGGTTTCTGGGGCGGATGCACAGAATCCCCGCCGAGGAGTTGGATTTTCTTCGCGTGAGCGGAGCCGAGGAAGAACTGGAACGCTATTACGCTGTGTACCGGAGCTACGGGATACGGCGCCCCGTGTTCGAGCTTGCGTTCCGCTGGCTGAGAGATCGGATGCCGGGCGCAGACAGCCGGGTTGCACTGGTCCACGGTGATTTCCGACATGGGAATCTCATGGTGGCGGAAGACGGTCTTCAGGCGGTCATCGACTGGGAACTGGCGCATCTCGGCAACCCGATGGAGGATCTGGGCTGGATCTGCGTGGCCTCCTGGCGTTTCGGGCAACTGGATCTCCCGGTGGGTGGTTTTGGCACCCGGGAAGCGCTGTTTGCGGGTTACGAGGAAGCCGGCGGCGGTGTCGTCGACCCGGACCTGGTCTCCTGGTGGGAGGTGTACGGTACGCTCCGATGGGGCGTCATCTGCCAGATGATGGCCCATTCCTACAAAAGCGGGGCCAACCGCACGGTGGAACGCGCTGTCGTGGGCCGGCGCTCCTCGGAGGCGGAGATCGATCTGTTGCACCTGCTCGCCCCATTGAATCGAGGTTGATGCGCCATGCAGGAACAACCGGAAAGCGCCGAATTACTGGATGCCGTCATCACACTGCTGCGGGAGGAGGTGGTGCCCGCACTGGATGGCCGGCTGGCCTTCGATGTGCGGGTTGCGGCCCGCGCGGCAAGTATCGTGAAGCGGGAACTGGAACAAGGGCCCGAGCTCGAGGCGAAGGCCCGCCAACGCTTGCGCGATCTTCTCGGCGTGAAAACGGACAATCTTTCGGAACTCAACGAACTGCTGTGTGAACGGCTTGAGATGGGTCAGCTTGGTCTGGACAGCCCGGCGCTCGTCGACCATCTCTGGCAGTCGACGCTTCAGCAACTCGCCATTGATCAGCCGCGTTATCCCGGCTATGTGCACGCGCTGGAACAGCTGAAACGGCGTAGCCGGGCATCGGAGGACACCACCAACGAACAGAAAGGGCAATGAAATGACTGATGCCGTGAAGCTCCAGGTCAGCAACGGTGTGGCCACTGTGCTGCTCAATCGGCCCGAGGCGGGTAATGCCATCGACGATACGCTGGGGAGTGGGCTTATCCGCGTTGTTGAACAACTGGAGCAAGCCCGCGATGTTCGCGCTGTGGTGCTCACTGGTAGCGGAACAACTTTCTGCGTCGGCGGCGACATGAAGGCATCACTGTCAGATTTCGATCGGCTTCCAACGACCCTTGCGGAGTCCCTGGCAGCCCTGAACCGGATGATCTCCCGCCTTGCACGCCTTCCAGTCCCGGTATTGGCGGCGGTCAACGGACCTCTCGGCGGCGGTGGTGTCGGGTTGGCGCTTGCTGCGGATCTTGTCATGGCAAGCAGTACCGCCAAACTGCGGGGCGGGTACACCGGTATTGGTCTGTGCCCGGATGTGGGCACGAGTTGGTTTCTGACCCGGCGCGTGGGTGTCGCGAAGGCGAAGCGTGTCCTGTTTCTGAACGAAAGTCTCGATGCCGCAACCTGTCTTGAATGGGGCCTGTTTGATTTCGTGCATCCGCCCGAGCAGTTTCCGGCGGAGGTGGATGCCATGGCGCACCGGCTGGCCGATGGTGCGACGGGCGCCTTGGGTCTTACCAAGCGGCTCCTCGACGCGGCATCGGAGAATTCCCTGGACGCGCAACTGGCCGCCGAACGGGACAGTATGATCCTGGCCGGACATGGCATCGAGGTGCGCGAAGGTGTGACGGCGTTCCTCGAGAAGCGTCAGCCGCGTTACCGGTCTGGATAAACCGTGAGACCCTTCTGTCGGATCACCTGAACGCCTACCGCCTCCGAGAAAGCTCCCCATAGCAGGCAACGCCTGGTCTGAATTTAGGAAACCTGTGCCCCGGCTCTTGACCAATCGGTTGTTTGCTACTAATAGTTAGTCTACTATCGGTTAGGTCAGCTAACTAATTAATGGCGTAGAACAACGCCAATAAAAAACTCAGGGCGACACTGTGTAAGGGAAGGCGCCGGGCGAAGCGTCTCGATTAATGTTCGGATGCTGTTGGGTTCGCTTACTCGTTGCTGGTCAATCGCGTTTCACGTTGCACAGCGTAAAGGGGAAACCATGAGCACGATGGCATCGCCGTATTACACTCCCGAGCATGAAGCCTTCCGCGATATGTTCCGGAGTTGGGTCCAACGGGAAGTGGAGCCCTATGTCACCGAGTGGGACGAGGCCGGTACATTTCCGCGTGCGCTCTATCGGAAAGCCAGCGAAGTTGGTCTGCTTGGCATCGGGTTTCCCGAGGCTTTCGGCGGCAGTGAAACAGATCTTTTCTATACCATTATCGCTTCCCAGGAGCTGGCCCGTGCCGGAGCGGGAGGCCTGTCATCCAGTTTGCGCAGCCATACCATTGGAGCCCCTCCTATCGCCCGTGCAGCGCGGCCTGAGATCAAGGCGCGGGTCCTTCCGGAAATTCTCGCAGGAGAGAAAATCAGCGCCTTGGCCATAACGGAACCGGGCGGTGGGTCCGATGTTGCGGCCATAAGAACCACGGCACGCCGGGACGGCAAGCACTACGTGGTGAACGGGTCCAAGACCTTCATTACATCCGGTATCCGTGCGGATTATTACACCGTTGCGGTGCGTACAGGCGAGACAGGTCACTCGGGACTTTCCATGTTGCTGGTTGAACGCGACACCCCCGGGTTCTCGCGGACGCCGCTCGACCGGAAGATGGGCTGGTGGTGTTCCGATACGGCAACGCTTTATTTCGACGACTGCCGTGTTCCTGTTGAAAACCTGCTGGGCGAAGAAAACCAGGGTTCCAGGCTGATCATGCAGAACTTCAACAGCGAGCGGATATCCCTGGCCGCGGGTGCAATCGGCTTCGCCCGCACGTGTCTGGATGAGGTCGTCACCTATGCACGCACGCGCATTACCTTCGGCAAACGCTTGCTCGAGCATCAGGTGATCCGCCATAAGCTGGCTGATATGACGATGCGCATCAATGCTTCTCAAGCCTATCTGGAGCATCTCGCCTGGCGCGTAGAGCAAGGGGAGCGGCCGGTTGCGGACGTCTGCCTGCTGAAAAATCAGGCCAGTCAAACTATGGAGTTCTGTGCTCGCGAGGCGGTGCAGATACTCGGTGGGGCGGGATACATCCGTGGCTCCAAGTCGGAGCGCATTTATCGGGAAGTGCGCGTGAACGCCATCGGCGGCGGGGCAGAGGAAATCATGAAGGATCTGGCAGTTCGGCAGATGGGCCTCTGATGAGGCATGTGAGCACGCGGGAATAATTCCCGCAGCCATTGCGAAAATTAAAGTCTGGAGGGGACAGAAATGTATCGGAATATGATCAAGGCGGGTGCTGCGTTAACGGGCGGTCTGGCGGCATTGGGTTTCGCTTTCAGCGTCCAAGCCGGTGAGCCGGATTTACCAGGCACCATTGTGTGGACCACTTATGAAAGCGGCTCCGAAGGCTTCAATCAGGCAGTGGCTATCGGATCGGTAATCCAACGCGAGCACAGAACTAATCTGCGGGTTCTTCCCGGACGTAATGATATGGCCCGCCTGTCACCGCTGCGGCTCGGCCGTGCACACTTCGCGGCTGACGGCTCTCCATCAATCTATGCGCAAGAAGCCATACTGGATTTCAGTGCCATAAGCTGGGGTCCACAGCCTGTAAGACTCGTCATGT
>SLCE01000185.1 GCA_007125985.1 Ectothiorhodospiraceae bacterium | reverse complement strand
CGGCCCGCTGGTCAAGGCTTCGGAGAACGTTATCAGTACAACCATCTGGTTGGTCGTGGCGCTGCATTTGTTGGGTTGGTTGCCCGGCCTGCTTGAGGCCATGGATGACCTGGCCGTCGATTTCGGCACTGTCCGGATTTCACTGTTGGCGATTCTGAAGCTGATCCCGCTGCTGGTGGTGTTGTTGCTTGTGGCGATGTGGTTGTCCCGAGTCATCGATCGGCGAGTGGCGCAAATTCCCTATCAGAATGCCTGGGTAGCGTCGGGTTTCTCCAAGATCAGCAAGTTCGTACTGATTACTGTCGCCTTCCTGTTCGTGCTCAATATCGTGGGTATAGACCTCACGGCAATCACGGTGTTTGGCGGCGCTCTGGGGGTTGGTCTGGGTTTTGGTCTGCAGAGGATTGCCAGCAATTTCATCAGTGGTTTCATTCTGGTTTTTGATCGCTCCATCCGCCCGGGTGATGTGATCAGCATCGGTCAGAAATTCGGCTGGGTGGAAGCGCTGCATGCCCGCTATGTGGTGGTGCGGGACCGGGATGGCGTTGAAGTGCTTATTCCCAATGAGAACCTCATCACCACGGAGGTGATCAACTGGACCTATTCGGATCACAATGTGCGCGTGAAAATTCCGGTTTCGGTGAGCTACAACGATGATGTGGAGCACGCCATGGCGATCATCCTGAAGATTGTGCACGAACACCCCCGAGTGCTCTCCGATCCGACGCCGTCTTGCCGTTTAACGGGATTCGGAAATCACGGTATTCACCTGGAGGCCCGGGTCTGGGTTTCTTACCCGGAGGCAGGTCTCGGGGGCGTGCGCTCTGACGTTAATCTGGAGATCTGGCGGCGGTTCAAGGCAGAGGGGATCACCATTCCCTTTCCGCAGCAGGATCTGTACATCAAGGAGCTGCCTTCCAAAGACCGGTAACCCGGATGCAATCTGCCCGGGGAGTCGCGCAATGCAGTTCCAGATCAGCTGGGCCCGGGCGGCGGTGTTACTCCAGCATGTCCCGATAGTTTTCCAGCAGTTGCGGGTCTTCAGCCGGGTAGTCTGGCGCCAGGGCCATCAGTTGATCCGCCACCATACGGGCGACGATGGCGCGGGCGGTGGGCTTGTGATCACCGGGGATGATTGACCAGGGTGCTTCCGGGATATGAGTGGCGGCGATCGCCTGTTCTGCGTAGCCCAGCAGCTCATCCCGACGTTGCCAGGCGTCGATATCTGACGGGTCGAATTTCCACCGTTTGCGGGGTTTGTTCAGGCGTTGGAGCAGACGTCGCCGGTGTTCTTCTTCCGACAGATGCAGCCAGCATTTAATGATGGCCGTTCCCTCCTGCACCAGATGTTGCTCAAAGTGGCGGAGGGAGGCGTAGCGGGATTCCCAATGGTAGTGGTCCGGGTGTCTGACCGGCCAGGCGCGTTCGGCGATAACCGCCTCGTGGTGGCTGCGATTGAACGCAACCACCTCGCCAAACGCCGGCAGCAGCGGCGTGACCCGCCACAGAAAGTCATGGCGGGCGTCCGCTCCGCTGGGACGGCCGAAGGACCAGGCATGAAATCCCACCGGGTCCATATAGGTTGCCAGGGTGCGGATCAGGCTGTCCTTGCCACTGGCGTCCAGACCGTGGAACACCAGTAGCAGGCTCTTCTCCCCATTGGCCCAGAGCCGGCGCTGATACTCGCCAATATCCTTCAGGCTTCTCTCCAACGGAGGAACGTCATAGTCAGACGGGACACTGGTCGGGTAGTCGCTCAACCGGCTCCGGTCCGGCCTGAATTGCCACGCGGTGAGGGAAACGTTGGGGGTCGGCTCGCTCATGGGTTGATTGCCCTTGTCCGGATCGCTGTAACAGCATGAGCAGCGCGCACCCAGGGTGATTCTGCATGGCTGTCCGCCCGGGGGAGCCCATCGGGTGCCCTGCGATCAGCGTCGCAAAGCCCCGTGGAGCGACGAGCAACCCGTTCCGTTCCGTGGGATGCCCGCCGCCTTTCGGCCCTAAGGCGCTGGCGGCTTAATCCGCCGCCTTTGCCAGAATGCCGTTCAGCAGGGGGCTGGGGCGCATCACCTTGTCGGCGACCTCGGGGGAGATGTGGTAGTAACCGTCCAACTCGGCCGGTTTGCCCTGCACCACGCTCAGTTCCTCGAGAATCTGCTCTTGGCTTTCAGCCAGCTGCTTGGCCAGGGGTGCGAACTGCGCGGCCAGTTCCTTGTCCTCGGTCTGTGCGGCAACCGCCTCCGCCCAGTAGAGCCCTAGGAAGTAGTGACTGCCACGGTTGTCCAGTTCGCCCGTTTTGCGCGAGGGCGATTTTTCGTTCTCCAGCAGTCGCTCCGTCGCCTCGTCCAGGCATTTGGCCAGCACGCGGGCCCGGGGATTGCTTTGCTTCATGCCCAGTTCGTCCAGTGAGACAGCCAGGGCCAGGAACTCGCCCAGCGAGTCCCACCGCAGGTGGTTTTCCTCCTGTACCTGCTGCACGTGCTTGGGCGCGGAGCCTCCTGCACCGGTCTCGTACATGCCGCCGCCGTTGAGCATGGGGACGATGGACAGCATCTTCGCCGACGTGCCCAGTTCCATGATCGGGAACAGGTCGGTGAGGTAGTCGCGGAGCACGTTGCCGGTGACCGAGATGGTGTCGCGGCCACGGATCATGCGTTCCATGGAGCGGCGAATGGCCTCTTCGTATGTCTGAATGCGGATATCAAGCCCGGTGAGGTCGTGTTCCTGCAGGTAGCAGTTGACCTTCTTGATGAGCTCGATGTCGTGGGGCCGGTTGCGGTCCAGCCAGAAGATGGCCGGCGTGTCTGATTCCCGGGCGCGGTTCACGGCGAGTTTCACCCAGTCGCGGATCGCCACGTCCTTGGTCTGGCAGGCGCGCCAGATATCGCCTTTCTCCACCTTGTGCTCCATCAGCACGTGGCCCTTGTAATCCACCACGCGCATGATGCCGTCGGCTTCGACCTCGAAGGTTTTGTCGTGGGAGCCGTACTCCTCGGCCTTTTTCGCCATGAGCCCCACGTTGGGCACGGAACCCATGGTAGTGGGGTCGAAGGCGCCGTTGGTTTTGCAGAAGTTGATCATCTCCTGGTAGATCTTGGAGTAGGTGCTCTCCGGCATGACGGCCTTGCAGTCCTTGGCTTTGCCGTCTGGTCCCCACATCTTGCCGCCGTTGCGGATCATGGCTGGCATGGACGCATCCACGATCACGTCGCTGGGCATGTGCAGGTTGGTAATGCCCTTGTAGGAATCCACCATGGCCATTTCCGGGCGGTGCTCATAAACGGCCAGGATGTCGCGGTGGATCTCGTCGCGCAGCGACTGTGGCAGACTGTCGATCTTCTCGTAGACGCTGCTGAGCCCGTTGTTGGGGTTAACGCCCAGTTCATTGAACAGGTTGCCCCATTTTTCGAAGACCTCCTTGTAGTACACGGTCACCGCATGGCCGAACACGATGGGGTGTGACACCTTCATCATGGTGGCCTTCACGTGCAGGGACCACATCACGCCCGATTCCTTGGCGTCTTCCATGGTTTCTTCCAGGAAGGCGCGCAGCGCCTTCACACTCATGCGCATGCTGTCGATGATCTCGCCAGTCTCGAGATGCAGCTTTTTCTTCAGCGTGACATTGCCGTCCTGGTCGACGAATTCGATCCGGACGTCGCCCTCCTGGGGCATGGTGTAAGACTGTTCGGCGGAATAGAAATCCCCACCGCGCATGTAGTCTGCGTGGGTGCGGGACGCCTTGCTCCATTCACCCATGCTGTGGGGGTACTTGCGTGCGAAGTTCTTAACGGCACGCGGTGCGCGGCGGTCGGAGTTGCCCTCGCGCAGCACCGGGTTGACGGCGCTGCCAAGAATCTTGGCGTAGCGGTTGTGAATGGCCTGCTCTTCTTCGGTCTTCGGATTCTGCGGGAAATCCGGAACGTCGTAGCCCTGGGATTGCAGCTCGCGGATGCAGGCGTTCAACTGCGGAATCGATGCGCTGATGTTCGGCAGTTTGATGATGTTCGCGTTGGGGTTTTGCGTCAGTTCACCGAGGAAGGCCAGCCCGTCCTCCACCTTTTGATCGTCGCGAAGCCGGTCCGGAAATGCTGATAGGATGCGACCGGCCAGCGAAATATCGGTCAGTTTTACGTCGATATCGGCGGCGCTGGCAAATGTTCTGATGATGGGCAGCAGCGAGCGGGTGGCCAGCGCGGGGGCCTCATCGGTGAGGGTGTAATAGATGGTGTTTGTCGCGTCTTTGTTCATGGGCTCCCCTTGTCGTGTTTTTGACAGATGGTCGGGCACGCCAGCGATTACCTGACGCACCTGATTCACCGCACAAACATGACCCGACTTTTGGTCG
>SLCE01000216.1 GCA_007125985.1 Ectothiorhodospiraceae bacterium | reverse complement strand
TGCCCACCGGCTGGCTCGCTGGATAGACTGCATCCGGTGTATGCGGCCGCGTCAGGACGGCTGCGGTGTTTCCATCAGAAATGAAAGGTCGTTGGTCCGTGTCGCAACCGCAACTCAAGACGATCCTTGAAGCCGCGCTCATGGCCGCGGAGAGTCCGCTGTCGCTGGATCATCTGCAGGCGCTGTTTGCGGATGCCGGTGCGCCTGACCGGTCCGATCTGCGCGGAGCGCTGGCGGAACTCGCGGCGGACTACGAGGGCCGCGCGATGGAGTTGGTGGAAGTGGGTTCCGGATGGCGGATTCAAGTGCGTGAGCAGTATGCGGACTGGGTGTCCCGGCTGTGGGAGGAACGCCCCGGACGTTACTCGCGAGCCTTGCTGGAGACACTGGCCATCATTGCCTACAGACAGCCGGTGACCCGCGGTGAAATCGAGGAGATCCGGGGTGTGAGTGTCAGCACCTCGATCATGCGCACGCTGCAGGACAGGGGCTGGGTGCGCACCGTAGGGCACCGGGACGTGCCGGGACGACCGGCCATGTATGGCACATCGAGACAGTTTCTCGACTATTTCAATCTGCGCAGTCTGGATCAGTTGCCCACGCTGATGGAACTGCGGGATCTGGATCAGGTTCACCCGGAGCTGGATTTGCGCTTCCCGGAAGAGGCCTCGTCGGAGACGGGCACGGAGTCAACAAATGAATGACGAGAAGCTGCAGAAGGTTCTCGCACGGGCAGGCCTGGGCTCGCGCCGGCAGATCGAGGCGCTGATCGCCGAAGGTCGTGTGCTGGTGAATGGTGAACCCGCGAGCCTGGGGGATCGGGTGACCGGTCACGAGAAAATTCGCATGAACGGGCGCCTGATTCCCGCGGACCGCCTGGCAGGGCCGGACCGCCGTGTGTTGATCTATCACAAGCCGGTGGGTGAGGTGACCACCCGGGACGATCCGGAAGGTCGTCCCACGGTGTTCTCACGCCTGCCGCGTATCGGCTCCGGGCGCTGGATCAGTGTCGGGCGGCTGGACGTGAACACCCTGGGGCTGTTGCTGTTCACCAACGACGGCGAGTTGGCCAACCGCCTGATGCACCCCAGTTACGAACTGCCGCGGCGTTATGCGGTTCGGGTCTTCGGCCAGGTGGATCCGGCCATGATTCAGCGGCTGCTCGACGGGGTAAAGCTAGACGATGGGCTGGCGCGTTTCGACAGTGTGGAGGCCGGAGGCAGTCAGGGCGGGAATCAATGGTTTCATGTCACGCTGCATGAAGGGCGACAGCGGGAGGTCCGGCGGCTGTGGGAATCCCAAGGCGTGCAGGTCAGCCGTTTGATTCGTGTCGCCTATGGTCCGATTTCATTGCCCAAGAGTCTGGGCCGCGGCGAATGGAAGTTTCTGGACAAGGAAACGGTGGATTCGCTGTGCCGTTTGGTGGGCCTTGATCCCGAGGAGCCGGTGGGCAAGCCGGAGTTGCGTCGCAAGAACAAGACACCGCCCAAGCGGCGCAAAACCAGAAAACGGGGGAATGCGGCGAGCAGTCCCCGTCGGCGCTGAACCGGGAAGCGGCCGTTCAGGCGCTGCCGTTCATGCGCTGGGTTCCCGCATTGTGGCGGATGCGCGCCACGTGGGGGCGCAGGGGCTCAGGGATGTCGCTGTGCGCGTCCATCATGATCACCAGGCGGCGTACGCTGTCGTCCTTGTCGAGAATGCGGTGTACAGCGCGTTGTACGCTGGGCTTCCCGAGGCTTTGCCCCAGATCCCGCAGCAGATAGATCCCGTAATGCCGGCTGGCCGCAATGTAGCTGAGCGCATCCCCCGCGCTGCGGGTCTGGGGGATAAAGATCCGCTCGGTGCCCAGGCGGTACAGCCCATTGTCGGGTGACCAACCGTAAATGGCGCGGCCCGTGGTCAGAGTGAGCCGCTTGAAGACGTCAAACACCCGGTCCGGGCTGGTGGTTTCCAGCGCAGCCAGGCGGAAATCGGACTCAATCACATTTGCGAGGCTGAGACTTTCGGCCATGGTTGTTATCCCTTGCAAGCACCGTCCATGAGCTGAGATGCCTGACACCTCCCCGTGCGGCGGCCCAGGCGAACGCGCAAACCTTAGCGCGTTTCGCCACACTTAACTGTGACACAGGTCAAGCGTTCCGCAACAGCCTCAGGCCGATGCGCTGGGTATCCGCAGCTTGCGTCCGTGCAGGCTGTCGCCGGCGGGCCCGAGCAGATGTACGAGGTAGTCGGCAGCCCGTTCCGGCGTCGGCAGGCTGTGCTCGTCCTCGGCGGGGAAGGCTTTGCGGCGCAGGGCGGTGGCCATGGGGCCGGGATCCACGCTCAACACGCGAATGGGCCCCTTGCCCAGTTCCAGGGCCAGGGTCTCCATCATGTTCTCCACCGCCGCCTTGGAGGCCCCGTAGGCGCCCCAGAAGGCTTTTCCCTGCCGACCCACCGTGTCACTGACGAAGATAAGCCGGGCTGAATCCGATCGCTGCATCAACGGCAGGCAGACCTGGTTCAACAGAAAGGGCGTGTTCACGTTGGTATGCAGCACCCGGGCCCAGAGTTCGGGTTCGTACTGGGTCATGGGGGACAGTCCGCCCAGCAGCGCGGCGTTGTGAACCAGCCCGTCGAGCCGCCGGAAATGCTGGTCGATGGCAGTGGCCAATTCCAGAAACTCAGCCAATCCCACGCCCTCGAAGTTCATCGGATGAATCACGGGTTCCGGAGCGCCCGTGGCCACGATTTCGTCGTACAGGCTTTCCAGGGCCTTGAGTTGCTTGTCGACGATGATCACGGTGGCCCCGGCACGGGCACACGCGAGCGCAGTCGCCCGTCCCAGGCCCTGAGCAGCACCGGTCACCAGGATGACACGGTCCTGCAGCGCGTCGCCGGCGGCTGGCAGGGAATTCGGGAGTTCCGTAATGGCGGCCAAAGTGGGCTGATCCTGCTTGTTCATGTGTTTGCGGTCCTCTTGGGGCTATCGGGCCCGACGGGCCGTCCGCCAGGCAATCCACAGCTTGCGGAGCGGTGTCAGCTCGTAGCGCTGCTCCAGCAGCGGATAGTCGTCCCGGGCCATTTCCTGAAGCAGGGCCCGGTGCAGTGCGATCAGTACCAGCTGGCTGCGTTGCTGGCGTCGGTCCTTCGCGGGCAGGTGCTGTTCCGCCTGGGCAAAGAACTGCTCCACCCGTCGGGCATGGTCAGCCAGCAAGCGGCGGAGCGGGTCCGCGGTTTCGCGTTGAAACAGCATGTCGCGGTCCACGCCCGCCGTGCGCATCTCATCTTCCGGCAGGTAGACGCGGCCGGCCTGTATGTCGCGGCGCAGATTGCGCAATCCGGCCTCCAGCGTCAAGGCCATGCCCAGGTCATGGGCAAAATCCAGGCTGCCGGGCCCGCTGTGACCACAGATCCCCACCAGCATCCGTGCCAGGGAGCCGCCGCTGTGGTGGCAGTAGACGCTGAGCTCCCGGAAGCTGGGGTAGGCGCCGTATTCCAGATCCATGGCCGCTGCGTCCAGGATGTGCCGCAGTGGCTCCTCCGGCAGTCCGTGTTCACGGATTGCCCGTTGCAGCAGTTCGCCCACCGGATGCCGGGCCTGACCGGCGAGAATGCGGTCCAGTTCCTCGCGCCACCAGTTCAGCTTGACGCTGGCCACGCCCGGATCCGACACCTCCACCGGAATCGCCATGACCTCCGCATGGAAGGCGTGCGCGGCCAGAAGTGCGGGCTGGCTGCCTGCCGGCGCCACGCGGATCGCATAGTAATGGCTGGAACCGGGCGGTGCGACCTTGTCCTGGCAGTACTGGATGGGGTCCATGGGTCTCACGTGTGGGCGGTGACGTGGCGATCAAACCACAAGGCCGGGGCAGGTGCAAAGTGTACCTGGCGCGGACCGTTTGTTGCAGCCGACCGCCAGGGCCATGGATCCGGACTGCCGGATCCCGGCGCATGGGCGTGGGCAATTCGGCTGATAACGGGACTGTGCCGTATCTGAGTCAGGAGCGCGTGGTCTCACTTGGCGACGTATGCTCCGGCTGGGTGCTCGGCACGGGCCGGACCGCTTTCTCCAATGGGTCAAGGGCGTCCAGGGTCTTGCGTGGCCGAAGGCCCAGTTCGGTGAAGCGCCGGGCGCCCGGCAAGACCTGACGCTCCAGCGAACCCACCGCGCGGTTATAGGCGTCCACGGAACCGCTCAGGCTGCGGCCCACCCGCTCCAGATGGTCGGTGAACGTGACCATGCGGTCGTAGAGGGTTTCGCCAAGCTCACGGATGTGCTCTGCGTGCTCGGCGACCTGCTCCTGTTTCCAGCCAAAGGCCACCGCGCGCAGTAAGGCCACCAGGGTGGTGGGTGTGGCCAGGATCACCCGTTGGTCCAGCGCGTATTCCATCAGTTCCCGGTCCAGATCCTGGGCGGCGCTGAGGAATTGCTCGCCGGGGATGAACAGGACCACGAAATCCGGGGTATTGCTGAATTGCTGCCAGTAGGCCTTGGCCGCCAGTTCCCGGACGCGGTCCCGCAGCTTGCGTGCGTGGCGCTGTAGCGCCTGTTCACGGCCGGCGTCGTCGGCGGCCTCCATGGCTTCCAGATAGGCGTCCAGCGGGGTCTTGGCGTCAACAATGACTTCTCGCCGGTTGGGCAGGCGCACGACCATGTCCGGGCGTTGTTGTCCATTGTCACCGTGGACGCTGGGCTGTTCCACGAAATCGCAGTGTTCAGCCATGCCTGCCAGTTCCACCAGCCGGCGCAGCGTCATCTCGCCCCAGCGGCCGCGGACTTCCGGCCGACGCAGGGCTTTGACCAGGTTGTGCGTCTCCTGCCGCAGGCGTTCCTGGTCCAGCGTCATGCGTTGCAGTTGCTCGCGCAGGGAGCCGTGGCTGGTCTGGCGTTCTTTCTCCAGAGCCTGGAGCTGTTGTTCCGTGCGGGTCAGGGCATCGCGGATTGGCGTGACAAGCTGCTCAACGGCCTGTTCCCGGGCGCCCAGCTCGGCACGTGCCTGCACCTGGAATTGTTGAAGTTTTTCCTGGGCGAGTCGCAGGAATTCCTCGTTGTTGCTTCGCAGCGCCTCCCCGGACAGGGCGCGAAAGTTTTCGCTCAGTTGCTGGCGGGCGGCGTTGAATGCCTGCTGCCGCTCCTCCGCAACACGCTGCTCGGCTTCCAGCCGGCTGCGCAGCACCGTGTTGTCCGCCTCCAGTGCCAGCAGCCGGCGTTGGGCACGCAGATGCACCAGCAGCGCGGCCAGTCCGGCACCCAGGAAAAAGGCGGTGGCGGTCAGGGCGGCAAGCAGGATGAAATCCTCAGCAAAGGCCATGGGCCCGATTGCCCTCAGGCGGCGCCGGAATGTGGTGATTTGGCCTCACGGCCGGCGCCGGCATGGTGCCGGTCCAGCCAGGTGAGCAGGTCCAGCGGGTGGCTGATCAAGCCGTCGGCTCCCCAGTCGGCCGGGCGGTCTTCGGCGCAGATGTAGCCGAACAATGCCACCAGAGTGGCCGTGCCAGCGCGCTGGCCCGCGTCCACGTCACGCATCGCGTCGCCAAGAATCACCACGCGGGAAGGGTGCAGGCCGAGCAATTCACAGGCATGACGCACGGGCGCCGGATCAGGTTTGCGGCAGGGCAGGGTATCGCCGCTTACCAGGCAGGCTGCCCGACGCGCCAGGCCCAGGTCTTCCAGCAAGGGTTCGGTGAGCCAGCCGGGTTTGTTTGTCACGATGCCCCAGCGCAGGCCGCGCTGCTCAATCTGATCCAGCAATTCCAGCATGCCGTCGAAAGGCCGGCTCGCCCGGCTCACTGAGGCGCGGTAGAGGTCCAGAAACCGTTGCCGCAGGGGCTGCATGCGTGGATCGTCCGCGGACAGGTTGAAGCCGCGTTCGATCATGGCGGCGCTGCCGTGGGACACCACCGGGCCGTAGGCGTGGTCGGCCAACGCGCTGAGCCCTTGTTCCACACGCAGCGCATTGGCCGCGTGAATGAGGTCGGGTGCCGTGTCCAGCAGCGTGCCGTCCAGGTCGAACAGCACCGCTTCCAGACCAGGGCCCGGGTGCCCGCGCGCGACGCCCGGGTACTGTCGATTCCGTAGCAGTGGAACGCCAATGCCGCAGGCGTGCTGGATAGCGGCGGAGTCAGCCATGTCATTCACGGTAGGGGTTGTCCTCCGGCTTCTGGAAACAGGCCAGGTAGTTCACATCCACCTGTCGCACCAGGCGAAACTGGCGGGTCAGCGGGCTATAGCCCATGCCCTTGAGGTCACGCAGGATCAGATTGGCGGCACGGGCCCATCCCGCCAATTCCGCCGGTCGGATGAACTGGCTGTAGTCATGGGTGCCACGGGGGAGCATGCCCAAAAGGTATTCGGCGCCGACGATAGCCTGCAGATACGCTTTAGGGGTCCGGCTGATGGTGGAGAAAAACACCATCCCGCCAGGTTTTGTCAGACGGGCGCAGGCGCGCACCACCGACGCGGGATCCGGCACGTGTTCCAGCATTTCCATGCAGGTGACCACGTCAAAGCTGTTCGGCTCCGCCTCGGCAAACTCCTCAGCGGTCACGCGTCGGTAGTCGATTTCGGCCCCGCTCTCCAGGGCGTGCAACCGGGCGACGCCCAGCGGTGCTTCACCCATGTCTATGCCGGTGACCTGTGCACCTTTGAGCGCCATACTCTCGCTGAGAATACCGCCGCCGCACCCCACATCCAGCACCCGCTGCCCGGAAAGTTCCGCCCAGGTCTCGATGTAACCAAGACGCAGGGGGTTGATCTCGTGCAGCGGGCGGAATTCACCCTCCGGATCCCACCAGCGGCTGGCAGATGCCTCGAACTTGGCGATCTCGGATGGGTTGACGTTCGGTTGCGTTTGCATGTGCGCCTTTCAAATCAATCGGTAAGGCCATAGTCTTAATGTAGCCTGTATGGCCGTCTATTGGAACTCACTGACCGCTGTGCGTTTCCGGGACTCAGGCGTCGGTGGCGGCAATCAGTTCTCGCCAGTGTCGCAGCTTCCCGAGCACCGTATCCCGGTTAATGGTGGTCAGTTCCCGGTTTCGCAAGAGCTGCCGCCCCGCAACCCAGACGTCGGTGACCTGGTTTCGGTTACTGGAATACACCAGATGGGATAAGGGCTCGAAGACCGGTTCGCTGTCCAGCCCGGTGAGGCGCACAGCAGTGATGTCCGCGAACTTGCCGGGTTCCAGCGATCCCGTGATCTCGCCCAGGCCCAACGCGCGGGCGCCGTTCAGCGTGGCCATGCGTAGCGCCTGGGCAGCAGGAAGGGCAGCGGCATTGCCGGATACACCCTTGGCCAGCAGCGCCGCCGTACGCAGCTCGCTGAACATGTCCAGATCATTGTTGCTGGCGGCGCTGTCGGTGCCCAGGGCGACATTCACGCCGGCATCCAGCAAGGCCTGCACCGGACAGAATCCGCTGGCCAATTTGAGATTGGATTCCGGGCAATGCACCACGCTGGCATTGACCCGGGCCATCAGCGTGATTTCCTCCTCAGTGACCTGGGTCATGTGCACGGCCATGAAGCCAGGGCCCAGCAAGCCGAGATCCTGCAGGCGCTGCAGCGGACGTTGCCCGATGGCCTCCTCGCTCTGCTGCACTTCGAATGCCGTTTCGTGCACGTGCATGTGAACCGGTGCATCCAGCTCACTGGCCAGGACGGCCACGCGTCGGAGGGCGTCATCGCCGACGGTGTAGGGCGCGTGCGGGGCGAAGGCGGTGCTAATAAGCGGGCTGTCGCGCCAGTGGTCGCGCAGCGCCAGGCCCTTGTCCAGGTAATCGTCAGGACCGTCTCCGTAGGCGCTGGGGAAGTCGATCACGATCATGCCCAGTGAGGCGCGCAAGCCGGCCTGATTGGCCACGCGCGCGGCGATGTCGGGGAAGAAGTACATGTCGTTGAACGTGGTGGTGCCGCCCAGCAGCATCTCGGCGCAGGCCGCTTCCACACCGTCATGAACGAACTCGGGACCGACATGGAGTTGCTCGGCGGGCCAGATATGTTCCTCCAGCCAGCGCATCAGCGGCAAATCGTCAGCCAGTCCACGCAGCAGGTTCATGGCGGCGTGGGTGTGGGCATTGACCAGACCGGGAATCAGCGCATGTTCGGAGAGGTCCACCGTCCGCCTGGCCTGATAGCGGTTGGCGGCCTCGTCGGATGGCAGCAGTGCCAGTATGCGGCCGTCGCGGATGGCGAGGCTGTGAAGGGAAAACACCTTCCCTGCTGGCTCAACCGGAATGATCCAGCGTGCATTGATCAGCGTGTCGACATGTTCCATGAGCACCTCCGATTCGCAGTATACCGCGGCGACAGCCGTTGTTGCTGTGGTCTCCTGACGTGAATGCTGGACCGCCCCTGCGCTGTCTGTGCGAAAATGGCGTCTGTTACAGGAGGACTCCATGCAAAGTCACGACTCTGTTCGCCCGGTACGCTGGTCCGCCGAGGGATTGCGACTGCTGGACCAGCGCCGCTTGCCGGACGAGGAAGTCGAACGGCTCTACACGGATTACCGTGGAGTGGCCCAGGCCATTGAGCAGATGGTGGTGCGCGGAGCACCGGCCATCGGGATTGCGGCTGCCTATGGTGCCGTGCTCGCTGCACGTGACTGCCTGCCCCGGGGGCGGGCAGCCTGGGAGCAGGCGCTGGACCACCTGAACGCTGCCCGCCCGACGGCCGTGAATCTGGCCTGGGCGCTGCGTCGCATGGCTGCGGTGCCACTGGTCGGGGAGACGGACCCCGTGGCCCGGCTGTTGGCCGAGGCCGATGTCATTGCCGAAGAGGATCTGGCCGCCAATCGCCGCATGGGGGCACTGGGCGCGGAACTGATCAAGGGTCCCGTCGGGGTGCTCACCCATTGTAATACCGGCTCCCTGGCCACCGGTGGTTTCGGGACGGCGCTGGGGGTGATCCGACAGGCGTGGGCCGACGGTCGGGTATCAACCGTTTACGCCGATGAAACCCGGCCCTGGCTCCAGGGGGCCCGGCTGACGGCCTGGGAGTTGTTGCGTGACGGAATTCCGGTCACGCTGCTTGCGGATTCGGCGGCGCCCCTGCTCATGCAGCAGGGCGCTGTGCAATGGGTGATCGTCGGGGCGGACCGGGTGACGGCCAACGGTGATGTGGCGAACAAGATCGGCACGTATGGGCTGGCGGTGGCCGCCCGCTATCACGGAGTGGGCTTCATGGTTGTGGCCCCGTCCTCCACGGTGGACATGAGCCTGCCGGATGGGCAGGCCATCCCCATTGAGCATCGCAATGCCGATGAGGTGCTCGCGGTCGGGGGCCATCGGGTGGCGGCGGAGGGTGCCGGAGGCTGGAATCCGGTGTTCGACGTGACCCCGGCGGAACTGGTGGATGTGCTGGTGACCGAGCGCGGGGTCGTACACCGCCCGGATGCGAAGGGCATGGCAGCACTGTTCGACCGTGATAAAGTCCGGCACCGTAGTGGGCAGATCGATCAATAATCATTCAGGGACGCGCGAATCGGGCATGGTGGGGCACAGCACGGCGGTGGGCATTTACGTGGACGCTGCGAATATTCAGATCAATGGCGGCTTTGGTATGCAGTACGACGTGCTGCGTGAGTACGCCTGCCGGGGGGCGGCCGAGCCAGTACGGCTCAATGCCTATGTGACCTATGACGAGGAGCGGGCGCGCAACGATCGCCAATATGCCCAGCGCGCCAACAACTTCTTCGCCACCATCCGCGAATTCGGCTACAAGGTCATCATCAAGAAGTACAAGTGGTATCGGGACGACGAAGGCAACGCCTACGCCAAGGCCAATGCTGATCTGGACATGGCCGTGGATGCCCTGCTGCAGTCACGGAATCTGGGGCGGGTGCTGCTGGCCACCGGGGACGGGGATTTCGTTCAGGTCGTGCGGGCGCTGCAGAACCAGGGGTGCCGGGTCGAGGTGCTGGCCTTCGACAATGTGTCCGCGGACCTGCGCCGGGAGGCGGACGTCTATTTTTCCGGATACCTGGTGCCGAACCTGCTGCCCTCCAACCGAAACGGCGATCGGCCCGCCTGGGGACAGCCCGGGTCGCGGGTGCGTGGGCTGTGCTACCACCGGAACAACGAGGGCTTCGGTTTTCTGCGCTTCCTGCGGGAGGTGAATGACGGCATGTGGATCACAGACACTCGCAACCCGGACTCACCCTATGCGTCCGCCTTTTTCCGTGATTCGGACCTCCCGGGCGAGGTCCGTGCCAACGACCTGCCCAGCCACCAGCACCTGTTCGAGTTCGACCTGGTGGAATCCTCGGTGAAGGAGGGCGGCTTGCAGGCGGCCAACATCGCACTGGTGTCCCGGGGCTCGTGAGTAGAATCCCTCTGGAACTGTGGCTGGTGCTGCTGATCGCGGCCGGTGTGGCCTGGTGGTGGCAGGCCAACATGGCCCTGGAACAGGCGCGCCGGGCCGGCCGGCAGGCCTGCCGGCGGGCAGGCGTGCAGTTTCTGGATGACAGCGTGGTGCGAACCCGGACGCGGCCGGTGTGGGGCGCCGGTGGCCTAAGGCTGCGACGCCGCTATGCCTTCGAGTTCGCCACCCGTGGGGACCACCGCTACAGTGGCTGGGTTTGCACGCTGGGGCGGCGCGTGATCGAGGTGCAAATGGAACCCCACGCCTTGCCCGAAAACGATGGCTTGACCTGAACGATGGAACAGGGAGTTGCAGTCCATGAAACTGCCTATCAGGCTACTTATGACGGTTCTGCTGATCGTCGGATTCTCAACGGTCCATGCTGCGGACCATGACAAGCAGGGAGATACCCCAATGGTGGTTTTCGAGACCAGCCACGGCACCATCACGATGGAGCTGTATCCGGAAGACGCACCCATCACGGTGGAGAATTTTCTGAAGTACGTGGACGACGGCTTTTACGACGGTACGATCTTCCATCGGGTGATTCCGGGATTCGTAATCCAGGGCGGCGGCTTCGACGCCGACATGAATCAGAAGGCAACCCGGGACCCGATCACCAACGAGGCGGATAACGGCCTGAAGAATGAGCGTGGCACGCTGTCCATGGCGCGCACCCAGCAGGTGAACAGCGCCACCTCGCAGTTTTTCATCAACCTCAGCGACAATGCGTTCCTCGATCACGGCACCCGTGACTTCGGCTATGCCGTGTTCGCCAAGGTTGTGGACGGTTTGGATGTGGTGGATGCCATTGCACAAGTGCCCACCGGCTCCCATCGGGGCCACCAGGATGTGCCGCGTGAGAGCGTGGTGGTGGAGCGCGCCTACCGCAAGGACTGATTCGGCTCCGGCCGTAAGGGTTTTAAAGGGGGTCCGGCGCATGCCGGAGCCCCGCTTGCATGTCCCCCCGATTGCTCCGCCGTGTGATATGATCCAGCGTTTTCTCGGGTCCTGTTGCGCCGTCCGGCGGCAGCACTAAGGTCCATTCTGAGCAGAGCAGAGAGCGTCGATGGCGAACGTCGCGAAAGAGATACTGCCGGTCAATCTGGAAGACGAGATGAAGCAGTCCTACCTCGATTACGCCATGAGCGTGATCGTGGGCCGGGCGCTTCCAGATGTCCGGGATGGCCTGAAACCCGTGCACCGTCGCGTGCTGCATGCGATGCGGGAACTGGGTAACGACTGGAACAAGCCGTACAAGAAGTCCGCGCGCGTGGTCGGGGACGTCATCGGTAAATACCACCCGCACGGTGATTCCGCGGTCTACGACACCATCGTACGCATGGCGCAGCCCTTTGCCATGCGTTACATGCTGGTGGACGGGCAGGGTAACTTCGGCTCCATCGACGGCGACGCAGCGGCCGCCATGCGGTATACCGAGGTGCGCATGTCGCGCCTGTCGCATGATCTGCTGGCGGACATCGACAAGGAAACCGTCGATTTTGTCGAGAACTACGATGGCTCCGAGAGTGAGCCCGCCGTGCTCCCGACCCGGGTGCCCAATCTGCTGGTCAACGGGGGCTCCGGCATTGCCGTGGGCATGGCCACCAATATCCCGCCGCACAACCTCGGCGAAGTGGTGGACGCCTGCATCGCGCTGATCGAGGACGACGACCTCACGGTGGAGGATCTGATCCGCTACATCCCCGGCCCGGATCTGCCCACCGCTGCCATCATCAACGGCACATCCGGCATCCACGAGGCGTATCACACGGGCCGTGGCCGCCTGGTAATGCGGTCTCGTACCGAAGTCGAGGAAGATCCGAAGAACGGCAAGCAGGCCATCATCGTCACCGAGCTGCCTTACCAGGTGAACAAGGCGCGCCTGCTGGAGAAGATCGCCGAACTGGTCAAGGAAAAACGGATCGAGGGCATCACCGAGTTGCGTGACGAGTCCGATAAGGACGGCATGCGAGTCGTGATCGAGTTGCGCCGTGGCGAAGTGGCCGAGGTGGTGCTGAACAATCTGTTCCAGCACACCCAGATGCAGACGGTGTTCGGCATCAATATGGTGGCGCTGGTGGACGGCCAGCCGCGCCTGTTGAACCTGCGGGACATTCTCGATTCGTTCCTGCGTCACCGGCGTGAGGTGGTGACCCGCCGCACCATCTACGAACTGCGCAAGGCCCGCGAGCGTGCCCACGTGCTGGAAGGGCTGGCCGTGGCGCTGGCCAACATCGACGAAGTCATTGAACTGATCAAGGCCTCGCCCAATCCGGCTGAGGCCAAACAGGGTCTGATGGGGCGTCTGTGGCAGCCCGGCATGGTCGTTGACATGCTGGAAGGCGCCGGCGCCGATGCGTCGCGACCGGAAGGGCTGAGCCGTGACTTCGGACTGGTGGAAGGCGGCTATCGACTGACGGAATCCCAGGCACAGTCCATTCTGGATTTGCGTCTGCACCGGCTCACCGGGCTGGAGCAGGACAAGATTCTGGGGGAGTTCCGTGAACTGTTGGACCGCATCGCCGGCCTGATCGAAATCCTGGACAGCACCGACCGGCTCATGGAGGTGATCCGGGAGGAGCTGGAGGCGATCAAGGAACAGTACGCAGACGCGCGCCGCTCCGAGATCCTTCAGAATCATCTGGATCTCACCATGGAGGATCTGATCACGCCGCAGGACGTGGTGGTGACCCTATCGCATCACGGTTACGCGAAGTATCAGCCGCTGGACACCTACCGTGCCCAGCGTCGCGGTGGTCGTGGCAAGAGCGCCACCGCCATGAAGGACGAGGATTTCGTCGATCAGCTCTGGATCGCCAATACCCATGACACCCTGCTGTGCTTTTCCAGCAGCGGCAAATGCTACTGGCTGAAGGTCTATGAACTGCCCCAGGGCAGCCGCGCCTCCCGGGGCAAGCCCATTGTCAACCTGCTGCCCCTGGAAGGCGACGAACGTATCAATGCCGTGCTGCCGGTACGGGAGTTCGATGAGGAGCATTTCGTGTTCTTCGCCACCCGGAAAGGCACGGTGAAGAAGACACCGCTCTCCCATTTCTCCCGTCCGCGTTCAACCGGCATTATTGCAGTGGATCTGCGCGACGATGACTTGCTGGTCAACGTGGGCATCACGAATGGCCAGTGTGACGTCATGTTGCTCAGCAGTGCGGGCAAGGCCATCCGTTTCTGCGAGGACGAAGTACGCCCCATGGGCCGCACGGCGGCCGGTGTTCGGGGCATGCGGCTGGAGGACGGTCAGGAACTGATCGCGCTGCTGATTCTGGGGGAGGGCGATATTCTCACCGCGACGGAGAACGGCTACGGCAAGCGCACGCCGCTGGAGGATTATCCCCTGCGGGGTCGTGGTGGCATGGGCGTGATCTCCATCCGTACCGGTGACCGCAACGGTGATGTGGTGGGCGCGGTGCAGGTGGTGGAAAACGATGAAATCATGCTCATCACGCGCAAGGGCACGCTGGTGCGTACGCCGGTGGATGGCATCTCCACCATGAGTCGCAACACGCAGGGCGTGAAGCTGATTTCGCTGGACAAGGGCGAGACGCTGGTGGGGTTGGAGCGCCTGGAGCAACTGGATGAGGAAAACGGGGACGAGGCCGGCGAGGAGGCCAGCGGCGAAGAGGGTGATTCCCACGCCGAGGACTGACGCGCTGCCGCCCGGAACGCGGATTTCTGAGTACTTTTAGGAGGCATATTAATGTCACGTATCTACAATTTCAGTGCAGGCCCGGCCATGCTGCCGGAGGCCGTGCTGCGTCAGGCGGCGGAGGAAATGCTGGACTGGCAGGGCTCCGGCATGTCGGTGATGGAAATGAGTCACCGCGGCAAGGAGTTCGTGTCCATAGCGGCCGAGGCGGAGCAAACACTGCGCGATCTGATGGGCGTCCCCGATAACTACAAGGTGCTGTTCCTGCAGGGCGGCGCCAGTGGGCAGTTTTCGGCCATCCCGATGAATCTGCTTCGCGGCCGCAAGCGGGCGGATTACATCAACACCGGGTCCTGGTCGAAGAAGGCGATCAAGGAGGCCGGCAAATACTGTGACGTCAACGTCGCCGCAGCCAGCCCCGAGGGCGTGCTGACCATCCCGACCCGCGCGGAATGGCAGCTCAGCGACGATGCGGCTTATATGCACTACACCCCCAACGAAACCATCTCCGGGGTGGAGTTCCACTGGGTGCCGGAGGTGGATGCACCGCTGGTGGCGGATATGTCCTCCACCATTCTGTCCCGCCCCGTGGATGTATCGAAGTTCGGCCTGATCTACGCCGGCGCGCAGAAAAACATCGGTCCGGCGGGCATCACGTTGGTGATTGTGCGGGACGACCTGATCGGCGAGACCCTGCCCGGAACGCCGGCGATCTGGGATTATCAGGCCCAGGCGGATGCGGACTCCATGTCCAACACGCCTCCGACGTACGCCTGGTATATCGCCGGTCTGGTGTTCAAATGGATTCGTGACCAGGGTGGGTTGCAAGCGATGGCCGAGCTGAACCAGCGCAAGGCCGGCAAGCTCTACGACGCCATAGACGGTTCCGATTTCTACAGCAATCCGGTGGATCCCGATTGCAGGTCCTGGATGAATGTCCCCTTCGTACTGGCGGACGAGGCGCTGAACGACACCTTTCTGGCTGAGGCCAAGAAGGTGGGGCTGACAACGCTGAAAGGGCATCGCAGCGTGGGCGGTATGCGTGCAAGCATCTATAACGCCATGCCGGAAGCGGGCGTCGACCGTCTGGTGGAATTCATGCGCGAGTTTGAGCGCCGCCACGGCTGAAGCTGCCGCCGGAGGGCTTCACCTCCCTCCGGTTCCGCAACCGCAGGAGCTTGATGTGTACAAGATTCTTACTCTGAACAACATTTCCGTGAAAGGTCTCGATCGTCTGCCTCGCGAGCAGTTCGAGGTGGCCTCCGAGATCGGGCATCCGGACGCGATCCTGGTGCGCTCGTTCAAGATGCACGACATGGAAATCCCGGATACCGTGCGGGCCATCGGCCGCGCCGGCGCC
>SLCE01000136.1 GCA_007125985.1 Ectothiorhodospiraceae bacterium | reverse complement strand
TGGCAGGAGAGGTTGTTTCAGTCCATCGGCCACTGGTACAGCGGCGGCTGCTTAGCAACGAAGCGCTCCACGGCTTCCTTGTGACTGGGGCTGGTAAACGCCACGGTTTGGCCGGCCGCCTCGAGTTCCAGCATGGTATGCAGATCGTTCAGCGAGGAGCTGTTCAGCCCCCGCTTCGCCAGACTCATGGCAGTAGGCGAGGCGTTCAACAGGCTTTCAGCCAGCGCGCGGGTGCGCTGCTCGAGCTGTTCCCGCTCGTGCACCTCCATCACGATGCCGAGCTCGCGGGCCTCTTCCGCACCGACCGCTCGGGCCGAGAACACCAGTTCCTTCGCCCTCTGCAAGCCCACGACGCGCGGCAGCGTGTACATGGCCGCACAGTCCGGAATCAGGCCGATCTTGATGAAGGCCATGCTGAATCGGG
Organism: Ectothiorhodospiraceae bacterium; assembly: GCA_007125985.1. GTDB lineage: Bacteria > Pseudomonadota > Gammaproteobacteria > Nitrococcales > Aquisalimonadaceae > LSCE01. The sequence goes on along the minus strand of SLCE01000136.1, from coordinate 4,033 downwards.
CCTGAGGGGTGGCCAGCACGAAATCCGCCGCCAGCGCGATGCCAAACCCGGCCCCGTAGGCCACGCCGTCCACCGCGGCGATCACCGGCTTATCCAGATTGATGAGTTCGGTGACCCAGACGTGAATACGCTTCATGCGCGCGCGGCGCGCGGCGATGTCACCGGCGCTCTGGAGCATGCCCTTGATGTCACCACCGGAGCAGAAATCACCGCCCGCGCCGCGCAGAACCAGCACTCGGATATCGGCATCATCACGCACCCGCGCGACAGCCTCGGTTATCTCGCGGGACATGGGTTCGTTAAGGGCGTTCTTGCTCTCCGGCCGGTTCAGGGTCAGCCAGGCAATGCCGTTTTCCACGTTCAATTCGATTGCTTCCATTAGGGTTCCTCTCGGTCAGTTTCGTCTGTGGCAGCAGGCTCGCCGCGCACGACGATCAATGCATCGACAAGCCGCGCGCCCGCTCAGTCGCGCCGCCGGTTCGGGCCAGCGTAACCGAACAGGAAGGCGGCGGCTTTGCGCATCTGGATCTCCTCCGAACCCTCGGTGATGCGGTAGCGGCGGTGGTGACGGTAGATGTGCTCGAAGGGTGTGTGGCGTGAATACCCCATGGCGCCATGGACTTGCATGGCGCGGTCCGCCGCCTCACAGCACAGCCGGTTCGCCCAGTAGTTGCACATGGCCACCTTGTCCGACAGCTGTTTGGCGATTTCCGGTTTCGGCAACTGGTCCATTTCCCAGGCCGTCTTGCGAATCAGCAGCCGCAACATCTCGACCTGGGTGGCCAGTTCCACCAACGGAAACTGGATGGCCTGGTTGCGCGCCAGCTCCTGACCGAAGGGCTTGCGCTCCCGTGCGTAGGCAACACTTTCCCTGATGCAAAAATCCGCCGCCCCTAGGCTTGAGGCCGCCTGGCGGATACGGTTCTCGTGAACAAAGTGCTGCGCCACCATCAGCCCTTCATCCACCTCACCGAGCACTGCGCTTTCCGGCACCCATACATTGGTGAAGCTCACCCTCGGATGGTCGGTGGGCATGTTGAAAGTCCAGAGGTATTCCTCAATCACCACGCCCTCGGCATCGGCCGGCACCAGGATGGTGGTAATACCCTTGGCGTCCCCGTCCTTGCCGCTTGTGCGCACAAACAGCGCGCAGTGGCTGGCGGTGTGCATGCCGGTGGTCCACATCTTCTCGCCGTTGATCAGCCAGCCAGGCCGGCCGTCCCGGGTCTCGCGTTTGGCCACGGTTTCCATGAACGTGGCGTCGGACCCGTGCTTGGGTTCGGTGAGGCCGAAGGTGATGCGCCGCGTTCCGTTCAAGACGCCGGGGATGAATTCCTCGCGCTGCTCCTGGCTGCCGAAATCACGGAACACGAGCACCAGCGGCAAGTTCGCCACGATGGAATGTTCCGTCTGCAGGTCGTTGTGCAGGCCCAGCCCCTTGGCCGCCAGATGCTCCCGGATCACCGCCATCCAGAGATGCGAACCGTTCTTGCCACCGTATTCCTCCGGCAACGAGAAACGGTAATGGCCGGCCTCGTCGGCGAGGCGCTTCGCCTGATCCATGAGTGCTTCCCACTCCGGACGAGGCAGGCCATCGTTATCGAAATCGGTGCGCGCCCATTCGCGGCGATGATCGAAGAAACGGATATTGTCATCCGCCTGCTCCAGCGGCTTGATCTCCTGCTCGATGAAGGTGTCCAGCTCGTCCAGGTAAGCGGTCAACGCTGCGGGTACTGTGAAATCCATGATTCAGTCTCCTCGGATGGCGCGCCAGGTCTGAAGCCCTTCGGCGTAGCCGGAATAGTTTGGCTGATCAACGGCCAGCTGATGCAGGCTGAGTTCCCAGAGGAAATCCATCAGCACTGTTTCGTTCTCATCCAGCCGCCCATCGGCCAGAGCATCACAAAGGCGATCATAGAGTTCGTCGGTATCCGGCGCATCGTCCACTCCGACGAGTCCGGGGATCGTCCGCAGGCGTTCGCGCTCCTCCGCGGGAAAGGCTTTCAGCTGCTCCACCTCGCGGCGCACGATGTCCAGCGCGTTGGCAGCCACACGCACGTGGAAAGAACGGGCACCTTCCACATTGGGCATGATTTCGGTACGCAGGAACTCGGTGACCACATGGAGCAACTGGGTGATATCGGGATGCTGCTGCATGGTTCAGTTTCTCCGGGCACGGGGATCAATAAGCATAAGCAGGTCGATCTCGGTTTCCGATGAACGGCGCCCGATGGCCGCACGCTCCACCGTGGGGTCGGCGCCGGTGAGAAAGGCCTCGGCCATCCGCTGGCAGATCAGCCCCCATCGCAGGGTGCCGAACACCTCCCAGTAGGCTGCGGCCTCCCGATCCACGCTGAGCCCCTGGCTCTCGTAGCCGGCGTAGAGCGCCTCGCGGGTTCCGAAGCCGCCTACCGGCAGGTGGCTGCGGCCGAAACGCCAGGAGTTCACGCAGAGCCAGCCGAGATCCTCCATCGGGTCCCCCAGATGCGCCAGCTCCCAGTCCAGCACTGCACGCAACCCTTGCGCGTCGACCATAAGGTTTCCGTTACGGAAATCACCATGCACCAGCGCAGGAGGTGCGCTACGCTGCGGCACCCGCTGCCTGAGCCAACGGAAGGCGAGTTCGAACACCGGACGGCGCATACCGCGCCGACGGTACTCCGCTTCCTCGCGTTCCAGTTCCTCCTGCGCAGAAGAACTGCGCAGGAACTGCAACCCGGCGGAGGGTGCCTGATGGATGCGCGCCAGGATCTCACCGCATTGACCAGCCAGACCTTCCCGTGCGTCAGCGAAATCCTCACGCTGGAATATTTTCTTCGGAAGAGTCTCTCCTTCGACGCACTCCATGATGTAGCCGCGCCCCAGTCCTTCATCAGGTTCCAGCACGTGGTAAATGCGCGGCACCGGCACGCCGAGTGGCCGAACGAAACGCAGGAGTCGGGCTTCCGTCTCAATGCCGGTTTCGCCGTCCTCTGCACGTTTACGCATACCTTCGAGCCGCAGAATCAGCGGACGCTCACCCTCCGCACCCTTGGCCACAAAGCGCCAGGTTTGCTGGCTTGCCCCACCCGTAAGGCGACTCGGCGGCAAAATGTCAGAACCGAGCCCTAACCGCAGGACACATTCCCGAAGCCGAGGTGTGATCTCGTCTACTGCGTACATTCCGACCTCAGGTTGATGTTAATCGAGGACGCGCTGATCATTTCCCATGGTGCGCATGTTGTCTCTTCCAAGGAAGCTAGGGAAGCGCTTATCTATTCCCATCCTGTTCTGCGGAGCCATTCCCGTTAGCGGCCATCAGCCTGTGCTTCGGTCCACGCCTCCTCCTGCAACTGGCGCCACATGATTTTCCCGGTGGCGGACTTGGGCAGTGAATCGATGAAACGCACCTGCCTGGGAACCTTGTACGCCGCCATGTGCTCCCGACACCATCGGATGATACTCTCCTCGGTGCAGGCCGCATGCCGCCCCGGCTTGACCACGACCACAGCCCTCACCGTCTCGCCCCGTTTGACGTCTGGCGCTGCCACCACACAGGCTTCGTGGATGTCCGGGTGGGCATACATGATGTTCTCGATCTCCGCTGGCCAGACCTTATAACCCGAAGCATTGACCATGCGTTTCAGGCGATCGACCATGAAGTAGTAGCCTTCCTCATCCACGTAGCACAGGTCGCCGGTGCGCAGGTAACGTCGGCCTTCACGCTGGATGAATGCCTCGCTTGTGGCTTCCGGCTTCTCCCAATAACCCAGCGCAACCTGTGGGCCGGACAGGATCAACTCACCGACCTCGCCCGATGGCAGCTCTTCCAGTGAATCCGGATTCACAATGCGGGCATCCACATCGAATGTGGCCATTCCGAGGCACTGTCGCTTGCCGCGATGCGGCGGGTTGCCGAGGATGAAGGCGGCGGTCTCGGTAAGGCCGTACGCTTCGTTGTAGCTAATGTCGAATTCATCCAGCAGGCGACGGGCAACCGCCTCCGGCATGGCCGCGCGGCCGCCACCGAGAAAGCACAGGCTGGAGAGATCAT
>SLCE01000140.1 GCA_007125985.1 Ectothiorhodospiraceae bacterium | reverse complement strand
GACCGCTTATTCCGCCAACATCAAGGAACGCCTGGATTTCTCCTGCGCCGTGTTCGACGCCCACGGCGGGCTGGTGGCCAATGCACCGCACGTGCCGGTGCACCTGGGCTCCATGGGCGAGAGCGTGCGCACCATCATCACCGAACGACGGGGCAGCATGCAGGCGGGAGACGTCTATGTGCTGAACGATCCCTATCACGGTGGCACCCATTTGCCAGACATCACCGTGGTGACACCGGTGTTCGATGAGGCCGGAGAAAACATCCTGTTCTACATCGCCAGCCGCGCCCACCACGCCGATGTGGGCGGCATCACGCCGGGATCCATGCCACCGGACAGCCGCGTGATCGAGGACGAGGGCGTGCTGATCACCAGCTTCCAGGCGGTGGCCGCCGGCGAACTGCGTGAGGCGGCCCTGCGCGAGTTGTTCGGTGGTGGCGACAAACCGGCCCGCAATGTGGATCAGAACCTCAATGACCTCAAGGCGCAGATCGCTGCCAACAACCGTGGCGTGAACGAACTGCGGCGGATGGTGGAGCACTTCGGCCTGCCGGTGGTTCAGGCGTACATGCAGCACGTGCAGGATAACGCCGAAGAGCAGGTGCGCCGGGTACTGGATGTGCTGGAGGACGGGGAATGGGAGAAGGAACTGGATAATGGAGCGCGGGTGAAAGTGGCCATCCGCGTGGAGCGGGCGCAGCGACGAGCCGTGGTGGATTTCACCGGCAGCAGCCCCCAGCAGCCCAGCAACTTCAACGCCCCCAAGGCCGTGACCCGGGCGGCGGTGCTCTATGTACTACGCACGCTGGTGAAGGACGTGATCCCGCTGAACGACGGTTGCCTGAAGCCCATCAAGCTCATTGTGCCCGAGGGCTCCATGCTCAATCCGCGCTACCCCGCCGCCGTGGTGGCCGGCAATGTGGAAGTGAGCCAGGTGGTGACCGATGCCCTCTACGCCGCCCTGGGCGTGCTCGCCAACAGTCAGGGCACGATGAACAACGTCACTTTCGGCAACGCCCGATACCAGCACTATGAGACGCTCTGCGGCGGTGCCGGCGCCGGCAACGGCTTCCACGGTGCCAGCGCGGTGCATGTGCACATGACCAACAGCCGGCTCACCGACCCGGAAGTCCTGGAGACGCGCTTCCCGGTAGTGTTGGATGGCTTTTCCGTCCGCCACGGCTCCGGGGGCGCTGGCCACTGGCGTGGCGGTGACGGCGCTGAACGCCGGATCCGCTTTCTGGAACCCATGACGGTGGCCGTACTTGCCAATTCACGGCGTGTCGCCCCAAGCGGAATCAACGGCGGCGGGGACGGGGCGCTGGGTCGGGGCTGGGTGGAGCGCAAGGCAGGCTCCCGTCACCAACTCAGCGGCACCGACAAAACCGAGGTGCAGCCGGGAGACGTATTCGTGATTCAGACACCGGGCGGCGGCGGCTTCGGCCGCAGCGGTTAGCCCGCTGCGGCAAGTGAGCGTTCAAGGCTACGATTGAACTGGCTGCGAGGCTTCTGTGCCACACGCTCCGCAACCAGTGCACGCGCCAGATTGTCATCTCCGGCCCGACGCGCCGCCTCGATCAAAGTCAGATCAATGAGATCGCGCTGTGCGTGGCTGCCACCGAAAGCGTGCACAATCGGTCGCACAGTCCGCAAGCTGTCCACCGATGCCCGGTAATCACCGCGGGCAAAGGCGTCAATGGCGCGGAGCAGCGGTTCGCCCACGGTCCGCGAGACATCCGCCTGCTCACCGGTGCGCCGCGTCGAAGCCTCTGCCTGCGCCGCCTGCCATTGGCTCGCACGCGACGTGTCGTCGGCCCCGATCCAGGCCATCATCGCATGGAAATCATTGAACGCGTACAGCCCCGGGGGACCTGTGTCACGCCAGCAAGCGGCAACCGTCTCCCATCGGTCTCTGACGTCGATGCCGCGCAATTCCAGGCGCCACAGCAGCGCCGAGGCATCTACCAGGTCGAGCACCACACGGGAGCGATCGCCGTGAATCGGCCCGTCAAACAGCGCCAGCACCTGGTCGACCTCGCCCTCATCCAGGTGGAACAAGGCCAGGTGCCACCAGTTGTGAACGCTGAAGAAATTATCCTCGGCCCAATGAGGCTCCCGTCTTCGCATCCAGGCGATGCCTTCCTGGACCCGCCCCTGCATTTCCAGGACGTGAGTTACCGCATGGTGGGCCCAGGCATCGGCGGGTTCCAGATCCAGCGCCCGTCGCCCGAACTGTTCCGCTCGCTCGTAGTCCATCGTCTCTTCGGATCCGAAGGCATACATGCCGATGACCGCGTGATAGCCGGGATCACCCTCGCTCCACGCCGGCAGAACCCGGGCAAGGCGATCGCGCAACATGCGGGAATCCCCGCGGTAGAAGTCGATCAGATGGCCGGCCTGGAGCGCCAGCGCATCATGTGGCCAGGCGATCGAAAGATCCTCCAGCCTCCGCCCGGCCGCGCCCCAGTCGCCACGGACGAAATCGCTGATTGCTTCACAGTGGGCCTGTTCGCGGCCGTTCCGCTTCAGTTCCGCTGCCCGCTGCAAATCGGCTTGGGCCACCGCATAGCCTTGGGGTTCGGTTCCCAGCAGATTTAGCCAGGCGTGCAGCACATGCCCCATCACGAAATCGGGTTGCCCTTCCAGCGCGCTCTCCACGGTGGCCACAGGATCGCCACGATAACAGTGCAACTCCTCCAGTGCCTTTTCGTAGGCGCGAAGCGCCATATCGCTGGCGCCACTAACGGGGTTCCCCGCCACATCGGTCCGATTCATCACACCCTCCTCGCCAGCATCAACCGTTGGCGAATACCGATGACACGTGAGTGCGGCCAAGCCGCGCTCCTCCCTTGCCCAGCCGCGATGCCTAACCGCACTCTCGCACCGGCTGGACATGGTGCAATAATAGGTGAAGCCCTTCCATGATGCCGCGATCAAGTCCGCTACCCTTTGGCCATGGGTGCGAAAATCATCCACGGCCTTTTGCTGTTTCTGCTTGGCGGCACTCTCGCCCTGACCGCAGCGCAGGAACCGGATCAGGCGTACTTCACCACGCGCGATGGCTACCGGCTTCCGCTGCACCACTGGCCTGCGTCCGGAGAGCCTGACCACATTGTGCTGGCCCTGCATGGTTTCAATGACTACGGGGGCGGATTTCAGCCGCTCGCCAACACACTGATCCGCCATGGCATCAGTGTCTACGCCTTCGATCAGCGGGGTTTCGGAGCCACCGCAACCGCGGGCACCTGGCCCGGACAGGCAGCGCTGGTCGGTGATGCAATCGATGTACTGAGCCAGTTGCTGGAACGCTACCCGGGCAGCCCGATTTACCTCCTGGGTAAAAGCATGGGCGGCGCCGTTGCGCTGCTTGCCACGGCGCATGAGAACGTCTCGGGTGTCGCGGGAGTCGTGCTGGTTGCCCCCGCAGTGTGGGGCCGGGGCACCATGGGCTGGCATCACCGTGCCGGGCTCTGGCTTGGCACCCGACTGACGCCAGGCATGGAACTATCCGCCGATCTGGCCATGGAACTAGGCGTGGAACCAACCGACGACGCAGAGGTTCTGGCGGAACTGCGCCGCAACCCACTGGTACAACGCACCGCCAGGGTGGACACGCTGGACGGGCTGACCGAACTCATGAGCGCCGCCCTGGATGCCAGCACAGCGGTGAACTCGCCGACGCTGGTACTGTACGGACAACAAGACGACGTCATTCCGGCAGAGCCGATATGCATCCTGCTTGAGCGGCTGCATGGCACCAACCCGGATAATCTGCGTACGGCACTTTACCCGGACGGTTTCCACATGCTTACCCGCTACAGTGGTTCTGCCGCCACCCATGCGGACATCGCCGCATGGCTCCGTTCCAGCCCTGAGCCACTGCCATCGGGTCACGAAACCGAGCCACTGACGGCAACTGAGAACCTTTGCGACGACCGCCCGGAGGAGTAGGCGGCACGGCGACCGATAGGCAATCATCGTCTGGCCAAACTGCTCAGAGAGCGTACTCAGCGCACCCAGACCGCGTCCTCTTGGCCATCCGGCTCCGGAAAACGGCCTAACTCCGCCTCGGCGGCGTGCAGCTGCTCCTGCGTGTTCCCCAGGATGAGTTCCACCCTCGCAACCACTTCGCCGAGCCTCTCCAGCGTCCGGGTACGATCAAGCAGGGCGGTCTCGAGTTCGCTGATGCGCGCGAGCAAATCGTCCTCGCTACGGGATAGTTCCTGCAGACGGATATCACCCGCCTCGAGTTCCGCACTGACGGCGGCGAGATCCTCGCTCAAGCTCTCGTACCGCTGCCGGGTCAGCACCTCCTCCCGTGCCATCGCCGCCAGCCGCGCTTCCTGCTCCACCACCTGCGCTTCCAGAGCTTCCGCCCGCGCGGTGGATTCATCGATGGCCAGTTCCAGTTCCTGCAGCGTTTGTCCCGCCTCCGCGTGCGCCTGCAGGGTTTGCTGCAACTGCGCGTCTTCCTCCGCCAACTGCGCTTCCCGCTCCGTCACCTGCGCTTCCAGAGCCTCCGCCCGCGCGGTGGATTCATCGATGGCCAGTTCCAGTTCCTGCAGCGTTTGTCCCGCCTCGGCCTGCGCCTGTAGAGTTTGCTGCAACTGCGCGTCTTTCTCCGCCAACTGTGCTTCCTGCTCCGCCATCCGTGCTTCCAGGGCTGCCGCCTGCGCAGTGGACTCATCGATCGCCAGTTCCAGTTCCCGCAGCGTTTGTCCCGCCTCCGCGTGCGCCTCCAGAGTTTGCTGCAACTTCTCGGCATGCAATTCCAGGTCGGCAACTCGAGTGACCAACTCCTCTCGCTCCTGCTCCCAAGCCTCCCGTAGCTGCTCCCGATCATTGAGCAAATAGGCGCAGCCACTGACGCCGACCACGGCAACCACGGCAAGCAGACTCAGGACGATGTTGGTGATGCGGGAGGGCGGACGCGCAAGATGCTCATTCATACTACCCCCATCCTTTATCCGTTTTTCTTGAACAACGACAAGTGTAGCTCCCCGACGACAACACTTACGTTACGTGTGGATAGTCTTGTATAGCACCATTCCAAAGCAAAAGGCGGGAGGGGCCGGGCCAGGCTTCAGTCAGTGAAACGTCTCGTGGTTGTGGCTCCAAAGCTGGACGCCGGTGTAGATCAGCGCTTCCGTCAACGCCGCCACTCGAAAATCGCGTAGTTCCCGTTCGCCTGCGCGATCAGTTTGTCGGCGCAGTAAACACGCGACTCAATGTTCGCAATGGTCCGGCCTTTGTTCACCACCTCGGAGGTACAGATCAGCTCGCCCTCGAACACCGGGCGGAAGTAGCTCATCTTGATCTCGATGGTGGCGCAGCTAAGCCCCTTGTCCAGCATGGGTATCAGGGCCGCGCCCATGCCCGTGTCAGCCATGGCATAAAGAACTGCACCATGGACCACGCCATTGGGGTTCATGTGGACCTCGTGTTCCACAGTCAGCCAGCAACGGCTGAATCCGGCACGTGCTTCATCAAAGTGCAGGCCAATGCGCTTGGCCAGCGGGTTGCCGCGGGACATGCGTTCTCCTTCGTCGTTATCGTTTGCTGTGAGGCCCGGCCTACAAAAGCACCTTCTCCACGCCCCGTTCACGGGCGTCGCTGATGAACTGCTCCTGCCAGTTGTCGCCAAGTAAATGCTTGGCCATCTCGATCACGATGTAATCCGCTTCCACACCGGTATCGGCTTCGTAGCGACTCAGGCCCTGCAGGCAAGCCGGGCAGGAGGTGAGCATCTTCACCTTGCCCTTCTCCGCCATTGGCGCACCAGTCAGCGTTTCCACACCCTTGTTGATCTCCTCTTCCTTGCGGAAGCGCACCTGGGTGGCGATATCCGGCCGTGAGACGGCGAAGGTGCCGGCTTCACCGCAGCAGCGGTCGTTCAACGGCACATCCTTGCCCATCAGCGTGCTGGCCACCTTCTGCGGATTGTGGGTCTTCATCGGCGTATGGCAGGGGTCGTGGTACATGTACTGCACCCCATCCACGCCCTCCAGCTTGTAACCCTTTTCCAGCAGGTACTCGTGGATATCCAGTAGACGGCAACCGGGGAAGATTTTCTCGAACTCGTACTTCAGCAGCTGATCCATGCAGGTGCCGCAGGACACCACCACGGTCTTGATATCCATGTAGTTCAGGGTATTGGCCACACGATGGAACAGCACCCGGTTCTCCGTGCTGATGGCCTGCCCCTTCTCGATATCCCCGTTGGAGGTCTGCGGGTAGCCGCAACAGAGGTAGCCCGGCGGCAGCACGGTCTGGGCGCCGGCATGGTACAGCATGGCCATGGTGGCCATGCCGATCTGACTGAACAGCCGCTCGGAGCCGCAGCCGGGGAAATAAAACACTGCGTCGGAGTCGTCATCGATCTTGCCCGGATCACGCAGAATCGGAACGTACTTGTCGTCTTCCACATCCAGCAGGGCACGCACAGTCTTGCTGGGCAGCTTGCCGGGCATGGGCTTGCGCACGAAATGCACCACCTGCGCCGGGATTGAGGAGCGGTCCGTGGTATTGGCCGGCCGTGCCGCGGGCTTCGCGTCCGGCGCGGTCTTCTCCGGCACGATCTTGAGCTTGCGCGCAATGCTGGACGCCAGCCGCTGGCTGCCGTAGCCCCATTCAATCATGCCCTTGCGCATGGCCTTGATGGCCCGCGGATCCTTGGCGTTGAGGAACGCCATGGAGGCAATGGTGGCCGGCCTGGTCTTGCGCTTGCCCTGCTCCTTGAGGATGCCCCGCATCTTGATGGTGACATCGCCGAAATCAATGTTCACCGGACACGGCGTGACGCAACGGTGGCAAACCGTGCAATGATCAGCCACATCGTTCATTTCCTCCCAGTGTTTGAGGGAGATGCCGCGACGTGTCTGCTCCTCATAAAGCACGGCCTCGATCATCAGCCCGGTGCCCAGGATCTTGTTGCGCGGCGAGTACAGCAGATTGGCCCGGGGCACATGGGTGGTGCAGACGGGCTTGCACTTCCCGCAGCGCAGGCAGTCCTTGATGTCCTCGTTCAACTCGCCCAGATCACTGTGTTCCAGGATCAGCGCCTCCTGCTGCACCAGGCGCAGGGAGGGCGTATAGGCATTCGCCAGCCCGGAGCCACGCACCAGCTTGCCGCGGTTGAACCAGGCCTTGGGATCCACCTGCTCCTTGTACTTCTGGAAGGTGTCCACGGTTTCCTGATCCAGATACTGCATCTTGGTGATGCCGATGCCGTGCTCCCCGGAAATCACCCCGTTCAGCCGCCGCGCCAGGTCCATGACCTGGTCCACGATGCGATCAGCTTCCTGCATCATCTCGTAGTCGTTGGAGTTCACCGGGATGTTGGTATGCACATTGCCGTCACCGGCATGCATGTGCAGCGCCACGAACAGCCGGCTGGACAGGACTTCCTTGTGAATGGTTTCGAGACGTTTACACACCGGCTCCAGATCGCGGCCGTCGAAAATCTCCTTCAGCGGCCGCTCCACCTCGGCCCGATGCGAGATACGCAGACTGCGGCGCAGCAGCAGATTGATCAGGCGATCGCCCTCACGCCGGTCGGCCCGGGAAGGCTCGTCCAGCCAGCAGTCGAACTCGGCGGCATCACCCTCCAGATTGTCGAGAATGCCCTGCCAGCGTTCGATCACCGCATCCAGGTGCTGCAGCGCATGGCGCTGTTTGCGCCCGAGGATGGAGCCCCCCTCTTCCGAGGCCTCCAGATCCTCCCGGTCCAGGTAGTCCGGGCGGTGCTTGAGCTCCGGCAAATCGCTCTGGAAATACTCGCGGAGCGCATGGGCCAGGCGGATCTTGTTCTTCATGGACTGGACGATATTGATCCGCTCGATGCCTTCGCTGTACTCGGCCAGCTTGTCCAGCGGAATGACCACATCTTCGTTGATCTTGAAGGCGTTGGTATGGGCGGCGATAGCGGCGGTGCGGGAGCGGTCCGCCCAGAAAGTCTTGCGCGCCTCGGGGCTCACGGCAATGAAACCGTCGGCATCTCGCTTGCGGGCCATTTCCACCGTGCGCTCGGCAGCGGCGGCACAGGCATCCTCATCATCGGAGGCCAGATCAGCAAGCAACACCATTTTCGGCCGCTCGCCACGCTCCCCCTTGGGGCTGTAGCCGACCGCGCGCACATAGCGTTCGTCCAGGTGCTCCAGGCCGGAGAGTTTCACATTCGGGTCGGCCTGCAGATCGTCCACGATCTCGACGATGGCCGGCACGGCCTTCTGCAGGTCCAGGCCGTAGAATTCAAGGCACACCGTGCGCATGTGCTTGGGCATCACGTGCAGGACGAAGGTGGCCGAGGTGATCAGGCCATCACAGCCTTCCTTTTGCACGCCGGGCACGCCGCCCAGAAACTTGTCGGTGACGTCCTTGCCCAGGCCTACCTTGCGAAAGCTCGCCCCCGGAAAGGTCAACACCTCCGGTTCACCCTTGCGGGTTTTGCCGTCGGCCTGGTAGCGGGTAACGCGGAATTGCACGGTTTCCTGGTCATGGATCTTGCCCAGGTTGTGGTTCAACCGCTCCACATCCAGCCACTCGGCATCCGGGGTGACCATGCGCCAGGAGGCCAGGTTGTCCAGCGCCGTGCCCCACAACACCGCCTTCTTGCCACCCGCGTTCATGGCCACGTTGCCGCCAATGGTGGAGGCATCCTGACTGGTGGGATCCACGGCAAACACGTAGCCGTGCATGCCGGCAATATCCGACACCCGCCGCGTCACCACACCGGCCTCGGCGCGCACCGTGGGCACCTTACCCTTCACGCCGGGCAATGCCTTCAACTCCACCTTGCCCAGACCTTCCAGCTTTTCGGTGTTGAGCACGGCACAGTCTTCATGCAACGGCACGGCGCCACCGGTATAGCCGGTACCGCCGCCGCGGGGGATGACCACCAGGCCAAGTTCGATGCAGGTCTTCACCAGGCCGGCCATCTCCGCTTCGCTATCCGGCGTCAGCACCACAAAGGGCACTTCCACGCGCCAGTCGGTGGCGTCGGTCTGGTGGGAGACGCGGGAGAGGCCGTCAAAACGGATGTTATCCTTGCGGGTGTGCTGGCCGAAGGCCTTGCGGGCGCGTTCGCGCTTTTCCAGGGTTGCCGGGAACCAGGCTTCAAAGTCGCGCACCGCACGCCGCCCCTGCTCGGCCAGTGTCAGCGCCTGGACATTGCCCTCGGCCCGCTCCACGATCTGGTCCAACCGGTGGTGCATGGCCTCCACGAGGGCCTTGCGTCGTTTCTCGTTGTTGAGCAGGTCGTCCTGGATGTATGGGTTACGCCGCACCACCCACAGATCACCGAGCACCTCGAACAGCATGCGGGCGGAGATGCCGGTACGGCGTTCCTCGCGCAGCATGTTCAGGGTGTCCCAGGCTTCCTGGCACAGGTATCGGAGCACGATCTCGCGGTCGGAGAACGAGGTGTAGTTGTAGGGGATTTCACGGATACGCGCAGTGCTGGTCATCTGAGTCGGCAACCCGGCGTTGGTGTGGAAAAGGAAGACCGCAGATGATACCAGCGCCGCCGTTGCTTCTGTAGTCACCAGCGGCCCGATGGCGGGCGCGGAGCGTACCGGCAGCGGCGACGTGGATGGATCAGCGTCGCCGGCGATAGAGAGTGAGATAGTCCAGCAGCGCGATCACCTGATCGAAACTGGCGCGCAGCGCAGCGCCGAGCATGCCGATCCCCAGTGCGGCGAGCACGGCCATTGCAACATAGTTGAGAATGGGAGTCTGTTCGGCCACACCCGGCTCCGGCGACTGATTCACGGCGCTTCCCATCAGGCTCCAGGCCAACGCCAGCAACAGCACACCGGCCAGCCCCAGCAACTGCCTGGGCAGACGACTGCCGTTGCCCACCAGCATGGGCAGACGGTTGCGGCGGTAATACAGCGCCATGCCGACGAGGGTGCCGATGATCAGTGCCTGGGTCAGCAACATGGCAGACGGCCGGGCTAGCGCAGGCCCAGCACATCCTCCATATCGAACAGGCCGGCACCATCACGGCCATGAATCCAGGCCGCGCTCCTTGCGGCGCCCTTGGCAAAGGTCATACGGCTGCTGGCCTTGTGCGTGATCTCCAGGCGCTCACCGAGCCCGAGGTACATGACCGTATGGTCGCCCACCACATCGCCGCCGCGGATGGTCTCGAAGCCAATGGTATTCCGGTCGCGCTCGCCCGTGCGCCCTTCCCGGCCATAGACGGCGCAATCCTTGAGATCGCGGCCCAGGGCGCTGGCCAGAACTTCCCCCATCCGCAGGGCGGTACCGGAGGGCGCATCGATCTTGTGCCGATGGTGGGCTTCCACCACCTCCACATCGTAGTCATCACCCAGAACCCGGGCCGCCATATCAATCAGCTTCAATGACAGTGTGATGCCCACACTGTAGTTGGCGGCGAAGACCACCCCCACCCGGGCCGCCACAGCATCGATGTCAGCCTTTTGTGCGTCAGTCAGACCGGTGGTGCCGATGACCATGCGTACACCGGCTTCGGCACAGGCCTGCGCATTGCGCACGGTGGCCTCCGGCAAGGTGAAATCGATCAGCACATCCATCTGACCCAGCACGGCCTGCAGGTCATCGCCTATGGTCACGCCCAGCTTGCCCTGCCCCGCCAATTCGCCCGCATCGACACCAATGAAACCCGACTCCGGGCGATCGACAGCCGCGGTGAGTTGTAGATCCTGGTGCTGAACCGTGGCCTCGATCAATGTCCGGCCCATACGGCCGGCGGCGCCTGCGATTCCGATGCGGGTGGGCATGACAGCGTTAACCTCTCGTTCCAGACTTAAGGGGCCCTACAGGATAACGAAGTGCGTGGGCGGCGTCAGTCGCCCTGTACATGACGCCGATGGCTGTCCGCCTGTTGGTGAATGGCAACACGGGTCGCGTCATCCAGGCGGTCCAGGTTGCGGAGATGCATGTTCATGCGCGGAACCTGGGCGAGCGGTTTCCGATTCCGGAGCAGGAAATCCCAGTACAGCGTGGTAAACGGGCAGGCCTTCGGGCCGGTGCGGTGCTCCGGGGTATAGCGGCACTGATCGCAGTCATTGCTCATGCGCCGAATGCACTTGCCGGTGGCGCAATAGGGTTTGCTGGCCATCAGGCCGCCATCCGCGAACAGGGCCATGCCGAGGGTGTTTGGCGCTTCAAGCCATTCCACCGCATCCACATACACTGCCAGATACCAGGCGTGCGCCTGCCGTGGCTCAACACCGTAGACCAAGGCGTACAGCCCGGTGATCATGAGCCGCTGGATATGGTGGGCATAGCCGTACTCCAGCCTCTGCCCCAAGGCCTGCGCCAGGCAGCGCCTCTCCGTCTTCCCGCTGCACCAGTAGAAGGTGGGCAATGCCTCCCGGGCGTTCAGGGCATTACGTCTCAGCCCGTGGACCAGACCGGAGTGGGGGTGTATGGTGCAAGCCTGCAAATCCGGAGTGATTCGCTGCCATGGCTGACCACACGCCCCGTCAGGAACTGCTTGTTTCGGTGTTGGTGCTTATTGCGCTGGCGCTGCCCGCGCTGATCCTCGCGCTGTTCGGCGAGGACGCTGTCCAGGCCTTGCGCTACGAACGCGCGGCAATGACCGAAGGCGGCTGGTGGCGTGGCCTGGCAGCGCACTGGGTACATCTGGGAAACACACACCTGGCGCTGAACCTCGCCGGCCTGGCTGTTGTGGTGCTGATTGGGGGTCAATGGCTTGGGGGTGGCGGGCTACTGCTGGCCACCCTGCTAGGCATGGTGGCAGTCCCGCTCGGGCTGTACGTTCTGGATACGCAGATTGCCTGGTATGTGGGGCTGTCCGGCCTGACCCATGCCATCTGGGCGGCAGCCAGTCTGCGCGGCATACTCGCTTACCGATCAGTGGTGGCATGGGGATTCCTGGCCTTGCTGGCCATCAAGATCATTGCTGAAATCCAGGCCGGGGCAAGCCCGGCGCTGGCGCAACTGGTCGGTGGCGACGTGATCGTTCAATCCCACTGGTACGGCGCGGCCGGGGGCGTCCTGGCCGCCGTGTTGCTGCCGCGCCACCCCTGACCACCCGGCCGCATCCTCAATAAAGAAGCTGGAACAGCTTCTGCCGGTAGCTCCGTGCCAGCGCGTGATCCGGCCCCAGCAGATCAAACATCTCCAACAGCGTGGTGCGGGCCTGCCCATCATTCCAGGCACGGTGACGACGGAACAGGTCCAGCAGCACGTCCATGGCCTGCTGGTATTCGCCACGGGCTGCCTGGTACATGGCGATGCCGTACAGGGCCTCCGGGTCCGCTCCCCCCTCGGCACGCTGGCGCAACTCGGCCTCTGGCGGCAGCTGCTGAAGGCGTTCGGCAAACCCCCTCTGGGCATTCATGGCCTTGACCCGGTCATCGTGGCGCACGCTGTCCGGCAGGGCCGCCAGCAGTTGATCCGCATCCTCCAGATTGCCGGTATTGAACAGTGCCCGAACCAGATCCAGGGCCAGATCCTCATCGCCCGGGTTCGCGTTATAGGCGCCCTTCAGCAACGGCAGCGCCGCCTCGAAATCACCCGCCTCCATCAGCTCGCGCGCCTGTTCCTGGGGACTTTCCTGGGGTGCGGACACGTGCTTGTCCAGCAGTTTGCGCACCTCGCTTTCCGGCAGGGCGCCCATGAACTGGTCGGCCAGCTGGCCGTCCTTGATCAGAATGACGGTGGGCAGGCTGCGCACACCGATCTGGGCGGCCAGTTCCTGTTCCTGGTCGCAGTTCACCTTTGCCAGCAAAAACGCGCCCTTGTATTCCTCGGCCAGTTTTTCCAGCACCGGCATCAACTGCTTGCAGGGAGCACACCAGTCCGCCCAGAAATCCACCAGCACCGGCTGCTGGCGAGACGCATCCACCACATCCTGCTGGAAAGTCTCTGTGGTGACGTGCTTGATATACGGTGATTCGCTCATGGAAAGCCTGCTCCACATCAATGATCAACATGTGGCGGGCATTCTACCCCTGTCCGTGGGCGTACCGCATCCAGTCACCGCCCGGAACCTGCGGCGCCGTGATCACCGGGCGCCGGTAGATGTAGATCCAGGCCTTCCCCCAGGGCGTGTGGAGACTGTCCCGGATATACAGATGCGGCACATCTTCCAGGCGATCCAGCGTCTGAAGCATGCTTGGGGTCACGCCGTAGACTTCACCAAGCACCGCAGCCCCACCCGCCACCACGCCCGGGTAGTAACCCAGATCCAGCATCCGGTAGGCGGGCTCTGTGACGAATTCACCAAGCAGCCGGCCGTCGGCAATCAGATCATGATTGCTTCCACCGCGCCGCAATGTGCCGTAGACAAAAACCCGCTCTCGCATCATGTCATCGCCGCCGCTACCGCCCGCTACACGGGCTCAGGCGTGGCTGTTGGAGTTCACCGGATCAGCAAACGCATAAAAACCACGGCCGCCGTTTTTCACCGTATACAAGGCCTTATCCGCCGCGTTGACCAGCGCTTCGGACGTCGACCCATGCACCGGATACACAGCGATACCGATGGAGACCCCGATTTCCACCGACTCCTGATCCACCTGAAACGGCTTCTTCAGACTGTCAATGATCTTGTCCGCGATCACCCCAGCATCATCCGCCCCACGCAGATCATCGGTGATCAGCAGGAACTCGTCACCACCCAGACGCCCGACGATGTCACGGCTACGCACCGAATTCCGCAGCCGCTGGCCCACGCGTTTCAGCAGATGATCCCCTGCCTGATGGCCCAGGCTGTCATTCACCGGCTTGAATTTGTCCAGGTCCAGGAACAGGACCGCGAACTGCACGCCGCGCCGGGCAGCGTGGGTAATACTGTCCGCCAGGCTTTTCTCCAACGATGGACGATTCGGCAGGCCGGTGAGTTCATCATAATGCGCCAACCGCTGCATGTGACGCTCCGCGCGCATGCGTTCGCTGATGTCGTTGAATACGTGGATCAGGCGGATCAGATTACCGTCGCTGTCACGCACTGCGCTGATGGTCTGCAGTGCGGGCAGGGCGCTGCCGTCGGCGCGTTTGTACCAGACTTCCCCCTGCCAGGCATCATCCACGCGGATGCGGCGGATGATGTGCTCCATCAGGTCATCATCACTGCGGTCAAAGTCCACCAGATCCAACAACGAGGCGCCCACCTGTTTCCCGGCGTCGATAACCAGCATCTCGGTGAAACCAGGATTGGCGCGGATCACCACGCCGTCCCGGTCCGTGATGACAATCGCCTCCTGGCTCTGCTCGAACACGCTGGCCGCTTCAAGCAAATTCACATTGGCCTGCTCGATTAGTTCCGCCTGCCCGGCCAGGCGATGCAGCAAGGGGCCGAGCATACGCGAGGTCAGCCACCCCGCCGCGAGCATCAATGCCACAAGAGTGAGGAGCACGAACGCGACGTCCCGGCAGAGTCCGGAGTAAAACGTACTAGCCGGAGTCCGTATGCGGAAGTCCCAGCCCGCCCCCTCCAACGGGTAGAGGAAGGAGACGTGCCGCACGCCAGAGTCGTCGGTGCCTGTGAAAATCATGGTCGACGCCCGCTCGCCGGCCGGATCGAGACCATCAAGACAATCTCCGAGCGGGCGCAACGAAAACACCCCAGACGAGGGGTCGTATGCAACACGTTTCCCGCGTTGCCGGTCGACCAGGCATATCGTTGTCGTGGAACCGAGTTCGTCCACATCGACGAACAGGGGCTTCAAGGCGTCCATCGAGAAAAGCAGCACATCGTGCCCCACCACATGACCGTCTCGACCATGTACCGGTGCGGATGTGACCACAAAAAGGGAAGAGTTTTCCCCATCGTCCACCGGGTAAGCACGGATCTCAACCCGATCGGACACAGTCACCTCCGCCGGCAATTGCTCGGCCAGAGGGCCAAGACGGAGCAGTTCCCGCCCTTGATGATCCAGACGCAGCATGGCCTGCGCATCGGCAATTCGCTCCAGGGCATCAGACAGCCGTGGAGCCGAATAACGCACCAGTTCATCCCGTGTCACGTTTCCCTGAACATAGGATTCAAGCCGTGCGGCGACTTCGCTACGGCTGGCCGTTTGCTGCGCAATATCCTGAAAACGGGCGAACTCGCTGGCAAACGCGACTCCCCTCGCGGCGGCCCCGGCCGCTCCCGTCTGTGTCTTCTGGGCCTGGATCTGGCTAAACAGCGGCAACGATGCTGCTACTGCCACCACAAGACCGGTCAACAGTACGGCAAGCACCACGGATGTGACGATACGACGACGCTGCTGGGTGATAGTCATGCGGACCCTGTGCGGTCTCTTCCTGGTCCGCGCCTCCATGCGCTGTCTAATGCCGGGTGCCTGATCATGATAACAGGGCCTTTCGCCCGTTCCATGGCGAGCATCATACGAAAAAAGCCGCCGGGCGAAGCCCGGCGGCTTTCAAAACTGGCGTCCCCTAGGGGATTCGAACCCCTGTCGCCGCCGTGAAAGGGCGGTG
>SLCE01000089.1 GCA_007125985.1 Ectothiorhodospiraceae bacterium | reverse complement strand
GTGTCCGAAACCGTTGCATCATCCTCCGGGCCGGCTTCTGAATGGCCCGGGCCGGATCGAAGCCCTCCGCCAAACGACCACCGCACCATTCAGCCTCCGTTCAGCCAACCCGCTGCAGACTACAGTCATCAACCTGAGCGGAGGTGTGTCATGAAGAAGAGCCTTTCCCTGATCGCCGGCGCCGGCCTGCTCGCAGCCATGCTACCGCTGGGCAACGCGTCGGCACATAGCAGCTACGCCACGGCCCGGGTCCAGCAGGTGATCCCCATCAAGGAGACGGTGCGTGTCTCCCACCCGCGCCAGGAATGCTGGGACGAACAGATCCGCCACACGGACCGTGGCCGCAACACCGCAGGCATGGTGGTGGGCGGCATCGCCGGCGGCGTGGTGGGCAACCGCTTCGGCGGTGGTAGCGGCAAGACCGCAGCCACCGTGGCGGGCACCATTGCCGGTGCCGCTATCGGCGACCGCCTCACCGAGCGCCCGGCGCGGCGCTGGACCAGCACCGAAACCCATTGCCGGGTGGTGGACAGCTGGTACGAGGAAGAGCGCACTGTCGGCTATCGGGTACAATACCGCTACCAGGGTGACAGCTACTGGACCGAGATGGATCACCACCCCGGCGACCGCATCCGGGTGCGCGTGGATGTCACCCCCGTTCGCTACTGACTGTGGGGCAGAGGCGCCCATTGGGCTTCTGCCTGCCCCGTGGAGAGGCCATGGGACGCCTGCGTCACCTGTTCATGAGTCTGCTGCTCGCGCTATCGCTGATCGCGCCTCTGGCCGGAGCCGGTCAGCCCGCGGTGAGCCTGAACGAAGCCGTGGAAATGGTGCGCGAGCGCAGCGGGGGCCGGGTGCTGGCTGCAGAAACGGTGCGCCAGGGCGATCGCCAGGTGCATCGGATCCGGGTGCTGGTTCGCGAGGGCCAGGTGCGGGTTTACCGCGTGGATGCCGAAACCGGCCGGATGCGATGACATGCGCGTACTGGTGATTGAAGACGAAACACAACTCGCTGCCCAGGTGGCGGAACGCCTGCAGAGCGAGGGGTATGTGGTGGACCTGGCCAACGATGGCCGCACCGGCCTACACCTGGCGCAGGACTACCCCATCGACCTGGCCATCGTTGACCTGGGGCTGCCCGAACTCTCCGGCCTGGAACTCATCCGCCGTCTGCGGGCCGATGGCAGTCGCCTACCCGTCCTGGTTCTCACCGCCCGCCACCAATGGCAGGACCGGGTGGAAGGGCTGGAAGCAGGTGCTGACGACTACCTCACCAAACCCTTCCGCATGGAAGAGCTGCTTGCCCGCATGAACGCCCTGCTGCGGCGGGCCGCCGGCTTCGCCCATCCCGTACTCATCGCCGGCCCACTGGCCCTGGACACCCGTGCCAAGCAAGCCTCGATGGAGGGGCAGCCGGTGGCGCTGACCGCGTTCGAATACCGCGTGCTGGAGTACCTGATGCACCGCCCCGGCCAGGCAGTGTCCAAAACCGAACTCACTGAGCACCTGTATCCGGACGAAGCCGATCGTGACAGCAATGTGATCGAGGTGTTCGTGCGCCGCCTTCGGCAGAAGCTGGATCCGGACGGAACACTGCAGCCCATCCAGACCCAACGCGGACTGGGTTACGCCCTACGTCCCGGACTGGGCGGGGATGGACGGTGAACCCCTCGCTTATCCGCCGCCTGCTGCTGGTTTCCAGCCTCGTGCTGGCGGGTTTTCTCGGTGCCACCGGCCTGGCGCTGGATCAGGCCTTCCGCAACAGTCTGGACGCGTCTCGCACCCAGCGCATGGAGGCCCTGCTTTACACCCTGCTCGCCGCCGCCTCCCTGGAAGAGGAGGGTTTGGTGGTGGAACCCCCGCTGGCGGACGCGCGGTTCCGGACTCTGGAGTCAGGCCTTTATGCGCGGATTCTGGATGACGCCGGTCGCGCGGTGTGGCGCTCCCAGTCATTGATGGGACAGGCCTGGTCCGGCACCGGCACTCTCCCCCCCGGGGAACAGCGCTGGGCGGAAGGTCAGGCCGCCGGCGAGGCGGTTCTGGTACTAAGCTACGGCTTGGAATGGGAGGATCCGGCAGTGGGCGCGGGCCGGTTCACCGTGGAACTGGCCGAGGCCCTGTCGCTTCGCCAGGCCGAACTGCAGGCGTACCGGCAGGGGCTCTGGGGCTGGCTATTGGGTGCGGCGGCGGCGCTGCTGCTGGCGCAGGTCATGATACAGCGCTGGGGCCTGGCCCCTCTGCGCCGTGTGGCCGGGGAACTGGACGCCATCCGTCGCGGCAAGCGCCAGAGTCTGGATGAGAATTACCCGAGGGAACTGCTGCCATTGACCCAGAGCCTGAACCGCCTGCTGAAAGCGGAACGGGAACGCGGCACCCGGTACCGGCAGGCCCTGGCCGACCTGGCACACAGCCTGAAAACACCGCTGGCCGTGCTGCGCAGCCGGGTGGAATCGGACCCCGACACACCGGCCCCCGCCGAGGTCATCGAGCAAATCGAACGCATGGACAGCAGCCTGCAGTATCACCTGGGGCGCGCCTCCCGGGCCGGCCGCGCCGGACTGGGAGAGAGCAGCCCGGCCGCACCGGTCATCACGCGGTTGCAGCGGGCCATCCCGATGCCGGCGGACCGGGACGTACGCATCGATGTCCATTGTCAACCGGAGGCGCGCTTTCCCGGCCCGGAAGCCGATCTCATGGAACTGCTGGGCAACCTGCTGGACAACGCCGCCAAATGGGCCGCATCCCGCATACGGCTGACCGTGGACCAGCATCAGGGCCGGCAGCTCACGCTGGTGGTGGAGGATGATGGCCCGGGCATTCCCGACACCCTGCGGGCACAGGTGCTGGAACGCGGCATCCGCGGTGATCAGAGCCGCCCTGGTCAGGGCCTGGGCCTGGCCGTGGTGCGGGATCTGGTCAACGACTACGAGGGTGACCTGACCATCAGCCAGAGCCCGCTGGGCGGCGCCAGTCTCCGGGTGCGCCTGCCACTCCGGCCGGGCGTACTGGCAGCTACGTGAATCCCGCAGCGGCATTTCATTTTACCGCCGCAAGGGGCACAATCCGCTCTTTCAGTAATCACCACAGATCGAGCGGCGCATGTATCGAAGCACCGAGCAACGGCTGAGCGGACTTTTGCAGAACGGCACCCGGGGGCTGCTGCTCAACAGCCTGAAGGGCCTGGAAAAAGAAAGCCTGCGGGTGACCCCGGAGGGCACGATTGCCCGCACACCCCACCCCAAGGCGCTTGGCTCAGCCCTCACCCACCCGTGGATCACCACCGACTACTCAGAAGCCCTGCTGGAGTTCATCACGCCTCCCCATGCGCACACGGCGGAGACGCTGGGTTTTCTGGAGGACATTCACCGCTTCGTCTACCACCAGCTGGACGACGAGCTGCTGTGGGCCACGAGTATGCCCTGCATCGTGGGCGGCAACGACAGCATCCCCATCGCCGAATACGGCAGCTCCAACGTGGGCTTCATGAAGCACGTCTACCGGCGCGGGCTGGACTGGCGCTACGGTCGCGCCATGCAGGCCATTTCCGGGATCCATTTCAACTACTCGTTCAGCCGCGAGTTCCTGCAGGCGCTGCAGGCCGCGGAAGGCGACAGCCGCCCGGAGCCCGTGTATCGCTCAGACGCCTACTTCCGGCTGATCCGGAACTTCCAGCGTTACGGCTGGCTGGTGCCCTACCTGTTCGGCGCCTCCCCCGCGGTCTGCAGTTCATTCACCCAGGGCCAGGAACTGGGCTTCCAGAGCTTCGATGGTCATACCCTTTACGAACCCTACGGCACCTCCCTGCGGATGAGCGATATCGGCTACAAGAACAAGGCGCAGGCGGGGCTGAAGATCTCCTACAACGATCTGGACAGCTATGTGGACACGCTGACCCGCGCCATTTCCACACCGGACGAGGAGTACGCCCGCATCGGCACCGTGGTGGACGGTCAATGGCGCCAGCTGAACACCAATATCCTGCAGATCGAGAACGAGTACTACAGCTTCATCCGGCCCAAGGCCATTGCCCGCTCCGGGGAGAAGCCCACGCTGGCGCTGCGCCGGGCCGGCGTGGAATATGTGGAAATCCGCGCCCTGGATCTGAACCCCTTCGAGCCCACTGGCATCGCCGAGCAGCACCTGGTGTTCCTGGAAGGCCTGCTGCTGTTCTGCCTGCTGCAGGACAGCCCGGTGATCTCGCCGAGGGAACAGGCCGGCATCAACGCCAACCAGGGACTGGTGGCACGCCATGGACGTGACCCCGATCTCCAGCTCTACCGAGGCCAGGGGGAGCGCGTTCCGCTGCGGCAGTGGGCGGCGGAGATCTTTCAGACGCTGGAAGGGCCGATGGAACTGTTGGACCAGTTGCGGCCTGGCCAGCCGTACCGGGATGCACTGGCGGACTACCGCCGTGCTGTGGATGACGCCGAGCACACCCCTTCTGCCCGGGTACTGCGGGAGATGCGGGACCGGCAGGAACATTTCATCGAGTTCGCCATGCGCGTCTCCCGACAGCATGAAGGCTACTTCCGCGCCCAGCCCCTGTCACCGGAGCTGGAGCAGCAGTTCCGCGACGCGGCGACCCAATCGCTTGCGGAGCAGGCGGAGATCGAGGCCAGGGACATTGAGACAGAGGACTTCCAGGCCTATCTGGACCGGTATTTCGCGCAAGGTTGAGCAGCAGAACCTTGGGACCGGGGCCGGACTAGCCTTTCACCAGCCCGAGCCGCCGGGCAATAGCCACCGCTTCGGTACGATTGCTGGCGTTGAGCTTTGCGTAGATGTTGCGCAGGTGGGTGCGCACAGTGCTCTCCGAGACGAACAGGACCTGAGCGATACCGCTGTTGGAATGCCCTTCCGCCAACTCCTCGAGTACCCGCTGCTCTTTGCGGGTCAACGGCTCGGCCAGCCTGGTCTCCGGCAGCGGTTCCACCGCCGGGGGCGCCTCGCCACCCGACTCCCCGCTGGCATCAATTAAGCGCTGCAGATAGTCCCCGGGGAGGTCTGCCGACTCCGGGCGCGCCGCAAACTTCGGGATCAGGCTGATGACCGCTTCACCCTCATCCAGGGCAATTCGGATGAACCCCTCGGGCGCGGCGAAACGCAGAGCAGAGTGCAATTCCTGCAACGCCTCGTCGGCACGGCCGGCGCGGTCCAACGCACCCGCCAGCAGCATGCGCAGCTTCAGCGCCCGGCGATAACGCTGGCCACGCTCTGTCTCCGCCACCGCCTGTCGCAAGGGGGCGATAGCGCGCTGCGGAGCACGCCCATAGGTCAGCAGGCGCAGGCGGGCCAGGGTCAGGGTTTCCAGATCGTTCCCCAGCGACGAGTAGTGGGTTATCCGTTTCCATAGCGCACGGTCCCGCGTCTTCGCCAGTTCCGCGGAGGCGCCATGGTAGTCGCCTGCCACCAGACATTGACGCAGACGCTCCAGCTTTGCCGAGGCGACCACGCGCGGCAACTGGTCCTGGTAGCCGAGATATTCCAACTCGGTCAGCAGTTGGAATGCTGCATCCCGATCGCCCTTCAGGGCCGCGATCCGCGCCATGATCACATGCGCACTGATCATCTGATCCGGCAGACGGACACCACGGATCAACGGAACATAAACCGCCAGCAGGCGTTCTGCCTGGTCAATGCGGTTGGTCTCATAGAGGACTTCAGCCAGCGGGATGCCGGCCATCACATTGCCGTTGGTGTTGAAACGCCCGTGGCCAGGCCGCGTGGCGGCTGCAGCCCGGTAGCGGTGGGTGGCCTGCCGCAACCGTCCCTGCAGCAGATCGATGGTGGCCTCAACCACCTCCGAATAGATCATGCTGAACAGGCCGGCGCCGCCCTCCTGGGCGCGCCGTGACTCCTCCAGGAAGTCGCAGGCTTCCTGATAGCGTCCGCGAACCATGGCCAGATAGGCGAAGGAGTTGGCCAGCATACTGTAGGGGAAATTCACCCCTGGCGTGAGCGCTGTGAGATTGTGCCGCGCTTCCTCGTAGGCTGCCTCCACCTGATCCATCATGGTCAGCAGCATGGGGCGCACAGATAACATATGCGCCCGGGTTTCCGCGTCCAGAGCTGCATCCGTGTCCATGTCCTGGAGAATGCTCATGGCTTCTTTGTAGCCACGGGAGAATGCCAGGGCCCAGACCAGAACAAGTTTCAGCCTTGGCTGCTGATCAAGCGCATCCGACGGCATGGCCGTGAGCCAACGACTCAGGAGGCGGAAGCGGCCTTCAAGCAGCAGGCGCTCCGCGTGGTCGGATAACAGTTCCTGGGCTGCATCGAGCTGACCGGAGGCCAGTGCGTGCTCAATAGCGGCCACCGGACGTCCATGTTCCCCGTACCAACGGGCCGCGGCGGCGTGCAAGGCGGGAATCTCCTCCGGCAGCGTGCGCTCGAGTTGGCTGCGGAGGAAATCCTTGAACAGGCTGTGGTAGCGAAACCAGCTCTGTTCCTCATCCAGCGGGGTGACAAAGAGATTGCGCCGGTGAAGCTCCGCCAGCACCTCACCACCCTTGCGGTCACCAGTCACCGCATCACACACGTCCCCGTGGAGCTGATGCAGAATACTGGTTCGCAAAAGAAAAAGGCGCAGTGATTGCGGAAGGTTGGCGAACACATCCTCCGCCAGGTAATCGGTGATGGCAGCGGAGGAGCCGGAAAAGCCGTCGATGAAAGCAGCCGGCTCAGGGCGGCGCTCCAGCGCCATGGACACGAGCCATAACGCTGCCGCCCAGCCTTCAGTTGAGCTATGCAGCTTCGCGATATGCTCCTCGACAAGCGACGACAGGCCCCGGCATTCCCGCAGAAAACGCGTGGTCTCCTCAATACTGAACCGCAGGTCCGGCGGCTCGATCTCCAGCAGGCGCCCCTGGGCACGCAGGCGGCCAAAGCCCAGGTCCGGCACGGCGCGGGAACCGATGATCAGTTGACTATGGGCGGGCAGATGGTCCACCAGTTCCCGCACCAGCCCGAGCACAGTGGAATTCTGCACCGTTTCAAAGTCATCGATGAACAGCGAAAACGGCTGCTGGCAGCCGGCTACCTGGTCCAGCAATTCCAGCGCCAGCTCTCCAGTGGCACGGTCACTCAGTGTTTCCTCGCCCCCACTGTCCGGGGCCACGGCATCGAATGCCACCGCGAGAAAACCCAGAAACCGGTTCACATCGTTGTCGGCCGGGTCCACTGTCAGCCACGCGGTGGCCACACCCTCGTCCACCAGGGCTTCACGGGCCTGCTGCATCACGGTGGTCTTACCGAACCCGGCCGGCGCCCGCACCAGTACCAGTTGCCCATGGCGGGCGGCCAGAATACGGTCCACCACCGCCGAACGGGACACCTGGTAAGGTGCACGGAGCGGCGGTTTGAGTTTCGACAATACCAAGGCTGGCGGCTGGCGCGATCTCACCGATAGGAGCCGTTCGATGCTCTGAAAAGGGCTACCTATAGTACATCAGCTGATAGCGACAACCACCATGGCGCTGCAGAGAAGCACGGAAGGATCCGGGCCGTCATCGGACGGCCCGGATCAGGCAGAGGTTCAGACCAGCTTCCGGCCGCGGCCCTTCCAATACGGCTCCCGGAGCTTGTACTTGAGCATCTTGCCAGCCGCGGAGAGGGGAATCTCATCACGCACTTCCATGCTCCGCGGGCATTTGTAGCGCCCGATCAGTGAACTGCAGTGGGCGAACAGCTCCTCCTGGCTCAATTGCTCCCCCCCGCGCAGAACCAGCACGGCATGGACCCGCTCGCCGAAGTCCTCATCCGGTACGCCGATCACGGCGCACGCCTGCACCTTGGGGTGCTTCAGAATGGCGTCTTCAACCTCGGCGGAGTAAACATTCTCACCCCCGGTGACGATCATGTCTTTCAGCCGGTCGACAACGAACAGGAAGCCATCGTGATCCATCCGGCCCGCATCACCGGTATACATCCAGCCATCGCGTAAGGCCTCGGCGGTCTGTTCCGGTTTGCCCCAGTAGCCCTGCATAACGGTGGGACCACGTACGGCGATCTCCCCCACCTCACCCGTGGGCACATCACGCCCCTCCGGATCCACCACGCGCACCTCGGCCGTGGGGATCGGACGCCCGGCGGATAGGAGCTTTTCAGCCTTGCGTCCCTCTGGCGTGTGACACCAGGCGGGCAGCAGTGTGGCCACGGGCGACAGTTCGGTCATGCCGTACAGCTGGATGAAGGACGCCCCCGGAATGGCGGCCGTGGCCTTGTCCAGCAGCGAGGAATCGATGGGGGCCGCGCCGTAGATCACGACTTCCAGGCTGCTGGTGTCGCGCTGCCCGAATTCAGGGTCATCCAGCACTCGCCCCAGCATGGTGGGGACGAGAAAGGTCTCCTGAACCGCTTCCCGCTCAATCGCATCCAGCACCGCCTTTGGTTCGAACTGGGGGATCACCACGTGGCTACCCTGGCGCGCCGCCAGCTGGATGGTCAGACCAATTCCGCCGATATGGAACAGGGGCGCGGCGTGTAGCCCCACGGCACGTTCCGGGCGCGGGCCGGCGACCAGTGTCCCAAGAGACACGGAATAGATGTTGGTATGGCTCAGCATGACGCCCTTGGGTTTGCCGGTGGTGCCACCGGTGTAGAACACGCCGGCCAGGTCGTCGCCACCGCGCATGGCATCCGGAACCTCCGAGGCCTGCTGAACCATCGACTCGTAGTCCAGCAGGCCGGACGGCACCCCGTCGTCGCCCACGTAGAGCACCGTCTGCAAGGCGTCAGACTGTTCGCGGATCGCTTCCACCAGACCACTGAATGCGGAATCAACCAGCAGGATCCGGGTGTCGCAGTCATCCAGCGAATAGGCGATTTCCGAAGGACTCCAACGAATATTGATGGGATTGATCACGCCGCCAGCCCAAAGCGTTCCGAAAAAGAACTCCAGGTAGCGATCAGAATTCAGCGACAGCATGCCCACCCGATCTCCTGCCGCCAGTCCATGCGACTGCAGCACGCTCGCCGCACGGGCCACCCGGGAGGTGAACTCGGTGCAGGTCTGGCGCCGGTTACCAAACACCGTCATGGTGGCGTCGGGACACTCTCGCAGGGACTTGTGAAGGAATTGGGTCAGGTACATGATGTCTCCCCACCATGGTCCACAGACCCCGGGCGCTGATGCTCCGCCGGCAGATCAAAGATCATGTGTTCCTGAGTGAGAAAGATCCGGGACTGGGCGAAGTCGATGAAATTGGCTTCGTCCTCCAGCAATGCCCGGCGCGCTTCCCGGGCTGCCGGCGAATGGGCCGTTGCCTTGTAGCGCTCAATGTCATCCCACCAGAGTTCGGTGATACCATCATACGGCTCGCTCAGCCCCCGGGATTTGAGCAGCGCATCGTTCATCTCCGGCTCAATGGTGTGACTCTGGACGTATCTCCGCGCTCCCAGCGCCTCCGCAAGGCTTCGCACCAGCGGCCCATGCCGCTCCAGCCAATACCTGGAAAACGCCGCCTGCGACATGTCCTTTCGCTTTCTGACACAGTAGACGAGCTTGATCATGTGGACCTCTTCGGGAACCGGAGCAACCGATGCTCCGGCCCCGGCAACTTCAAGACAGCTCCTGATACGCCAGGGCGTGGCTCGGAGGACGCGCAGCTGTGCGCCTTCCGCTTCCCTCATGATCCGTGGCCGGACGGCCGCAATTCGTCGTCTGAAACGACGAATTTCCGCTGATCATTCCGCGTAGCCGGTCAGCTCAGCGTAGCCACCACCGGCCACGGGCTCTCCATCCCGCGCGCCGCGAATGCGCACGGCCCCCTCCCAGTAGCGGAATCCTGTGCGCAGCTCCTGGTCATCCAGCACCGCCTCGATCTCCAGCTGCAGGTCGCGGGAGGGGATTCGCAGGCGCCAGGCCACGGGGTAGCGGGCATCACCCAGTGGGCTATCCCAGTGGCGGGTTTCCTCCAGCTCCACATCCTGGGTTTGCAGCACCTGGCTGCTGCCGTCCGCGGCCACGAACAGTCCCTTGGAGCGGGGGGCGATTGCGCCGTCATCCAGGCGCAGGATGTAGTACATGATCTCGGTCTGGTCATCGAGCTGGAGCGAGAACCAGTTCCAACCGGTTTGGCCTTCGCTCAGCACGCTGCTCCCCCATTCCCGGTCCATCCAGCTCAGGCCGCTGACGCGAAAGCGCTCGCCGTCCAGGATCAGTTCCCCGTCGGTGGCCAGTCGTGTGTAGGAGAAATAGCGCGACGCATTTCCCGGATCCGGCCCCTTCTGGCTGTAGCCGGCCTCCCCCTGCAACACCAGCGGCTTCAGCGCATCGAGATGCAGGTCCAGCGCCAGCCCGTCGTCCGCAGCCTGCAGGCGCAGCGGCATGATGTCCGGGCCGGCTGCTCCGTCCAGTCGCCAGTCGTCCAGCCATACCCGGAACGGGTCCACCGCGGCCCCGGCCAGCCCAATGTCGCCGCCGCGGGAGAAGCGCTCCCGATGATGGAAGCGTCCGCCGTCGGTGTCGGTCAGGCCCAGGTGCGCCATCCAAACCTGGTTCGTTCCCCAGTCGGACGTACGCTCGGGCGCGTCGGGGTCCAGATTAAAACGGAAAAAAGTGATCTGGTAGCCGAAATGCCGGCCCTGGGCCGTTTCCAGCTGCCCGGTGATGTACCACCATTCGTGACGGTAGCCCGGGTGCGCCCCGTGGTCCCGGGGGAATTCCAACGCTTCGGGTCCCGTGATGCGGGCATAGCCCTCGGCCGCCTCTTCGCCGGACAGGAAGCGGGTAACAGACTGGGTCTGGCCGCTTGCATCGGGGGATCCGGGCGGCGACGGCCACAGCCACCAGCCCGCCACAAGCACCAGCATTACCAGTGGTAGTGCCACCCAACGCTTCATGCGGCATCCTCCCGCAGGGCCAGCGCCGGCGATGTACGACTCATGCGCCAGGCCGGGTACAAGCCGGCCAGTACCGCCGCCAACAACGCCAGCGCGCCGGCCTGCAGTAACACCTCGGCGGACACCTGGACCTGCATGGTCCAACCGAAAGAGCGCTGGTTGATCACCAGGATCAGCGCTGCGGAGAGCGCCAGCCCCAGCGGCAGGGCCAGCAGGCCGGCGATACCACCCACCAGCGCGTTCTGCCCGACAATCAACCCCTGGATCTGGCCCGGAGTGAAGCCGGTGGCACGCATCACAGCGTATTCCCGGGCCCGCTCCAGCGCCAGGGCCATCAGCGCGCTGAGCACCCCCACCACGGCCACCAGCATGGCCAGCATCCGCAGCACCTGGGTGATGGTGAAGGTCTGATCGAACACCTGCAGGGACAGGCGCCGCAGCTCGAGATTGGAACGGTAGCGCAGGGGCTGCATGTCGCCTGTTCGCTGGCGCAACCGCTGGACCAGGGCGTCGGCGTCCGTTCCCGGCGGGCCGTACAGGCCCACCGAATTGACTATTGGATCATCCCAGAGCCGGTCATAGGTTTCCCGGCTCATCATCACCGCCCCCTCGCTGGTGCTGTAGTCATAGACCACGGCCGCCACCTGGAACGGGCGCTCGCCCTCCGGGGTGGCCAGCAGCAGCGTATCCCCCACCTGCAGTTGCTGGTGATAGGCGAAGGGTTCGGTGACGAACACCGCATCCCCGTCACGGAATGCGCTCCAGGCGGCCTCCGGATCACCGGAGCGAAAGCGGAATGCGTCCTCCGCGGTGGCCGGCAGGTGGAAGACACGCAGACGATGGCGTTGTTCGCCGGACCCCACCCGACCGTAGCGGGCCGTGCTCCAGTAGGCCACGCCATCGGTCTCTATCAGCGCCTCCACCGCTTCCGGCAGCAACGCGCCGTTCCCCGGCACGGACACGTACACATCCGCCCGCAGGGTGGCATCCAGCCACTGGGAGAACGTGGCGCGGAAGCTGTCCACCATGGTGCCCACCCCGACCACGGCGGACACCGCCACCATCAGCGCCGCTGCCGCGATGCTGGTGCGCGACAGGCCGGCCTCCACACCGCGGGCCGCCATGCGTCCAGGCAGACCCGCCAGCCTCCCCAACAATGGCGCCAGCAAGCGCACCAGCCAGCACATGGCCAGCGGCACCACCAGCGCCCAGCCGAGAATCATCAGAAACAGTCCGGCAAAGGCCGGAACAAGGCCGCCCACCAGGGCCAATAGCCCCACACCCAGCGACACCAGTATCAGCCCCGCGCCCGCCAGCCACGGCAGCCGGGCACGTACGCCCTGTTCCAGTACCGCGCGGCTCAGGGCCGCCCGCGGCGGTGTCCCCGTGGCCTCCAGCGCCGGGCTCAGCGCGGCCACCAGGGTCATCCCCACCCCCAGCAGCAGGCCCTTGGCCAACGACCAGGGTGAAAGCGCCAGTTCGGAGATGCTGAGCATGAAATACAGGTCGTTGATGGTGCGCCCCACCAGATCCAGCAGCACATGGCTGATGGCCAAGCCCAGGGCGATGCCGGCCAGGGTTCCCAGCAGGCCGATGAGCAGCGCCTCAAAAATCACCAGGCCGAAGATCTGCCCACGGGTCACGCCCACCGCACGCAGTAACCCCAACAGCTGACGCCGCTGCACCACGGAGAACGTCATGGTGTTGAAGATCAGGAACGCCCCCACCATCAGGGCCAACAGACTGAAAGCGGTGAGGTTGAGCTGGAAAGCCCGGGTCATCTGCTGCAGAGCGGCGTTGCGCGCCTCGGCCTCCAGCAGCTGGGCGTCCGCGGGCAGCAGCCCGCGCAGCTGCTCCACCTGGGCCTCGCTCTCCAGCATCAGGTCAACCCGGTCCAGCCAGCCGGCACGGCCCAGCAACTCCTGCGCCGCACCGATATCCATGACGGCCACGTCGCGCAAACCGCGGGCATCCAGCTCCCGCTCCGGGCGCAGCGCCGCGGCCACGTTGAGGTCGTGTTCCCGCCCGGCCAGTTCCAGCCGGATGCGATCCCCCGGGGCAAGTCCCAACTCCGCCAGATCCGCATCCAGCAGCGCAAGCTGATCCGGCTGGCTCATCAGCCGGATCAGGGGTTGCTCCCCCGCCAGGCCGCCGAAACTTTCCCGGAACTGGCCTTCAGCCAGCGGATCCACCCCCAGCAGGCGCAGACTGCGGCCGGGCTGACCGGCCAGGCGCGCCTCGCCTTCGATCACCGGTGCGGCCTGCCGCACGCCGTGCCGGGTGCGCAGTTCCACATACCAGGATTCCGGAATGCCCTGAGGACCGCCCAGCACCTGGTGCGTGGTGCGCCCCGTCAGACTCTGGGCGGAGAGATTGAAGGCCTGGCCCGCGCTCTGATTGGCCAGATCCACCGCCACCACCACAGCCACCCCCAGCGCAACGCCCAGCAGGGACAGGGCCAGTTGCCAGGGGTGCCGCAATAGGTAACGCAGACTGGCCCGCAGCATCAGGCCTCCACGGGGCGGCCATCCACAAGCCGGATTACCCGGTCCATACGGGCTGCAACCTCGGGGCTGTGGGTGACCATGACCACGGTCATGTGATAGGCGGCGGTGAGCTCGTCCAGCAGCGCAAGCACCTGCGCGCCGGTTTCCTCGTCCAGGGTGCCGGTGGGCTCATCGGCCAGCAGTACTCGGGGACGGTGAATCAGTGCCCGGGCGATGGCCACGCGCTGTTGTTCGCCACCGGAGAGCTGTTCGGGAAAGCTGGCGCCCCGGTCTGCCAGACCGACCTGCTGGAGCAGCTTGGCGGCGCGGCCTCGGGCCTCGGCCCCGCCCTGCCCCAGCAGTTGCAGCGGCAGCAGCAGATTTTCCAGGACGGTCAACGTGGGAATCAGGTTGAAGAACTGAAACACAAAGCCGATGTGGCGGCGGCGGAACAGGGTGCGGTCACGTTCACTCAGGCGGTCCACCCGGGCGCCGCCCACGTTGACGTCACCCGCATCCGGGCTGTCCATGCCGCTGATCATGTTCAGTAGCGTGGATTTGCCGGCGCCGCTGCGCCCCACCAACGCCAGGCGCTCCCCTTCGGCCACATCCAGGCTGAAATCGTGCAGCACCACCCGGTCCCGCCCGCCTTCCCGGTAGCGTTTGTCCAGACTGCGCAGGTGAATCATGTCAGCGCTGTTGTCTCCTTGCCGCAGCGGGCACAGCGGTACAGGGTCACCAGCTTGCCCTGCTTGACGTCGAAGCGGGTTTCACCGGCCGCCTTCCATTTGTGCAGGCCGTGCCGACACAGGGTCTTGCCCTCGGATTTGCGCTTCCGGTCCGGTTTTCGGAACGGCACCACATCGCCCATAATGCCCTCTTTTCAGCCAGACTCGATGACAGCATGACCACCAGCGTCACCACATTCTACCGCTTCGTGCGCCTGCAGGACTTGCCAGAGCTCCGGCAGGCCATCCGCGACCGCTGCCTCGCACTGGGGCTGAAGGGCACCGTGCTGCTGGCCGCGGAGGGTATCAACGCCACGCTGGTCGGCCCACACCGGCAATTGGAGACATTTATTGCCTGGCTGCGGGAAGACGCCCGGTTCTGCGACATCCGGCCGCGCTGGTCGGAGACCGCACGCTCCCCTTTCCGCAAACTGCGGGTGCGCCTGAAACGCGAGATCGTGACCCTGGGCCGCCCGGACCTGGATCCTGCCGCGACCACCGGCAAGCACGTGCCGCCTGACGCATGGGATGCCCTGCTGGAGGACCCAGAAACCCTGGTTATAGACACGCGCAACCGCTATGAGGTTTCCGTGGGGCGCTTTCGCGGCGCGGTGAGCCCGGACACGGAGAGCTTCCGACACTTTCCGGACTGGGTGCGGGAGCAACTGGACCCGCAACGGCATCGGCGGATCGCCATGTACTGCACCGGTGGCATCCGTTGCGAGAAGGCGACGGCCTTCATGCTGGAGGAAGGCTTTCCGGAGGTGTTCCAACTGGAAGGCGGCATTCTGCGTTATCTGGAGGAGGTTCCGCCGGAGCGCAGTCAGTGGGATGGGGAGTGTTTCGTCTTCGACGACCGGGTCACCGTGGCCCACGGCAATCAGGACGGCTCGCACCAGCTTTGCCTGGGTTGTGGCGAACCCCTGCAGCCCGGTGACGAGGCGCACGAACACTTCGAGCCCGGTTTGTGCTGCCCGCGCTGCCACCACCGACTCACCCCCGAGCGTCGCGCCAGGCTGGCGGAGAAGCGCCGCCAGGATCATAACGCCGGCGGCGGTTGAACAAAACCGGCGGCTCGCCCCTTACGGCTTGCAAGAAGTGCCGGCCTTGCGGGCGGTACCCGTATCATGCCGTCACAGCCGTCGTGACTGGTTTAGGCGGTCCGGGATGGCTGTTCGTCGCGGGCGGCGCGGACCAGGTCCCGGGGAAGGGAGAAAACCACTTTTTCCTCCCGACCCTGCATTTCACTGGGGGGCTCGGCACCCCAGGCAGTGAGTTGCTGAATGACGTCCCGCACCAGTTCCTCCGGGGCGGAGGCGCCGGCGGTGACGCCAATGGTCTCAACGCCGTCCAGCCAGTTTCTGTCCAGCATGCTGGCATCATCAATCAGATGCGCTGCCACGCCCATACGCTCCGCCAGTTCCTGCAGGCGCTGGGAATTGGAACTGTTCCGTGCCCCCACTACCAGCATCAGTTGCACCTGTCCGGCCATGACCTTGACGGCATCCTGGCGGTTCTGGGTGGCGTAGCAGATATCGTCCTTGCGCGGCCCCTGGATGGCAGGGAAACGTGCCCGCAACGCATCGATCACACGGGCCGTGTCATCCATGGACAGGGTGGTCTGGCTGACATGGGCGAGATGCTCCGGGTCACCCACCTCCAACCGCGCCACATCCTCCGGCGACTCCACCAGATAGATGGCGCCGCGCTCCGCACCGCGGCCCACATACTGACCGATGGTGCCTTCCACTTCCGGGTGGCCTGCGTGGCCGATGAGCACCACTTCGCGACCTTCCCGGGCGTGCTTCTCCACCTCCAGGTGGACCTTGGTCACCAGCGGGCAGGTGGCGTCGAAAACCCGCAAACCCCGTCGATCAGCCTCGGCGCGGACGGCCTGGGAGACGCCATGGGCACTGAAGATGACGGTGGCGCCGTCCGGTACCTCGTCCAGTTCCTCGACAAAAACCGCGCCCTTGGCCCGAAGTCCGTCCACCACATGCCGGTTATGGACGACCTCGTGCCGGACATGGATCGGCGCACCGAACAGATCCAGCGCCCGCTCAACAATGGTGATGGCCCGATCAACCCCGGCACAGAAACCGCGGGGATTGGCTAGCAGGATGCGGGGCATGGCAGTCCTCGCAGAAAATACATTGGATCGCCCAGTATGTGGGGCACGGGTGCTGGCTGTGAAGACCTCGTAGGCCCGTGTACGTTCAACGGCCCTGGCGCTTTTCCAGCACGAAGGCGTGGAACAGAATCATCCCCACACCCACGGTAATGGCGATGTCGGCCACATTGAAGATCGGGTAATGCCAGCGATCATAGTACACATGAATGAAATCAATGACATGTCCGTGAATCAGCCGATCCACCAGATTGCCCAGGGCACCGCCCAGCAACAGGGACAGACTCCAGGTCATCCAGCGCTCGCCGGCGGGCAGGCGCCGCAACCAGGCCACGAGAAACACGCTGATGGCCACAGCAAAGCCGCTGAACAACCAGCGCTGCCAACCCGAAGCGTCTCCGAGGAAGCTGAACGCGGCCCCCGGGTTGTAACTCAAGGTCAGATTCAGTACCGGCAACAGAGGCACGGGCACCAGATAGTCCAGCGTGCGCTCCGCCAGCACCTTGGTGACCTGATCCAGCATCAGCACAGACAGGGCGATGGCCGGCCAGGGCACCGCAATCCAGTGTTCCCGCGTGCCCTTCCGCACTTGCCCTGCTCCATCGGATTCCGGCATCAGTTCTGCTCCGTGGCCGCTCAGGCCACCTGACGCTGTTCGCCGCCAGCGGAGATGTTCTCCACGCAGCGGCCGCACAGTTCCGGGTGCTCAGCGTTGACACCCACATCCTCACGACGATGCCAGCAGCGCGGGCACTTGGCATGGCTTGAGCGGCGCGCGGCAATCGCCACGGCCTCGCCGCCATCCAGTTCCACCGGTGTGGCCTCCGCCGGCCGTGCATCCGCCGGATGCAGACGCGCCGCCGAGGTGATGAGCAGGAAGCGCAGTTCATCACCGAGGCGCCCGAGCTTCTCCAGCAGGGCTGGCGAGCAGTAAAGGTCCACCTCGGCCTCCAACGAGCCGCCCAGTTGGTCCGCCGCCCGCAGCTTTTCCAGTTCCCGCATGACCGCCTCGCGCACCGCGACAACCTGATCCCAGAAAGCGCGGTCGAACGCCTCACCGGACGCCAGCGGGAACAGACCCTGGTACCACTCAGCCGCGAACACAGAGCCGTCACGGTCTCCGGGCATGTGCTCCCAGATCTCGTCGGCGGTGAAGCTGAGAATGGGCGCCAGCCAGCGCACCAACGCCTCGACAATGTGGTACATGGCGGTCTGACAGGAGCGCCGGGCCAGGCTGTCCGCCGGCGTGGTGTACTGCCGGTCCTTGATGACATCCAGGTACAGGCTGCCCATGTCCACCGCGCAGAAGTTGTGGATGCGGTGGTAGATGCGGTGAAACTCATAGGCATCGTAGGCGCGGCAGACATCCTGCTGCACCTGCAAGGCGCGATCCACGGCCCAGCGGTCGAAGGGCAGCATATCCTTGGGCGCCACCATGTGGCGGGCCGGATCAAAGCCGTTGAGGTTGGCCAGCAGAAAGCGTGCCGTGTTGCGCATGCGACGGTAGGCATCAGCGGTGCGACTGAGAATGTCGTCCGATACCGCCATCTCACCACTGTAGTCGGTGGAGGCCACCCACAGGCGCAGTACATCCGCGCCCAGCTTGTTCATCACTTCCTGCGGCGCCACCACATTGCCCAGCGACTTGGACATCTTGTGACCCTTGGCGTCCACCGTGAAGCCATGAGTCAGCACGCCCCGGTAAGGCGCGCCACCACGGATGGCGGAGGAGGTCAGCAGCGAGGACTGGAACCAGCCACGGTGCTGATCCGAGCCCTCCAGGTAGAGATCCGCCGGCACCTGCAGCCGCGGATCGGATTCCAGCACGGTCATGTGAGTGGTCCCGGAATCGAACCACACGTCGAGGATGTCGGTAACCTTCTCGTACTGCGCCGCTTCGTCGCCCAGCAGCTCCGCCGGCTCGAGATCGGACCACGCGTCGATGCCGTCCTGCTCCATCCGCTGGGCCACCTGCTCGATC
This sequence comes from Ectothiorhodospiraceae bacterium, assembly GCA_007125985.1. GTDB lineage: Bacteria > Pseudomonadota > Gammaproteobacteria > Nitrococcales > Aquisalimonadaceae > LSCE01. The sequence continues at coordinate 22,152 of SLCE01000089.1, read as the reverse complement.
AGCTCCTGGGTGCGCGGATGGGGTTCACCGCTGCGCTTGTCCACGAACAGCGCGATGGGTACACCCCAGACCCGCTGCCGGGAGATGCACCAGTCCGGGCGGTTGCGGACCATCCCGTCGATCCGGGCCTGCCCCCAGGCCGGGGTAAATGTCACCTGCTGGATGGCGCTCAGTGCCGTCTCGCGCAGCCCGTGCTGCTCCAGGTTGATAAACCATTGCGGCGTAGCCCGGAAGATGATGGGCGATTTGTGCCGCCAGCAGCAAGGATAGCTGTGGTGATAGTCCTCATGCGCCAGCAACATACCCCGTTCGCCGAGCAGTCTGGGGAGGGTCTTGTTGGCCTTGCGCACAAACTGGCCTTCGACGAAGGGCGTGCCGGGCAGAAAGTGGCCGTCACCACCCACCGGGTTTTCCACTTCCAGACCATACCGCTGGCCCACAATGTAGTCGTCCTGCCCGTGTCCGGGCGCGGTGTGCACGGCGCCGGTGCCGGTTTCGGTGGTCACATGCTCGCCCAGGATCACCGGAACCTGACGCTCATCCAGAAACGGGTGCTGCAGAGTCAGACGCTCCAGCCGGGCGCCAGCGACGCAGGCCAACTCGGCCTGTTCCGTCAGGCCATAGCGCGCCAGGGCTGACTGGTCCAAACCGTCCACCAGCACCAGGATTTCCTCGCCAACCTCACCGGAGGCACGCAGCACCCGATAGTGCAGCTCCGGATGCAGGGTCACCGCAAGGCTGGCGGGCAGCGTCCAGGGCGTGGTGGTCCAGATGGGAACGGAGACGCGCAGGCCGTCCAGTTCCCCTGCATCAACGCCGATGCGGGCGGCGAAATCCGCCACATCCACCACCGGGTAGCGCACATCGATCGCCGGCGACGTCTGATCGTGGTATTCCACTTCCGCCTCGGCCAGGGCCGAGCGGCAGTCGGTGCACCAGTGCACCGGCTTGAAGCCACGGGTGAGATGACCATTGGCATGGATACGCCCCAGGGCGCGCAGGATATTGGCCTCGGTCACCGGGTTCATGGTGAGGTACGGGTCATCCCAGTCCCCGAACACACCCAGGCGCTTGAAATCCTCCCGTTGCCCGTCGATCTGCTTCTGCGCGAAACCACGACAGGCATCGCGGAACTCCCGCTCACTGACCTTCTCGCCCGGCTTGCCGATCTCCTGCTCCAGCTTCTGCTCGATGGGAAGGCCATGGCAGTCCCAGCCTGGCACATAGGGGGCATCGTAACCATCCAGGGTGCGGGACTTGACGATGATGTCCTTGATGATTTTGTTGACCGCATGGCCGATGTGAATATCACCGTTCGCATACGGGGGACCGTCGTGCAGGATGAAGGTGTCGCGGCCGGCCCGCGCGCGGCGAATCTGACCGTAGATATCCTCCCGGTACCAGCGCTGCAGCCGTTCCGGCTCGCGCTTGGCCAGGTTGGCACGCATGGGGAAATCGGTCTTGGGTAGATTCAGAGTGTGCTTGTAGTCGCTCACGGTCGCCGTCTGCCTGCGTTAGCTGCACTGAGTCATGCGATGAACGCCCCGATCAGGGCAAAAAGGAACTGTCCCGTCAAAGCCCCCCAGCTTAACAGAACTTGTGCTCTGACTGGATATTCAATCACCTGCGCGCGTCGAACCAGCGCCTGGCATCGTCCACATCCGTGGCAATCTGCCGCTGCAACTGCTCCAGACCCGGGTAGTGTTCCTGGCCGCGCAGCCAGTGCAGAAACCGTACGGTCAGGCGGCGCCCGTAGAGATCGCCTGCCCAATCCAGCAGATGCACCTCACACAGGGGGCGCGTACCGTTTACCGTGGGCCGCGTGCCCACGCTGGCCACCGCTGGTAGTGCCGCACCATCATCAATAGCAGCCTCCACCACAGCGACACCGTCCATGGGCGGCCGGTGATGGATAGCGATATTGGCGGTGGGGCAACCCAGTTCCCGGCCGATTCGGTCGCCATGGATCACCCGGCCCGAGACGCTGTAGGGCTGGCCGAGCAGCCGCTCCGCCAGTTCCAGATCTCCGTATTCCAGTGCCTGGCGCACGCGCGTGCTACTCACCCGTTCTCCATCCAGACTCACCGTAGGCGTGTCATCCAGCGTGAAACCGTGCCGCTGCGAGGCAGCCTGCAGCAGCGCATGGTCACCCCGCCGCTGGCGACCGAAGCGGAAATCATCCCCCACCAGCAGATAACGAATGCCCAGGCGCCCGATCAGTAGATCATCCACGAACGCATCCGGCTCCATGCCCGCCAGTTCCCTGTTGAAGTGCAGACAGACGAAGCGGTCAACCCCCGCCTCCGCCAGCAGCCTGGTCTTGTCACGCAACGATGACAGCCGGCTCGGTGCCTGCTCCGGCGCAAAGAATTCGCGGGGGTGCGGCTCAAAACTGATCACCGTGGCTGGCAATCCAGCCCGGTCCGCACGACCACGCAGGCGCTCAAGCATGGCACGGTGCCCCAGGTGCACACCGTCGAAATTACCGATGGTTGCCACACAGCCGCGATGGTCAGGGCGTATGTTGTGGATGCCGCGAATCAGTTGCATTGCTCAGTCCGTATTGTCTTCAGGAAGCGCGCGCCCACCCGTGGCCTCACGCAAATGACGGGGACGCAGGCCGGCAAGTAACAGCACACCGAGGTACACCAGACAGGCCAGGGTCAACCAACCGGCCAGGGCCAGAACACGCCGGGTCAGACCGGCCTCGAGCCAGACATCCAGTTCAGACACGCCGACCAGCAGCACGGCCGCCATAGTAGCGGTTGCCAGGCCCACCTGCAGCCACAGCCGCCCCCAGCCTGCCTCGGCGCGATAGACTCCGCGCCGGCAAAGGCCACGGAACAGCAGGCCGGCGTTGATGGTGGCGGCCAACCCGGTGGCAAACGCCAGGCCCGCGTGGCCGTAAAGTGTGTCGCGCAGTGTCAGCACCACGGTGACACTCATCATCATGTTACACACCATGCTCACGGCCGCGATCTTCACCGGCGTGACCATGTCCTGCCGGGCGAAATACCCGGGCGACAGCACTTTCACCAACATGAAACCGAACAAGCCCAGGGAATAGGCCACCAGGCTCAGCGAGGCGGCGCGCGCATCGTCATCACCGAACGCCCCGTACTGGAACAACGTGGTGAGAATCGGACCGGCCATCACCGCCAGCCCCACGGCGGCAGGAATGGCGATCAGCACCGCCCAGCGCAGGGCCCAATCCAGCGTGCGGGAGAAGCGCTCCGGCACCTTGGCGGCGTGCTCACTGGACAGGCGCGGCAGAATCACCGTCCCCAGCGCAACGCCGAACACACCCAGAGGAAATTCCACCAGCCGGTCCGAGTAGTACAGCCAGCTGATGGAACCGGCAATCAGGAACGACGCCAGGATGGTATCCAGCAACAGGTTGATCTGGGCCACGGACGACCCGAAGATCGCCGGCAGCATAAGCCGCATGATGCGCCGCACACCGGAATCCCGCCAACCCCAGCGCGGCCAGGTCAGCATTCCCACTTTATGTAGAAACGGCAGCATGAACGCCAGTTGGGCTGCGCCGGCGAGGAATACGCCTATGGCAAGCGCCATCACCGGGCGCTCGAATAGCGGCGCCCACCACCAGGCACTGGCGATCAGAATCAGGTTCAGCAGCACCGGAGCAAACGCCGGCGCTCCGAATCGCCCGTACGTGTTCAGAACCCCCTGTGCCGCCGCAACCAGGGAGATGAACAGAAGGTAGGGAAAGGTGATCCGGACCATATCCACGGTCAGCGCGAACTGTTCGGGATTACCCTGAAACCCCGGAGCAAACAGCAAAACCAGGTAGTCCGCCGCGACAATCGCCAGGATGGTGAGAACCAGCAGAATGACGAGCAGCGTGCCGGTGGCGCGGGACACGAGACGGCGTACAGCCTGCTCGCTCTCGGTGGTCCTGCTGGCGGACAGCACCGGTACGAACGCCTGGGAGAACGCGCCTTCGGCGAACAGGCGGCGCATAAAGTTCGGGATTTTGAAGGCCACGAAAAAGGCGTCGGTGGACGCACTGGAGCCAAAGACTGTGGCAATCACCACGTCCCGCACCAGACCCAACACGCGCGACAGCATGGTCAGCATGCCGAAGACGGCGGTGGACTTCAGCAGACTCATCCCCGGCGCACTCCCCACATGGCTTGCGCATCCCCCGATCAAAGAAGCGGATGATACCCTACCAGCCGAGTTGTCGACGATGCGCGGTGCACAGATGGCGGCCCCCGCAACAATGGTTGACAGGGCCAGCCAAAATCGGGATATTACGTGCCCTTTCTGGAACCCGAATACTTACGTCAGGAGTTGAGCCTTGGCTAATTCCCCATCCGCACGGAAACGTGCCCGTCAGGCAGAGAAGCGGCGCCAGCACAATAAGTCTCGCCGCTCGATGATGCGCACGCAGATCAAGAACGTGATCAAGGCCATCGAAGCGGGTGACAAGCAGAAGGCCCAAGACGCCTACACTGCTGCGATGCCTGTCATTGACCGGGCCGCAAACAAGGGCCTGATTCATCAGAACAAGGCTGCTCGTCACAAGAGCCGACTGAACGAACGCATCCGCGAAATGGCCTGAGGCCGACCGGCTGCTCGAATCGCGACCGCCGACCCCGCCGGGGTTGGCGGTTTCGTTGTGGCTGGAAACGGGAAACCGAAAAGCAGTACTTGGGGCGATCCGAAGCCGGCAAATGCCTTGCACCATCAAGTGACGACTGTCGGCACCGGCCCTGTTTTCCGCCTGGATCCGCGAGGGCTCAGGTCAGGATCAGATTATCCCGATGTATCAGTTCGGGCTCATCCACGTAACCCAGTAATTCCTCAATGCGGTCACTGGGGTGACCGATGATACGCCGCGCCTCACGGGCATCATAATTGACCAGGCCACGCCCCACCTCCGTGCCGTCCGGCGCCAGGCAGGTCACAATCTCGCCGCGGCGGAAGCCGCCCTCCACCCGCGTCACACCCACCGGCAACAGGCTGCGGCCTGAGGCCTGCAGGACACGCACTGCCCCGGCATCCAGCCACAGCCTCCCGCGAGACCGCAACTGACTGGCAAGCCACTGCTTGCGCGCCGCCAAAACCTCCTGCGAGGGCTTCAGCAAGGTGCCCACAACCTCCCCTGCCGCGAGGCGTTGCAGCACATCCGGCTCCCGGCCAGAGGCAATAATGGTGGCGGCACCGGAGCGTGCGGCGCGGGCCGCAGCGCGCACTTTCGACAGCATACCGCCGCGCCCGAGCGCCCCACCCACACCACCACCGCAAAGCGCTTCAAGCTCCGGGGCGCCGGCATCACCCTCGCTGATCAACGTGGCATCGGGGTTGCTCCGCGGATCCGCACTGAACAGGCCCTGCTGATCGGTCAGGATCACCAGCAGGTCCGCCTCCACCAGGTTCGCAACCAGCGCGGCCAGCGTGTCATTATCGGTGAGGCGTATCTCATCGGTGGCCACGGTGTCGTTCTCGTTGACCACGGGCACAACGCCAAACTCCAGCAGGGTGCGCAGGGTGCTGCGCGCGTTCAGATAACGCCGTCGGTCACTGAGATCATCATGGGTCAGCAACACCTGCGCCGTGTGCATTCCATAGCGCTGGAACTCCGCCTCATAGGCGTGCACCAGCCCCATCTGGCCAACGGCGGCGGCGGCTTGCAGTTTGTACAGCTCATGGGGCCGCCGCACCCAGCCCAACCGGTTCACCCCTTCGGCAACGGCACCGGACGACACCAGGGTGATATGGCGCCCCTGTTGCCGGAGCCTCGCGAGTTGATCAACCCAGCCGCCAATGCGGCTGTGATCCAGGCCACGGCCGTCATTGGTCACCAGGGCACTGCCGACTTTGACCACCCATTTTCTGGCCCGCCCCAAGCGCTGTCGTTCGCTCTTCATTCCGAACCCTGTTCCTGTCCGGCGCGCTCCGCTTCTTCCTCTCGGAGCTCCTCCAACCAACTCATGGCCCTTCCGCACAACTCCCGTGTGCCCTCACCGGACAGCGCCGAAATACCAAACACCGGTCCCTGCCAATCCAACCGCTGCACGATGTCCGCAACCCAGGCTTCCCGGTCTTCCGGCGAGAGCTGATCCAGCTTGTTGATCACCAGCCAGCGTTCGCGCTCCGCCAACTCCGGGCTGAACCGCTGCAATTCACGGAAGAGAGAGCGGGCATCCTCCACCGGATCCCGGTCAGGCTCTGATGGCATGGCATCCACCAGGTGCAATAGCAACCGGGTGCGACCCAGATGTTTCAGAAAGCGTACACCCAGGCCGGCCCCCTCGGCTGCCCCCTCAATGAGACCTGGAATATCGGCCACAACAAAACTCCGGTGGGCCTCCACACGGACCACACCCAAATTGGGATACAGCGTGGTGAAGGGGTAATCCGCAACCCGGGGCCGCGCCGCCGACACGGCTCGGATGAAGGTCGACTTGCCAGCGTTGGGCATACCCAACAAGCCCACATCGGCCAACACCTTCAATTCCAGCTTCAGGCCGCGCCGCTCACCTTCCCGGCCTGGCGTGGTGCGCCGCGGCGCCCGGTTGGTGGAGCTCTTGAAATGGATGTTACCGAGGCCGCCACGACCGCCCTTCGCCACCAGCAGGCGCTGCCCATGCGCGGTGAGATCCCCCAACTCCTCGGCGGTGTCCTCATCCCGGACAATGGTGCCGATGGGAACGCGGATGACCACGTCTTCGCCGCTCTTCCCGGTTTTCTGTCGCCCCATGCCGTTCTCACCGCGCTGCGCTCGGAAACGCCGTTCATGCCGGAAATCTGCCAGCGTGTTCAGGCCTTCATCGGCTTCCAGGTAGACGCTGCCGCCATGGCCCCCGTCCCCTCCGTCAGGCCCGCCGAAAGGGACGAACTTCTCCCGCCGGAAACTCGCGGAACCGTTACCGCCGTCACCGGCCTGCACCTGAATAGAGACTTCATCAACGAATTTCATTGTGCTGGCCTGCCAGGATCTGTCGCGGAGATGGCCGGCGGGCGCCGGCTGGAGTCATTGTGCATAAAAAAACCCCGTGCGGCGACGGGGTTTTTCCGGCAATACCATGAAAGGTATCAGTTCGACCGCACGCTCACGTATTTGCGATTGCGCGGACCCTTGCGTTCGAACACCACCTGCCCCTCGACGGTGGCAAAAATGGTGTGATCGCGGCCGAGGCCAGTCCCTTCGCCGGCGTGGACATGGGTGCCACGCTGGCGGACCAGGATGTTACCCGGGATAACCTGCTGGCCACCGAAGCGCTTCACGCCAAGGCGTTTGCTTTCGGAATCGCGACCGTTGCGCGTGCTACCGCCTGCCTTTTTGTGTGCCATGCCTAATAGCTCCTGTGTTTAACCAGCCTGGATGCCGGTGATCTTCACTTCGGTGAAGAACTGCCGGTGGCCCTGGGTGCGCTTGTAGTTCTGGCGACGCTTGAATTTGATGATCTCCACCTTTTTGTCTTTGGCGGTACGGATCACCTGGGCCTGCACCTTGCCGCCTTCCAGCAACGGAGCGCCGACCTTGATCTGGTCACCATCGGATACCATCAGCACCTGGTCGAACTCAACGGAGGTACCGTCTTCGGCATCCAGCTTTTCCACCCTGAGGATGTCACCCTCGGAGACGCGATACTGCTTGCCTCCGGTCTTGATAACGGCGTACATATTCGAGAAATCTCCGTCGCTAGGTCGCCATGCGAATCCGGTCATGAAGGCGCGAGATTCTATCCGCTCCCCCGCTCCAGGTCAAACGCGAGCCACGCGGCCGCGCCGGCAGGACGGTGGCGCCGTTCTTGACACCCCCTCGGGGCAACCATAGCATCCGTGCATCCCTTACAGCTGCGCTGGTTGAGGCATGACAGTAGACGAGATTCGGGCGCCCGTCGCCCAGGACATGCAAGCAGTCAACCGGCTGATCCAACATCGGCTGCGTTCGGACGTCGTCCTGATCAACCAGCTGGGCCGCTATATTATCAATAGTGGCGGCAAGCGCCTTCGCCCGCTGCAGGTGCTGCTCGCCGCCCGGGCATGCGGATACCAGGGCGAGGACCATATTCAGCTGGCCGCCGTCATTGAGTTCATCCATACCGCGACGCTGCTTCATGATGATGTGGTGGACGGCTCCGATATGCGGCGAGGGCAAGAGACGGCTAACAACCTCTGGGGTAACGAGGCCAGCGTTCTGGTCGGCGACTTTCTCTACTCGCGCGCGTTCCAGATGATGGTGGAGGTCGGCAGCATGCCGATCATGGACGTGATGGCGGGAACAACGAACACCATCGCCGAAGGCGAGGTGATGCAGTTGCTCAACGTCCATGACCCGGACACCACCGAAGAGAATTACCTCAAGGTCATCTACAGCAAGACGGCGACACTTTTCGAGGCAGCCGGCCGCATCGGTGCCTTGCTGGCAGAAAAGCCGGATGATGTGGTTGAACGCCTGGCGGATTACGGTCGCCACCTGGGGACTGCATTCCAGCTGGTGGATGACGCGCTGGACTACACCGGCCAGGCACAGGAAATCGGGAAAAACGTGGGCGACGATCTGGCGGAGGGGAAACCGACGATGCCGCTAATCTATGCCATGCGGGAAGGTTCAGCGACCGAGGCCGCCCTGATCCGCCGGGCCATTGAAGAAGGTGGCCGAGGCCAGATCGAGCCGATCATGCGGGCCGTTGAAAACACGGGGGCGATTGAATATACTCGCGGCCTCGCAACGCAGGCAGCAGAACAAGCCGTCGCTTGCCTGGATTGTTTGCCGGATTCGCCGTTCCGGGAATCCATGCGCAATATGGCGCTGTTCAGCGTCGAGCGTGTGTACTGACCGTACTGTCGGGGTGTAGCTCAGCCTGGTAGAGCACTGTCTTCGGGAGGCAGGGGTCGGAGGTTCGAATCCTCTCACCCCGACCACTTAAACATCCGCGAGTCGGGTTCCCGGCCTGCTCGCAACGCTCCCCCAAGGAGTTGCTCGAAACCCGGCTTCAGCCGGGTTTTGTGTTTCTACCGTCCCCGGTTTTTCCGCTCATCTGCCTGTACCGGCGGCTCATCGGTCCCTTGCGAATAAACGCGCTCGCGCAGCTTGCCACGGGATCGTCCGGATTCCCATCGTGGACCACACAGGAAACGAAGGCGATCTGGCGGGCAATGCGGTAACAGTGCGCCTCCGCATGCACGCTCTTCCCGGGTGCAGCCGGCCGTAGATGATCAATCCGCAGATCCAGTGTGGCCACCACCTCAATAGGCCGTAAGCTGAGGCTGGCACAGGCTCCGCTCACCTGGTCCGCCAACGTGGTAATCACTCCGCCATGCAGGTAACCGTTCACCGGATCGCCAACAAGATCCTCACGCCAGTCGACACAGGCATGCAGTTCCCGCTGGTCGATGCGCAGCACCCGCATCCCCAACTCACGGCAATGGGGCGTTCCCCGAAAGAAACGTCTGGCCGCATAGTTGCGCACGGGAGTCAGCCGGAACAACAAGGTCCACAGGGGATCCTTGCGTGCAGAATCGGACGTCAGCGGCATGGGACGCTCCCGCAGAGAAAACAACGTTATCCGCGCCAGGGGAATAGATCAGCGCTTCCCTGAAACTGCGGTGATTCTATCGACCTCGGAACGGCCACGCAGCACCGGCGATCCGGGTTTCCCGATTGCCGGGTCGGCTGTGCTATGGTCATCCACAGAACAAGAACGCTGCGGGAGCAGGTCATGCACGACGAGCCACAAGGAGCATCCGCCGGTGGGGGCGGAGGCATCGTGGAACATCCGGCCATTGCCGTCCTGTCGGTAAAGCCCGGGCGCGCCGCCGTTCTGGCATCCGTCCTCCGCTGCCGCGGTTTCCGTAGCCGCCATTTCGTGAATGCCCGGGTGCTACTCAATGCAGCCAGGCAATTTGTTCCGGTGGCCATCATTACCGATGCGGAACTGCTGACTGATCCGCTGGTGGAGGCCTGCGCCCAGGCGGTCCGCGAGAGCACTGGCGCGTTCCTGGTCACACTCCAACATCGGGAAGGTGAACGCAATTCACCCGCCGTCGACGCCGTTCTCGATCCGGACCGGGACGCAGACGAACTGGCCCAGGAACTGCATCGGCTGCTTTACGACACAAGCTGGCGGCAACGATTGAAGCGGGCGTTGCGGGAGGACGGGTTTCGCCTGGCCTATCAGCCCATAGTCCACCCCGACGGAAGCCCCAGCGGGCTCCACGAAGTCCTGGTCCGACTGCATGATTCCGCCCGTGGTGAAATCATGCCCGGCGACTTTCTGCCTCCCGCGGACCGGCTGGGATTGCGCCGGCACATCGACCATTGGGTAATGCAGCATGCGCTGGACACGATCACGCAGCACAGCTCAGACCGTAGCCCCACGCTCTTCGTAAAACTGTTCCCGGAAACCATCCTCACGGCAGACTTTTTCGACTGGCTCACCCGGCAGCTTCGGCGAAGACGCACCGATGACGGCCGCCTGGTGATCGAACTCCCGTGTTCAGACGTCATGGCGACCCCGGAGACCTACCTGCCGTTGGCGGCTGAGCTGCGCACACATCGCTGCGCTATCGCCCTCGGACATTACGCCCCCGACGACCCGGCCGGGATGCACCAGGACTTCCCGGCCGACTACCTGATGCTGGCGCCCGCTCTGATGCGTGGCCTGGCAGACAGCCATGCGCGGCAGCGCTATGTGCAGGCCGTTATCAGCCATGCTCGCCGGGCCGGTGCCCGCACCATTGCCACACATGTACAAAACCCGCAGGTCATGACCCATCTGTGGCAGGCCGGAGTAGACTATGTTCAAGGCTATTTTCTACACGCGCCATCACCCGAGCTATGGCAACCGGAAGCGATAACCACAGATCTGCCGTGAGCGCTGCCAAACCCTTCCCAGACGGTCTCGGTGCATCGGTCACTAGGGACATGGTGAGAATGCTGATCCCCCTCTTCGAGGAGGCCAGCGCCGGCGCCATCGCCGTTGACGCCGATGCACGCATCACCTGGATGAACCAGAGCTACATGAGGGTGCTGGACATCCGCGACATGAAAGAGGTGGCCGGCAAACCCGTCAACGAGGTGATCCCCACCTCCCGTATGAAGGAGGTCGTCCAAAGCGGCCGTCCCATCCTGCTCGACATTATGGAACTCCGCGGCATGCATCTGGTGGTGACACGGCTTCCGGTCCGGGACCAGCAAGGGGCTGTTACCGGTGGCATCGCCTTCGTTCTCTACGACGATCTGCAGCCTCTGACACCGCTGATCGCCAAATACCGGAAGCTGCAGCAGGAATTGAGCGACGCCCGCCGGGCGCTGGCGCGGCGCACCACCCGTTACCAGATGTCCGACTTCGTGGGCCTGAGCCCGGCCATGCTCGAAGTCAAGCGCCGGGCCCGCCTGGCATCCGGCCGCAATACGCCCGTGCTGCTGCTGGGTGAGACCGGCACCGGCAAGGAGGTGCTGGCCCAGGCGATCCACGCCGCCTCGCCGCGGGCCCAGCAAGCGTTTATCGCGGTCAATCTGGCTGCCATCCCCGAGAATCTGCTGGAGGCTGAATTCTTTGGCGTTGCACCGGGAGCGTACACAGGCGCCGACAAGCGCACCCGGGAAGGGAAGTTCCAGCTGGCCGACGGCGGCACCTTGTTCCTGGATGAGATCGGTGACATGCCGCTTCCCATGCAGGCGAAACTGCTGCGGGCCCTGCAGGAGAAGGAAGTGGAGCCCCTGGGCTCAAACACCCCTCAACGCGTTGATGTGCGGGTCATTGCCGCCACCAGCCGGAACCTGGAAGAGATGCTGGACGCGGGAACCTTCCGGTCCGACCTGTATTACCGACTGAATGTACTGCAGCTGCAGGTACCTCCCTTACGTGACCGCCGCACGGATCTGGGTGTGCTATGCGAGGCGATTCTGGAAGACCTGGCCGCCGAAAGCGACCTATACGCGACCATTACCCCGGAAGCAATCGAACTGCTCGCCGGCCATGACTGGCCAGGCAATGTCAGGGAGTTACGTAACATACTGGAGCAGGCACTGACTCTCAATGAGCAGGTCGGCGTACTCGGGACTCGGGAACTGGCCCCGCTGCTTCCCGGGAGACGATTGACGCGCCCGCGTGATGACGCCCCGGCGCGTCCGGTGCGGCTACTGACCGATGTGATCAGCGAGGTCGAACGCGAGGCAATCGCCGCCGCCCTGCAGGCTCATGGCGGGAACAAAGCCGCGTCGGCACGCGCCCTGGGCATCTCCCGGTCCGTGCTTTACGAGAAGCTCAAGAAAATGTCCTGAAAAAAAGACACATGACCGGAAAATCGGACACATCATGAGCACCCCTTATCTGATCTGTCCTAAAAAACGGACACATGCACGAAAGCAGTTTGCCGCACAACCTTTAACCTATTGTTAATAAATAATTTTAATTTCTGGCACAAATTCTGCTTGAGGTCGACAGCATAAAAACGGCGACCAGTGGCAGCTTCGGCGCGGCGGGAGCGCCCGGAATATCAGGCAGACCCACTATCTTTGGCCGAACGTCAGTGAATCAGCCGTATAACGAATCTGCGACCTATGGGGTCGGAGGTGGGCTGCCTTTTGGCGGCCACATTGCTCTGCAACTGACAGAGCGGGAATGATGCAACTGCATGGAGGAGAGTCCCATGGACCTGAGTTCTGGTCTCAAACAGATCGGCCGCTCGGCCTTGATCGGTACCGCTGCCGCGGGCCTACTGGCTGCCGGCATGACCACCGCTTCGGCGCAGGAACGCGTCCGCTGGCAGGTTCCCATCGCGTTCCCATCCCACCTGGTGGGTCTCAGCACGCCGGTAAAATACTTGAGCGAATCGCTCAACGATGTCTCCGGCGGCAACATCAACCTGCGTTACTACGAGCCGGGCGAATTGATCCCGCCCTTCGAGATCCTCGATGCCGTGTCGGAAGGCCGCTACCCCGCCGGTTTCACCTGGATCGGGTACGACCAGGGCAGCATCCCGGCATTGCCGCTGTTCGCCGGCCCTCCCTTCGGCATGGAGCCTCCGGCCTACATGGCATGGCATTACTTCGGCGGTGGGCATGAACTGCTGAAGGAAATCTATGAGCCCTACAACGTGCACCCGCTGCTGTGCAGCATGATCGGCCCAGAGGCGGCCGGCTGGTTCGCGGAGCCGCTGGAGTCGCTGGACCAGATCGACGGCCTGCGTATCCGCTTCGCCGGCATCGGCGGCCGCGTCATGGAGCGTCTGGGCGCTTCGGTCACCATGATCCCGGGCGGCGAGCTCTATCAGGCCATGGAGCGCGGCACCATCGATGCGATGGAGTTCTCCGCGCCGGCCGTGGACCGCATCCTCGGCATGCAGGAGATCGTGCAGAACTACGTGCTGCCGGGCTGGCACCAGACCTTCACCGCCGCCCATCTGCTAGTCAACAAGGACGTCTGGGATGATCTTGAGCCGGCAACGCGGGCACAGATTGATATGGCCTGCCGTGCCGCCACCCTTTACGGCTACTCAGAAAGCGAAATCGAGAACCCCAAGGCGCTGCGAGACTTCGAGGCCGAGGGCGTGAATGCTCAGGTTCTGCCGGACGACATCCTGCAGGAGCTGAAGCGCATCACGGACGAAGTGCAGGCCGAGATCGCCGAGGAAGACGAAACGTTCCGTCGCGTGCTCGAGAGCCAGCAGGAATTCATGGAACTCCATGGCACCTGGCACTTCAAGGGCCACCTGCCGCGCAGCTACTACGCACCACAGGAAGACTAAGGCCTGACGCAACGCACGAGCCGGGGGCGGTCAGTCCACCCCCGGCTTTCCGCTTGACTGGAGCATCGATTGATGACTGACCGCATCGACGCATCCGAGGAGCCAAGGCAGGGCGCCTCGCCGGGCTTCAATACTGGGCCGAAACTGCCCACCAACCGCATCAGCTATTTCGCCGACAGCGGTATTTCGATCTTCGGCAAGGCCGTCTCCTGGCTGTGGATCGTCACACTCGTGGTGGTGTTGAGTAATGTATTCAGCCGCTTCATCCTTGGCCGCGGCTCCATTGCGCTGGAGGAGCTGTCCTGGCATCTGTTCGGCGCCACCATGATGCTCACCCTGGCCTACGCCGTGGTCACCGATGATCACGTGCGCGTGGATGTGCTGCGCGAGAAGTTCTCACTGAAGACTCAGGCCTGGATCGAACTGCTCGCCATCGTGCTGCTGCTCCTGCCAATCCTCTACTTCATGATCGATGAACTCATCCAGTACGCGTATCGCTCCTTTATCCGTGGCGAGCGCTCGCAGGCTCCCAGCGGCCTGCCCTACCGCTTCATCATCAAGAGCATGCTACCGATCGGCATGAGCCTGGTGGCCATCGCCATCGTCTCCCGCGCGCTGCGCTGCGCCACGCTGCTGTTCGGCTTCCCCCGGGCGTTCACGCCCAAAGGCGACAGTACGCACGCTGCAACCACCGCCACCAAATCGGGGGACTGAATCGCATGGGTATGGAAGAACTGCTGGTTATTGGCATGTTCGCCAGCTTCATGGCCATGCTGCTGCTGGGCTTCCCCGTGGCATGGTCGCTGGCGGGTGTGGGCTTTCTGTTCGCGGTCATCGGCCATGTGCTGGTGGAATACTTCCAGGCGGACATCTGGTTCACCTGGGGCGGCACCATTGGCGTGCTCGACCGACGCATCTACGGCATCGTCTCCAACGAACTCATGGTGGCGCTGCCCCTGTTCATCTTCATGGGCATCATGCTGGACCGGTCCGGCATCGCCGAGCGACTGATGAAGTCGCTGGTCACAGTGCTCGGCGGGCTGCGCGGCGGCTATGCCGTGACCGTGGTCATCGTCGGTGTGCTACTGGCCGCCTCCACCGGCATCGTCGGCGCCTCGGTGGTGCTGCTCGGCATGCTTTCGCTCGGGCCGATGATGGCGGCGAAATACAACAAGTCGCTGGCCGTGGGCACGGCCTGTTCAGTGGGCACGCTGGGCATCCTGGTGCCACCGAGCATCATGCTGGTACTCATGGCAGATCGCCTTGGTACGCCTGATGCCTCGGTGGGGCGGCTGTTCATGGGGGCGCTGATCCCCGGCATCATGCTGGGGCTGATGTACATCGCTTTCATCCTCATCGCCGCCTACATCAAGAAAGACCTGGCACCGGCACCGGAAGACCGTAAACCGCTCACCCTGCGTGCGCTGTTCGATGTGTTCATTGCCGTGCTGCCGCCGTTGGGGCTGATCATCGCCGTGCTCGGCTCCATCTTCACCGGTTTTGCCACCACCACCGAGGCCTCCGCCGTGGGTGCGCTGGGCGCGCTGGTGCTCGCCTTGTTCAACCGCAGCCTGAACTACCGCGTGCTGGCCGATGCCGTGTACCAGACCAGCCGCACCACCGCCTTCATCTTCGCCATCTTCATCGGCGCCACCGTGTTCGCCTCGGTGCTGCGCGGATTAGGCGGCGACGACGTGGTACGCGCGGCCATCACCGGTCTGCCTTTCACCGAGACAGGTATCGTACTCACCATCCTGTTCATGGTGTTCCTGCTGGGCTTCTTCCTCGACTGGGTGGAGATCACGCTGATCATCCTGCCACTGGTGGCACCCGTGGTTTTCAGCCTGAGTGTCGACCCGGTGTGGTTCGCCATTCTCTTCGCCATCTGCCTGCAGACCTCGTTCCTGACCCCTCCGGTGGGCTTCGCCCTGTTCTACATCAAGGGTGTCTGCCCACCGGGCATAAGCACCCGGGACATCTATGTGGGCGTCGCGCCCTTCGTCGCACTGCAATTGCTCGGCCTGATGCTCGTCTTCTGGTTCGAGCCACTTGCCACCTGGCTGCCGCACGAAATGTATGGCGGCCGCTGATGCAGGAGTAGAGACCATGCGTCTGAAGAACAAGATTGCACTGATCACCGGCGCAGCCCGTGGTATCGGGTTCGCCATCGCCGAGAGCTATGCCCGCGAGGGTGCCAAGGTGGCCATCGCAGACCTCGGTGCTGAGGCGGCAGCAGAGGCCGCGGGCCACATTCGCGATAACGGCGGCGAGGCCATGGCGATCACCATGGACGTGACAGACGAACAGGCGGTGGATCAGGGCGTTCGGGCCGTCGTGGACGCCTGGGGCGGACTGGATATTGCCATCGCCAACGCGGGCATTCAGCATATCGATCCGCTGGACAAGCTGGCGTTCGACAACTGGCGCAAGGTCATGGCCGTGCATCTGGACGGGGCTTTTCTGCTCACCCGGGCCAGCCTGCGCCAGATGTATCAGGCCGGGCGCGGAGGCTCCATCATTTACATGGGGTCCGTGCATTCCAAAGAGGCTTCCCCGCTCAAAGCCCCTTACGTTGCGGCCAAACACGGACTGCTCGGTCTCTGCCGGGCCGTGGCCAAGGAAGGGGCCAACCACGGGGTGCGCTCCAACATCATCTGCCCGGGCTTTGTGCGCACGCCATTGGTGGAAAAGCAGATCCCGGAACAGGCAAAGGAGTTCGGCATTTCGGAAGAGGAGGTGGTGCGGAACATCATGTTGCGCAACACTGTGGACCAGGAATTCACCACGCTGGACGACGTGGCTGAACTCGCTATTCACCTGGCAGCCTTCCCGACCAACGCCCTGACCGGGCAATCGGTGGTGGTGAGCCACGGTTGGCACATGCAGTAAACGGAGACCCTCAATGAGCGACAACAGCCCCATACTCTGGCAACCGGGACAGCGGGAACTGGAACAGAGCGTGATGGCGCGCTATCTGCGCTGGCTGGAACAGCAGGGTCACGGACCGTTCAACGACTATCAGGCCTTGCATTCATGGTCGGTGGACGATCTGGAACAGTTCTGGCGCACAGTCTGGGACTACTGTGAACTGCACGCCGAGACCCCGCCTGACGCCATGCTGGGGCGACGCGAGATGCCGGGCGCGCAGTGGCTGCCCGGCGCCCGCCTCAACTTCGCCCGCAACCTGCTGCGCCATGCGGTAGACGGGGACCCTGAGCGGGAAGCGGTGGTGGCCTACGCCGAAGGGCGCGCCGTGGTGCGCCGCAGCCAGCGGCAGCTATTGGAGGATGTGGGCGCGCTGGAGGCATTCCTGCGCAGCCAGGGTGTTGAAACCGGCGACCGCGTGGCGGGGTTGGTCAGCAATAGCTACGAAGCCATGGTGGCCATGCTGGCCACCACCAGCCTGGGCGCCGTGTGGAGTTCAGCTTCGCCCGATTTCGGCACCAACGCGACCCTCGACCGCTTTGGCCAGATCGAGCCCAAGGTGCTGATCGCGGTCAACGGCTATGGCTACGGAGGCAAGCAATTCGAACGGCAGGAACAGATCCTGGCGTTGGCCCGGCAGCTCCCCGGCCTGGCTCATACCGTGGTCATCCGGCACCTGGACGACGCCCCCATGCCGGAGAGCGCGCAGATGACCACCTGGGACGATGCGCTTTCCCGGGGACATGGGGCACCCCCCTCCTTCACGCCACTGCCGGCGGATCATCCGGTCTACATCCTGTACTCGTCCGGGACCACCGGCAAACCCAAGTGTATTGTTCACGGGGCCGGCGGCATTCTCCTCAACCACGCCAAGGAACTGATGCTCCATGGCGATGCCGGCAAACCGGATGACCGGTTCCTGTATTTCACCACCTGCGGATGGATGATGTGGAACTGGCAGGCCTCCGCCTTGATGACCGGCGCCACGCTGGTGGTGTATGACGGCTCGCCGGCCTACCCGGATGCGAGCATGCTCTGGCGGCTGTGCGCCGAAGAAAAACTGACCCATTTCGGCACCAGCGCCCGCTTTATCGCTGCTTGCCGGAAGCTCGGCGTGAGTCCGGGGAAGGACCTGGATCTTTCACGCCTGCGCGTGGTGTTCTCCACCGGCTCGCCCTTGTTGCCGGAGGACTACGATTGGTTCTACGACCATGTCTCCCGCGACATTCTGCTGGGATCCATCGCCGGCGGCACCGACATTTGCGGCTGCTTCGTCGGCAGCAACCCCATGCTTCCGGTCCGACGCGGTGAGATCCAATGCCCTCTGCTCGGCGTGGATGTGGTTGCCTACAGCGAGGACGGTGAGGCGCTGGACGGCGAGCGCGGGGAACTGGTGTGTCGACAACCACTGCCATCCATGCCGGTGGGCTTCTGGAACGATGCCGATGGCAGCCGCTATCGGGACGCCTATTTCTCCACCTTCCCCGGCGTCTGGGCCCATGGCGATTTCGTCCGGTTCACGGAACACGGGGGCGCCATCATCTACGGCCGCTCGGATGCCACCCTGAACCCGGGTGGCGTGCGCATCGGTACCGCGGAGATTTACCGCCAGGTGGAGACCATAGACGCTATCAGCGACAGCCTGGTGATCGGTCGGCCGGTGGATGGCGATGTGGAGGTGGTGTTGCTGGTCATGCTCAAGGACGGCGGCCACCTGGACCGTAACCTGAGCCGCGAGATCAAGGACCGCATCCGACGTAACGCGAGCCCACGGCATGTGCCCGCCCGGATCGTGGCCGTGGACGACATTCCCTACACCCGCAGCGGCAAAAAGGTAGAGATCGCGGTCGCCCGCATGCTGCAGGGCGAAACACGCCCCGGAAACCTGGGCGCCCTGACCAATCCCGAGTCGCTGGATCACATCCGCGAACGACTCCGGGAAGAGGGCCTATTGAGCGGCTGAGGCGCCAGCATGGCGAACACACGGGCCGCTTGCCGGATTCGCGGCCCGTGTCACAGACAGCGGCGCAAGCCGCTGTTAGCATTCCGTTATCGTTTCGTTCCGGCCCGGCAATCGTTTATAGTGCGTCGAGAAATGGTCGACAACCATGCGTACTTCCTGGAATCGGCTGGCGGATCATTCAGGCCGGTGTTTGCCGGCGGGACCGTGGGAACAGGCCAACAGGGATGCAACAACGGACGAATAACCACAGCACAGGACGCATCCAGTGGCGGGCATCGAGCAAAGCAGGACCGATGCGCCTGCCGGAGCGTCGCAGCAGGCTCTAGCCCATGGCGATTCCGAACCCCAACAACAAAATGAAGCTAACCGGCCTTGCGGGGCGTCTGGTGCGCGACGGTCTGATCACTGAAGATGCGGCGCGTGAGGCCATCGATGAGGCGCGCAAGGCGCGCCAACCGCTGGTGGCATGGCTTGTGGAACACAAGGTGGTCTCCGGGGCTGATCTGGGCTTGGCCGCGGCCGCCGAATTCGGTGTTCCTTTGCTGGACATCAATGCCATTGACCTGGATCCCGCAGTCACCGGCCTGGTCAGCGAACGGCTGATCCGCCACCATCAGGCGCTCCCCGTATTCAAGCGCGGCAAACGGCTGTTCGTCGGCGTGTCCGATCCGACCAACCTGGATGCGCTGGATGAATTCAAGTTCCACAGCGGCCTGACCACAGACCCGGTCCTGGTGGAGCAGGACAAACTTGCCCGGGCCATTGACCGGGCCATGGATGCGCAGGACACCAGTCTCGACTCCGAGGAACTCGACGAGGACCTGGACAACCTGTCCATCACAGGCGGCGAGGAAGAACCGGCCGGTCCCGATGTCTCCGAGAGCGACGCCGATGACGCGCCCGTGGTCCGTTTCGTGAACAAGGTGCTGCTGGATGCCATCAAGAAAGGGGCGTCCGATATCCATTTCGAGCCCTACGAGAAAAAATTCCGCGTCCGCTTCCGGCAGGATGGGATGCTGCGCACCGTGGCCAGCCCGCCGCTGGGCCTGGCGCCGCGCATTTCGGCCCGCCTGAAAGTCATGTCGCGCATGGACATCGCCGAACGCCGCGTGCCTCAGGATGGCCGCATCAAGATGAATCTGTCCAAGTCGCGGGCCATCGACTTCCGCGTCAACTCCTGCCCCACGCTGTTCGGCGAAAAGATCGTGCTGCGTATCCTCGACCCCAGCAGCGCCATGCTCGGCATCGACGCACTGGGCTACGAGGAGGACCAGAAGCAGTTGTTCCTGGACGCCATCGCCAAGCCCTACGGCATGGTCCTGGTCACCGGCCCGACCGGTAGCGGTAAAACGGTGTCTCTATACACCGCCCTGAACATTCTCAATACCGAGGACCGCAACATTTCGACGGTCGAGGATCCGGTGGAAATCAACCTGGCCGGGATCAACCAGGTCAACTTGAACGTCAAAGCCGGCCTGACTTTTGCCTCGGCTCTGCGCGCTTTTCTGCGTCAGGATCCGGACGTGATCATGGTGGGGGAAATTCGCGACCTGGAAACCGCGGAAATCGGGGTCAAGGCGGCGCAGACCGGTCACCTGGTGTTGTCCACCCTGCACACCAACGACGCACCGCAAACCCTGACCCGGCTGGCAAACATGGGGGTCCCCGCCTTCAACATCGCCTCTTCCGTCCATCTGATCATTGCCCAGCGGCTGGCGCGGCGCCTGTGCAACAGCTGCAAGGAACCGGTGGAGGTTCCGCGCGAGGCACTGCTGACAGAAGGCTTTACGGAAGAGGATCTGGCCGAGAATCCCACGTTCTACGGCCCCAAGGGTTGCGACCAGTGCACCCTCGGTTACAAGGGCCGGGTGGGTATCTATCAGGTCATGCCCGTCTCCGAGGCGATGGGCCGCATCATCATGGAAAACGGCAATTCGCTCCAGCTCGCTGATCAGGCCGAGAAGGAAGGGGTTCGCGATCTGCGCCGCTCGGGTCTGATGAAAGTGCTGCAGGGCGTGACCAGCATCGAAGAGATCAACCGCGTGACCAAGGACTGAACAAGGAACCGACAACATGGCACAGAAGGCGGCCAAGATTCCCACATTCGTGTGGGAAGGCACGGACAAGCGCGGCGTCAAGGTCAAAGGCGAGACCCAGGCGGAGAACGTGACCCTGATGAAGGCCGAACTTCGGCGCCAGGGCATCGCGCCGAAGGCGGTGAAGCGAAAGTCGTCGCTATCGCTGGGGAAGCGCGCGAAAAAAATCACGCCGGGAGACATCGCCGTGTTCAGCCGTCAGTTGGCCACGATGATGAGCGCCGGTGTGCCCCTGGTGCAGGGTCTGGACATCGTCGGACGCGGTCACGAAAACCCGTCCATGCAGAAGCTGGTGATGGACATCAAGACCGACGTCGAGGGCGGCACCAATCTCAGTGAAGCCCTTGGCAAACATCCGCGCCAGTTCAACGAGCTGTTCTGCAACCTGGTGGAGGCCGGGGAATCCGCCGGTGTGCTCGACACCTTGCTGGACAAGCTGGCCACCTACCTGGAAAAGACGGAGTCCATCAAAAAGAAGATCAAGAAGGCGCTGTTCTACCCGGCCGCCGTGCTGGTGGTTGCCTTCGTGGTGACCGCAATTCTGCTCTACTTCGTCGTACCGCAGTTCGAAAGCCTGTTCCGCGGCTTTGGCGCCGATCTGCCGGTGTTCACGCAGTTCGTCCTGGGGCTTTCCTATTTTGTTCAGGATTACGGCCTGTACATCATCATCGGCCTCGTGGCGGCGGTACTGCTATTCATCGAGGCGAAAAAGCGTTATCCGAAGGTGGTCCAGTTCCTGGACCGTCTCTCACTCAAAATCCCCGTCATCGGGATGATTCTGGAGAAAGCGGCGATTGCCCGCTATGCCCGTACCCTGTCCACCATGTTCGCCGCCGGTGTGCCACTGGTGGAGGCCCTGGACTCTGTGGCCGGCGCCACTGGTAATTATGTCTACCAGAAGGGGGTGCAGGAGATGCGGGAGCAGGTGGCCAGCGGCCAGCAGCTGCAAGTGGCCATGAAACTCTCCAACCTGTTCCCGAATATGGTGATCCAGATGACCGCCATCGGCGAGGAATCCGGCTCGCTGGACAGCATGCTGGCCAAGGTGGCGGATTTCTACGAGGAAGAAGTGGATAACATGATCGACAGCCTGAGCAGCCTGCTGGAGCCGATGATCATGGTGATTCTCGGGGTTCTGGTCGGCGGACTGGTCATCGCCATGTACTTGCCGATCTTCCAGATGGGTCAGGTGGTCTAAGACACGTCATGGAACTGATCCACTTCCTGTCCACAACGCCGACCGCCCTGGTCGGCGTTGTCTTTGTGCTGGGGCTGCTCATCGGTAGCTTCCTGAACGTGGTCATCCTGCGCCTGCCGCGCATGCTGGAACAGGACTGGCTGCAACAGGCCCGCGAGACCCTGGGTGAAGAGGCGCCCGCCCAGGAACCACCGCGAATCGGTCTGGTAAGTCCTGCCTCACACTGCCCGAGTTGCGGC
>SLCE01000076.1 GCA_007125985.1 Ectothiorhodospiraceae bacterium | reverse complement strand
CAGCAAGCAGATTCACCCCGAAACGGGTGCGCAGTTGCGCATCCGTTGCCGAACGGTTGGCCAGCGCGGAACCGGGCAACACGGCAACTTCCATGATGGCGACCTCGTCAGAAATCGGCGGTTCCTCGCCTCCGCCCTCCTGGTCGTTCTCGTCGTTGGCCGCCGGATCGGCATCATCAACCTCTTCATCAGACTGCTCCTGCTCCACCGCCTCTTCGAGCTTCAGGCCGAGATTCGACAACACAGTGGCAAGCGACTCGGGCTCAGCCTCAATAAGCAGAATGTCCCCGCGGCGAACCTTGCGACTCGGATGTGGCGCGTGGAGCCGCACTTCGTTTCGCACCAACCCGATAACCTGGGCATCGGCTTCCTCCAGCGCCTGCTCCACTTCACGTAGCGTCTGATCCAGCACCTTGGATTTGGACGTTACCCGGGCCTCGGTCAGATACGCACTTGTTTCAAAACCGTTGCTGTCCGACTGCTCGCGGCGCGGCACGAGACGCCAGCCCAGCAGCGCAACGAAGATCACGCCAACTGCCGCCACAACCGCCCCCACCGGGGTGAAATCGAACATGGAGAAGGAACCGGCGCCGGTTTCCGCGCGGAACCCCGAGACGATCAGATTGGGCGGAGTACCCACCATGGTCGTCATGCCACCCAGAATGGAACCGAACGCCAAGGGCATCAGTACGCGCCCCGCCGGAAGCTCCTGCTTTCGTGCGATCTGGATGGCCACGGGCATCAACAACGCCAGTGCGCCCACATTGTTCATGAACCCGGACAGCAGGGCTGCCACGCCGGTGAGCGCGGCGATTGTCACCGTCGGCCCTGCCCCGGAGGGAAGCAGACGCTGGGTCAGGACATCCACCACCCCAGATGTCTGCAAGCTATAACTCAGGATGAGTACACAGGCAACGGTGATAACAGCCGGATGCCCGAAACCGACAAATGCGTCAGCCGGGCTAACCAGCCCCACCACTACCGCCACGAGCAAGGCACCCATGGCCACCATATCGTGCCGCCAGCGCCCCCAGAGAAACATGGCCACCGTGGCCAGCAGAATTCCGAGAATGATGAGCTGGTCGACCGTCACGAGACGTCCTTTGCGATTGGTAAGGGCGGGGTGCCGGGGCCAGTCCGCAGCATGGCAACCATAACTGACGCCCGTCTCACTATACCAACGATGGACCGATCCATGTCACGCCCGCCGGCATCCTATCCGGAGCGTGCCGGATTACCGAACGTCAAGCACAGGAGCCAATACCGCGTGCCAGATAGCGCGTTTTTCCTCCAGGGAACGCGACGCATGGGCCGGACTGGTGGACGGCAGCCGTTCGAAGGCAAGCCCAGAGCCAGCATGCACCAGCCCCGGCAAAACATACCTACGAAAGCACTGTTCCGCCTTGGTGCCATTAAAGCAGATCAGGCTCAGACGAGGATGGCGACGAAAAAACAGGGAAAAATCGTTGGGCGCAATGGTGTGTTCACGAATTGACGCATCCAGGCTGCCCGGCCGCTCGCAGCTCTGCAACACATCCCATACGGCAATGCCACGGGCTGAAAGACCAGCAACCCGTTCTTCATAAGACGCTGTCTCGGCCACGCCGGTCAGCACGGACATGATAGGCCAGAAGGCGTTGCGGGGGTGGGCGTAGTACTGACGCTGACGCAGGGAAGCTTCACCCGGCATACTGCCGAGGATAAGAACCCAGGCATCTGGCGCTTCAAGCGGAGGAAAACTTCGAACGCGGGCCATGATCCAGAAGTGGCACCGGGGCCTGCACGGCCCCGTTGACCGGGAATCAGATGGCGGAGAGGGTGGGATTCGAACCCACGGACCCCGCGAGGGGTCACTCGATTTCGAGTCGAGCCCATTCGGCCGCTCTGGCACCTCTCCGTTGGGCGCTGTCGCCACAAAGGCGGTAGTTTACAATAATCGCTCACAGGTTTCGAAGGCGTTTTGCATGTTCGGTTTCCGGGCGGGAAGCATTCTGCTGTTGCTGGTGGCCGCGCTCATGATCATGGCGGCCAGCGGGACGCTGTATAAGCCCACCACCGTGGAGCAGGTCCGGCAGGCCGGGCAACTCCGGGTGGCAACACTGACGCCCATGCCGGGCAGCCTGAACCGGCATGATGGGTCCATGGGCCTGGAACACGACCTGGCGACGCATTTTGCCGAGTCCTTGGGCGTGGATGTCGTGTTTCTGCTCATGGAGTCGAAATCACAGCTTTACCAGGCCCTGGCCTCCGGGGACGTGCACCTGGCGATCGGCGGCATCGGCACCAGCGCACATCGCGAGCGCACCTTTCGCTACACCGAACCCGTTGCCCGGGTCGACCGCCAACTGATCTACCGTTTCGGCAATCCCACTCCCGACAGTCTGGAGGACCTGGCCGAGGACGGAACCCTGGCCGTACTCTCCCAGAGCGCCCATGCGGAACAGCTTCGTTCCGTGCAGCAGAAAACGTACCCCCGGCTGCACTGGCGAGAAACACCGACGGGCAGCCCGGAGGAACTGCTTTTCCGGGTCTGGAACCGGGAACTGGATTACACCATCGCCCACTCAATCGACGTGCAGCGAACCCAGCGTTTTTATCCGGAACTGCGGGTGGCGTTCAATCTGGAAAGCGACCTGGGGCTGCGCTGGGCGTTACCCGCCCACGGGGACGAGACACTGTTGCGCGCCGCCAATGCCTTTATCAGCGATTCCCGGGACAACAACCTCCTGACCTACCTGCGGGAGAAACACCTGGGCCACCTGCGGGAGTTCGACTATGTGGCCGCACGGGTTTTCCTGCGTCACGTGACCGAACGGCTGCCGGAATTCCGCACCATGTTTTATGAAGCAGCCGAACAAAACAGCCTGGACTGGCGCCTGCTCGCGGCCATTGGCTATCAGGAGTCGCACTGGAACCCGCGCGCCGTCTCCCCCACCGGGGTGCGGGGCGTGATGATGCTCACCCAGCGCACTGCCAGTCAGGTGGGCGTGGAAAATCGGCTGGATCCGGAACAAAGCATTTTTGGTGGGGCGCGTTATTTCCGCTCTCTCCATGAGCGCATTGCGGACCGCATTGCGGAGCCCACCCGCACCTGGTTTGCCCTGGCCGCATACAATGTGGGCATGGGTCACCTGGAGGATGCCCGACGGCTCACCGAAGAGCGGGGCGGCGACCCGGATTCCTGGGCGGACGTCAAGGAGACGCTGCCTCTTCTCGCCGACCCTGAATGGTACCCGCGCACGCGTTTCGGCTATGCGCGTGGCTGGGAGCCGGTGACCTATGTGGGTCAGGTGCGCACCTATTACGATTTGCTACTGCGTATTGCCGACGAGGGGACAACGCCGGCCATCCGACAAGCCTTGCGGCAGCCAACCATGCCCTACGCCTCACAGCGGAACGGAAAGCTGGATTTGGGCAATGCTCTGGAGTCCGCACTTTGAAAATGCCTGGTTATCACGCTGCCGCCTGGTCAGCGCACGCGAATGGCTCCACAGAGCATCATGGGAATAGATCAGTGTTTCCCTAGGCACGGCGTGCCTTGAAAAAGGCACGCAGCATGGTCGCACTCTCTTCGGCCAGCACCCCGCCCTGCACCTCGATCCGGTGATTGTGCAGGCCCGGTTCCAGCAAGCGGAAGCGGCTCTCCACGGCCCCTGTTTTCGGCTCGGAGGCCGCGTAAACCAGGCGCTGGACACGTGCGTGAATCATGGCGCCCACGCACATCACACAGGGCTCCAGCGTCACGTACAAGGTGGTGCCAGGCAGCCGATAATTGCCCAGGCGGCCGGCGGCATCACGCAAAGCATGGATTTCGGCATGACTGGTGGGATCACTGGACACAATCGGGCGATTCCAACCCCGCCCTATCAGTTGCCCATCATGCACCAACACCGCCCCTACAGGCACCTCGCCGGCCTCTTCTGCCGTACGGGCCAGAGTCAGGGCTTCTGCCATCCAGCGCGCGTCCACAGTCATGTCGTCGCCACGGCCTAACCCATGAGACGGCCGAACCGGGCATCCAGGTCCGCCCATCGCCGTTCCAGAAAGTGGCGGGCCCAGCGCACCGCATCTTCCTCGGAACCGCCTGGGGATCCCTGCGCGGCCAGTTCCCGTTCCGCCAGGACAATCACCCGCTCCACTGCATCCGCCGGAGACTGCACCACGCGGACTCCACTGCGTAGGCGCCAGACATGGCGGGCGGTTTTCCGGCTCTGATCCTTGGCCAGGGGTTTGGCGCGGGCCAGCGCATCCAGCACCTCCCAGTGCTCCATCAGCAGGTAATCCACCTGCTCCAGCGCTGCGGCGTCTGCCAGGCGATCGGCTTCCTTCGGTCCACTCGGCCCGCCTGCACGGCGCACACAGCGCTGCGCGAGATCCAGCACCAGTTCCAGCGCATCCGAGGGCGCCAGCACATTCAGATCATCATCGGAGGCGTCGTCAGCCATGATGCATCGCCCCTGGCAGCCAGACCGGAACCTATTCCCACTCGATGGT
>SLCE01000151.1 GCA_007125985.1 Ectothiorhodospiraceae bacterium | reverse complement strand
CGTCGGCCTGTCAGCCTGCAACTCGTCTGGAGGCGGATCCTCGGACGAAACCACAGCAGACGAACCGGATTCCGTCGAGGAGCCCCCGCCCGGCGATGATACCGATGATGACACATCCGACGACACGCCCAACGGGGGCGATCAGGATGACGACCAGGCTGGAGACGATGGACCGGAATCAGGCGATGAGAAGGAGCCTACCGCCGGCTTATCCGTTCAGGCAATCGGCTTTCCAGAACCCCGGTTCGGCGAAGAATCCGGAACAGTTCTGATTGACTGGCATGACCCCGACGTCGAAGGGCCGGTGGAGGTCTGCATTGCAGAACAGGCTGTGCGCATCTTCGAGCACTGCGAGATATACCCCGGTGGCAAGCTTGTTACCTCGGTTCCCGACTTCCCGCTGTTCTTGGATGGAATGGATCCGGCGTTGGAGCATAACGTTGCCGTAAGCGTTGATGGCGATGAGATCATTGCCGGGGGCTGGGTTCTCCCCGCGACTCATCCATTGAATGCAACCGGCATTAGTTGGTGTGCCAATGCCGACGAGAATCACCTGGAATGCCCTGAGGAAACAGGTATGTTCCTCGGGCAAGATGGTGAACATTCGCGCACGGTGGTTGCCGAGGAAGCGGAATCCGAGAATCACTTCGCAAGGAAAGGAGACGGCCCCGGCGCATTCGATTTCACGAAAATCGACGGATTCGGCAATCCGTTGCCCCCGGACGCGGAGTCCTGGGCCTGCGTGCGCGACAATCGCACCGGCCTCCTCTGGGAAACGAAGACTGCGGACCCCGACAACCGCCATTACCGGGGTCACACCTATACCTGGTATCAATCAGCGGCTGACGGCCACGGGGGTGACGCTGGTACACCTGACGGGGGCGTGTGTTCAGGGTCCGATTGCGACACATCCTCGTTCGCAGCCGAAGCCCGATCCTGGAATCTCTGCGGATCCAGCAATTGGCGGATACCTGCATCAGCCGAACTCCAGTCACTGATCGATCACGCCCAGGAAAGCACGCCGGCCTTCCCGGAACAATGGTTCCCGGATGCCGCCAACGAGCACCTCTGGTCAGCAACTCCAAAAAGCGAGGACGCTGCTCTTGCCTGGAGCGTAACGACAAACGGTGCCCGCGAATCCACAGCGAAGAACGAAGGGCTTCCAGTACGCCTGGTAAGCGGCAGCGATGAAACGCCTCACTTTATTAATGACGGTGCGCCGGGATGCAGTTCCGAGATCGCGGTTTCCTCGCGGACCAGCGCCTTTGAGTTTGACGAAACTGATCCGATCGCGCTCGACACCTCCACCGGCCTGCAATGGTCACGTTGCGCCCTGGGCCAGGACTGGGATCCGGATACGCAGCTTTGTGAAGGCACCGCCCAGAACCACAACTGGTTGACGGCCCTGCAAGGTGCAGAGGCGGCCAACGAAGGAGAGGACGGTTTACACGATTACAACGACTGGCGTGTGCCGAACATTCAGGAGCTACGATCCATCGTTGAGAACCGCTGTAGCGCACCAGCAATAAACCGGGACATCTTCACGGACGCGCCGGACGGACGCGCTTGGAGTTCAAGCCCTTCCGTCACGGACAGCGAGCGCGTGTGGGCGGTGGATTTTTCAACGGGTGCAGACCAACCCATCCCCAAGACCGGCGGCGGCCACGTGTGGTTGGTGCGTGAGCCGACTGAGCACCCGACCGCGGACCTTCGGGTTATTGCTGCCAGTATAAGCGAGAGTCTTATCCAAGTCGGTGGCGATGTGGAAGCTATTGGCAGCATCTACAACGGCGGAAATGCTCCCGGCTTCGGCGAATTCGTGCTCGAGGCGGAACGGGAAGGCGATGGATCTTCCGCACAGATTGTGGCCAGCCAATTTTTCGAAGGCCCGCTGAGTCCCAATTTTTACTTTTTGGGTGCTATCGATATGACCTGGACCCCAAATCAAGCCGGCACGTATCACCTTCACATGTACGAGCTAGCCAATGGACGACGCGTAAACGCAGGAACTCTGGAGGTCGCATACCTGGAGATCTCCGTTATTGCAGCCTCAGTCGACTCCACCGAGATTTCAGTCGGGGAGGAAGCGGAAGTCACTGGCAGCCTTTACGCATCTGGGGATAACGAGATCGAAGGCTCGTTTGATATCACCTTGAAGGTTAATGGGGAAATCTACGACACCGACACCGTGACGCTGGATGCGGGCTTCTACCATCTGGGGGGAGTGAGTTTCGAATTTTCCGCTTCTGAACCCGGTGACTATGCCCTGACTTTGCACGGTCAGACAGCTGAAGGCGAAATTGACAGCGGTCGCGATGCGGGCACGATTACTGTAGTGGAATGAATGCCAACCCTTGGCCACGTCGCGTGGGCGTGGCCAAGGGCGATTCGTCTCCATGCGGACCTTTGCCAGACTAAAGGCGGTCATCAATCCGCTGGTAACACCAGAACAGTACTCGGCCTAACAGCAAGAACGGCCGGGAGATCATCGAGCTCGGGAATCGCGGGAGCACGCTGCACTTAATTCTCGCGTGGTCAGCGACTCGCGGCCATCGGCAAGGCTGCGCCGTTTCCGTATAAGGGCCCAATCGACTACCTGTCACATGAGGGCGAGGCCCCGATGAGTGTCCGCTTTCGCCTACAGTACCTGGTCAATGCGAATTAGATAGCAAGCAATGAATCTTGATTTATTTCTTGTTGCGTCCGCGCTGTCTGGAACCTATGCTCTGACAGTGCCAGTACGGGTGCCGCGCCGACCGTCGTTCCGACCAGCCCAGATCACACCCGACTGGTTCTATTGCCTTAAATAAGAGTTAGCGGCCGTTGCCGCATTCGGAGGAGTCACATGGGTTTCAGCAAGATCATTTCAGGCTTAGGCTTGTCCGCGCTGCTCGCCAGCGGGGTTGCCTTTTCATCCACCGCCGACGCGCAACAGTTCCGCTTCGCGCTCGGGTTTCCGTCCGGTACTGACGCCACTTATGGTGCGAACATCTATGCGGAGAAAGTGGCGGAGTACTCCGATGGCGAACTGAGCGTCCGGGTTTTCCCGCTGTCGCTGCTGAACTTCGCCGAGACCTCGGCCGGCGTACGCGATGGTATTGCCGACATCGGCTATATGCTCACGCCCTATTTCCCGCAGGAATTTCCGCATATCAACATGCTGGCGGAGGCATCGATGATGCTGACGTTGATGGACGATGTGGACTGGGGCACCGAGAGCTACGCGTACACCGGCGCGTTGCTGGAATACGTGATGAAGCACTGTCCGGAATGCCATGAGGAGTTCGCGCGGCAGAACCAGGTATTCACCGGCACAGCCCACAGCCCGCCCTACATCCTGCAGTGCACCTCCCCGGTACGCACCATGGAAGAACTCCGTGGCAAGCGCATCCGCGTCGGCGGCGCCCAATGGTCGCGCTGGGCGGAAGGGCTACGCGCCACTCCGGCATCCATTTCCGTCAATGAAGCGTTCGAGGCCCTCCAGCAAGGCGTTGTGGACTGCATCGCCATCTCCGCACCGGAGCTGATCAACTTCGGCCTGGTGGATGCCGTCACCGATATCACCATGGGCGTACCGGGCGGCCTGTTCGCGGGCGTGGGCACCACCAACTTCAACCGTGACACATGGCAGAGTCTGAACGACGAGCAACGGGGCATCCTTCTGCGCGCCGCCGCCGATATCTCCGGGATCGTCACCTATCGGTATGCCCAGGGCCAGTACACGGCAATCGACGAAGCGAAGGCCAAGGGCGCCACAATCCACGAGGCCGATGAATCGCTGCTGGAAGCCACCCGAGAATTCACCCGCAAGGACTTGGACTCCATGGCCGAGCACTATCGTGAGCGGCACGGTGTACAGCGTGGTGAGGAAATGATCTCCGCGATGCGCGAGCTCCTGGAGAAGTGGAAAGGCCTGGTGGCTGATATCGAGGACGGCGAGCAACTAGCCCAGCTTTACTGGGACGAAGTGCTGTCGGAGATCAACCCGGCCGAGCACGGTATGTAAGTTGCGCAGCCTGGCCGCCGGTTGAACATCGGCGGCCAGCTTATTCCAGTATGCCCCATTGCGGATGCCAGCATGGCCTACAGGCGAACGAAGCGTGTTGAGGCCCGTCTGGCCGCCAACCGCCGGCGCATACTCAAGGCAGCCCGGGAACTGATCGCGGAAGGCGGTTTCCAGCAGGCCCACATCGAGAACGTGGCCACCGCGGCTGGCCTTGCGCCCGGTACAGTCTACCGTTATTTCCCATCCAAGACGGACCTCATGGCCGAGGTGTTTCGCACCGTGTCGGAGCGCGAGGTTGAGGTGGTCGAAGCAATCGTGGACGGACCCGGTACTGCGGCCGAGCGAGTGGAGGGACTGATCCGCACCTTCGCTTCACGGGCTCTGCTGCGGCCGCGCATGGCATACGCCATGCTGGCGGAACCCGTGGACCCACGCATCGAGGAAGAACGTATCGCGTTCCGTGAGCTCTACGCCAGCATTTACCGTCGGGTGCTTGAAGACGGCATG
>SLCE01000160.1 GCA_007125985.1 Ectothiorhodospiraceae bacterium | reverse complement strand
CGTCATCGCCGCAAACGCTGGTGGATCCCGATGGCAACCGGATTCTTCTCGTTCCCCCGGGCAGTGAGGGCGTGGAACGGATCGGGCTGCGGCTGCGCGTGCGGGATTTGACCGCGCACCGGCAGTTCTACACCCGGGTGCTGGGCTGCAGCCCGCTGCAGGATAACGCGGACGCCATGCGCTGCGGCGACAGCCTGGTGCTGCTGGAGCAGAGTGATGACGTCACCGGTGATGCTGGCTACCGGGCTCCCGGCTTCCGTTACATCACCCTGCAGGTGTTCGATGTGGATACGGCACATGCGGCGGCGCTGCAGGAGGGCGCGACCGAGGGCCGGCCACCGGTCACAATGGGAAGCACGGCGCGGGTGTCTTTCATCCGGGACCCGGACGGCAACTGGATTGAGTTATCCCAGCGCGCGTCCGTCACCGGCAAGCCGGTTGCGTGAGTGCGGCCGCCGCCTGGTCCATGGCGGCTGATTAAGGTGATACAGTCTACGCAAACTGTCCCCATCGCGGAGCAGCTTGTGTTGTTGCATAACAATCAAAGTGGAGGTTGAAACAGTGGCAGATCTGGAGACATTCCGTCGCGAGACACGGGCCTGGCTGGAGGAGAACTGCCCGCAGAGCATGCGCTCGCCGGTGCAGAGCGATGCCGACCAGTGCTGGGGCGGTCGCAACTGGGCGTTCAAGAGTGAGGACCAGCGTGTCTGGCTGGAGCGCATGGCCGAGAAGGGCTGGACCGCGCCGGACTGGCCCACCGAATACGGTGGCGGCGGACTGTCCAAGGAGGAGCACAAGATCCTGCGTGAGGAAATGGCCCGTATCCAGGCACGGCCTCCACTGGCCAGCTTTGGTGTGTGGATGATCGGCCCGGCCATTCTCAAGTTCGGTTCCGAAAAGTTGAAGAAGCAGCACCTGCCGCCCATCGTCCGCGGTGAGATCCGCTGGTGCCAGGGGTACAGCGAGCCCGGTGCGGGTTCCGACCTGGCCGGCCTGCAGACCCGCGCCGAGGACAAGGGCGACCACTTCATCGTCAACGGTCAGAAAATCTGGACGTCCTACGCCGATAAGGCCGACTGGATGTTCTGTCTGGTGCGCACCAACCCGGATGTGAAAAAGCAGCTGGGCATCAGCCTGGTGCTGTTCGATATGACCACGCCGGGTGTGACCACGCGGCCCATCAAGCTGATCTCCGGCAGTTCACCGTTCTGCGAAACCTTCCTTGAAAACGTGCGCGTGGAAAAGGATCAGGTGGTGGGCGAGATTGATCAGGGCTGGACCATTGCCAAGTACCTGCTCACCCATGAGCGCGAGATGATCGGTGGCATGGGGCGTACCGCGGCGGGGCAGAAGACCCTGAGTGAGCTGGCGGTGGACGCCCTGGGGCTGGAAGACGGCCGGCTTGCCGATAGCATGTTGCGTTCTGAAGTTGCCCGCTGGGACTTGGACGCCCGCGCTTTCGAGCTCACCGCCGAGCGCGTGCTGGACGAGGCCAAGGCCGGGCAGGGCGTGGGCAACACGTCGGCCATGCTCAAGTACTACGGCACCGAGTTGAACAAACGCCGGCAGGAACTGCTGATGGCCATGCACGGCAGCGACGCCATGGTGTGGGAAGGCGAGGACTGGCGCGAGGGCGCCCTGCCCCGCCAGTGGCTGCGGTCCAAGGGCAACTCCATCGAGGGTGGCACTTCCGAGATCCAGCTCAACGTCATCTCCCGCAATATCCTCGGCCTTCGCTGAGCCCGGCGGTCCAATCAACGTATCGAGGTGTAATTCATGGCAGGTCTGGTACTGAACGACGAACAACAGATGCTCAAGGACGCCGCACAGCGCTTTTTCGCTGACCGGGCGCCGGTGTCGGCATTGCGCCGGTTGCGCGATGAGCGCGACGCCACCGGCTTCTCCCGCGAGCTGTGGAGCGAGATGGTTGAGATGGGCCTCGTCGGCACGCTGATCGACGAGGCGCTCGGTGGCACCGGTTTCGGCAATGTGGGTATGGGGCTCATTGCAGAGGAGGCCGGCCGCAACCTGAGCGCATCACCACTGCTGTCCACCGCGGTGCTGGGCGCCTCCCTGGTGCAACTCGCGGGTAATGATTCCCAGAAGCAGGCGCTGTTGCCCGCCATCGCGGATGGCTCCAGGCTCACCGCGCTTGCGTTGGACGAGCGTCCGCGTCACGCGCCCCGGCACATCGAGACCCGGGCCGAGCAAAACGGTGACGGTTTCACCCTGAGCGGCCGGAAGATCAACGTTATCGACGGCCATGTGGCGGACACGCTGATCGTGGCGGGCCGCAGCACCGGCCAGCCCGACGATAGCGAAGGGCTCACGCTGCTGCTGGTGGATCGTGACGCAGCCGGAGTCTCGGTGCAGCGCACCATCATGGTGGACAGCCGCAACGCGGCCATTGTCACGTTCGACAATGTCCATGTGCCGGCAGACGCCGTGCTGGGTACCCCTGGCAAGGGCTGGAAGCCGCTGCAGCGGGTGCTGGATATCGCTAACGCGCATCTGGCGGCGGAACTGCTGGGTATTGCCCAGGAGTCGTTCGAGCGCACGGTGAAATACTTGCAGGAGCGCAAGCAGTTCGGTGTCACCATCGGCTCCTTCCAGGGGCTCCAGCACCGCGCTGCCCACCTGTTCAGCGAAATCGAACTGGTGAAATCCGCCGTGCTCAAGGCCCTGCAGGCGCTGGATGACGGTGACGAGCGCACGCCGGAAATGGTCAGCCTGGCCAAGGCCAAGGCCTGTGAAGTGGCCGAACTCGCCACCAATGAAGGCGTACAGATGCATGGTGGTATGGGCATGACCGATGAATTCGACATCGGCCTGTTCCTCAAGCGCGCCCGCCCCGTGCAGCAACTGTTCGGTGATTACCGCTACCACGCGGACCGCTTCGCCGCCCTGCGCGGATACTGAACCGCCTTGTGAGACCACTGTCTTCGGGAGGCAGTGGTCTCAACCTCGATTTATCCCTCGTTTGCCGTGCCGGTGGAGGGATGCGGCATGGCTAACGCTTGGCGCAATCGGTCCGGCTGCGCCAGGCGTTAGCTAATTCCGCCGTAGGGTGTTGTGCGGACTGTAGAGGAGTGCCCACACGCATTTCATGGACCGCGCAGCGAGATCCGGCAACCGACTATCAGGCTGGCCCCGAGGGAATCAGCAGCACGGAGGTAGGGGGTCTGAGAAAGATCTGTTCCGCCGTGCTGCCCCACAGCAGTTCCAGCAGTGAACCGTGGCTGCTGCGGCCAAGAACGATGAGCGCCGCGCCGGTTTCCCTGGCCACGGTGTCGATCACGTGGGCGACTTTGCCGTTTTCCACCCGGGCCTTGAAGCCGGGCAGGCGGGTCTCGATGCGCTGCACGGCTGCCTGCTTGTCGGGAGCGGGCTGGCCTTCATCAACGATCAGCGCGATGGCGGTCTCATAGCCGGATTGCAGTTCCCGTGCGCGTTGTTCCGCACTGCGCGCCCCTTCGGAGGCATTGGTGGCCAGTAGGAGTGGGCCGTCGTCGTTGGTGGGCTCGGTGTCCAGGGGCTCCAGCCAGATCGGGCGGCCCGCAGACCGCGCCAGATCATACAGGGTGCTGCCCCGGAAGAAAGTGTGCAGGCGGCCATGGCTGTGACGCCCGACGACCACCAGGCTGGCGTCGGTCTGTTCCAGATAGTCGTCGATGGCCACCGAGGGCTCACCCATCAGCACCTCGTGGGTCACGATGAATCCCTGTTCGGTCAACCAATCGACCGCCTGCTGTAACTGCTCGCTGGCTTCCGCCGTGAGTTGGTGGTCCTGCCGCGCCGTGCCCGGCATGCCCCGGGGGAGCACATGGATCAGCGTGAGGCGCCGGATACCGGCTCTGCGAAGCCGGGGAAGGCGCTCCAGCAATGACGGCCAGTTCGCGGAGAGGTCGGCAGCGACCACCGCATGCTCGAACATGATCAGTCCCTCGGGTGCGTGTTGCAGGATCGTGACTCAGCATGTTGCGACCTGCAAGTCATCATGAGCCATGGCCCGGGTCCGGCATTGTGCGCTGTGTATGTGCCAATGGCTGCAGCTTTCCCTACAATAGCCGCATTCCATAGCCAGAGCTCGGTGTCATGTTTGTTGATGCGTTCCACTCGAAAACCGACGGCAGCATCCGCATTTCCGCGGAGCAGGCCAGCCGCTTTGCCAAGGATATTGCGGGTGATTTCAATCCGATCCACGATTCCGACTCCCGCCGTTTCTGCGTACCGGGTGATCTGCTTTTCGCCCTGGTGCTTGCCTATTATGGCGTCTCGGAGCATATGCATTTCAGCTTCAAGGGCATGGTGGGGGACGGCGTAGCACTGCAGTTTTCCGAGCATGAGGACGGCTCGCTGGACGTGATTGATGAGGCGGGCAAGGTGTATCTGCAGGTGGAGCGCAGTGGCAGCGTGATCCGCGAGCCGGATGCGGTGGAGGCGTTTATCCGGCGCTACGTGGCCTTTTCCGGCCGAAACTTCCCGCATTTCATGAAACCGTTGATGGAGAAGAAGGGTGTGATGTTCAACCCGGACCGGCCGCTGGT
>SLCE01000080.1 GCA_007125985.1 Ectothiorhodospiraceae bacterium | reverse complement strand
TCACCTTCACCATATACACCACGATTTCCAGGCCGAACAGCGCGCCCGCCAGGGCCAGCGACGAACCCCACTGGCCGGCGCCGGTTTCCGTGGTAATGCGCTTCACGCCTTCCTGCTTGTTATAGAAGGCCTGAGGGATTGCTGTGTTGGGCTTGTGGCTCCCCGTGGGACTCACGCCCTCATACTTGTAGTAGATGCGGGCCGGGGTCCCGAGCGCCTTCTCCAGGCGGCGGGCACGGTAGAGCGGAGACGGCCGCCACTGCCGGTACACTTCCCGCACCGGCTCGGGAATCTCGATTTCCCGCTCGGTGCTCATCTCCTGCTCAATGACCGCCTTGGGGAACAGGGGCGCCAGGTCATCCGGGGTCACCGGTTGCTGGGTGCCGGGATGGAGTACCGGCGCCATGGGTTCCGGAAGATCGGCGTTGATGTTGTACCAAGTCTTGGGGAGTCGGTTCTCGTCCAGCAGGTATTTGACCGTGTCGCTCATGTTCGCCTCTGAGTCTCTATGGTTATCTTTTGCAGCCGCAGCGGGCCCGGTAACCGCATCATTGTAAGGCGAAACACGCATAAAAAAACCGCCGGCGGTGCCGGCGGTTCGTGAGGAGAGTCAGATGTGACGATTACCAGTCGGTGTCGTCGTCATCATCATCGTCGTCGTCGCTCCAATCGATGGTGTCGTAATCATCGTCATCATCATCGGAGGTCCAGTCGACCGTTTCATAGTCATCCTGGGTGTCGCGCTGATCGCCCCAGTCCGCCATTGCCACACCGGCGGAACCGAAGGTCAGGCCCAGAGCGATCAGCATGGTCATCAGCAGTTCGCGAAGCTTCAGGCTCGTCATGATGTGCTTCCTCCTATGCTTCTGAAAAGGCACCCACACTGTTGCAGTCACCGTGCCAACCCATGCAGAAACGTGAAATCAACATCTTAGGGAATCGTTGGATCTCCCGGTCCTGTGCCACACTGGCACATGTGACGTCACTCCACCGTGTAAGCCTGGTGTCGGC
The DNA here is from genome assembly GCA_007125985.1 of Ectothiorhodospiraceae bacterium. GTDB lineage: Bacteria > Pseudomonadota > Gammaproteobacteria > Nitrococcales > Aquisalimonadaceae > LSCE01. The sequence continues at coordinate 3,543 of SLCE01000080.1, read as the reverse complement.
GGCCGGCAACGGCGGATTTGCGGTCCTGTGGGATCGCTGACCGGGGTCGGTGGCAACATGGCCGCTGGTAAGGATGCTGTCAGGGTAAAGAGCAATGCAGACAACACGGTGCTTTTGGTGTCTGGCAACGGTGTCCATGGCACTGCTCTTGGCTTTCCCGCTTATGGCGGATGAGAACGAGGTGGGGTCTGATGCAGAGCCAGTCTGGCCTGAGCCGGCTGCGGACGGGTTGCCGCTAACCCTGCGGGAATCACGGGCCCAGTTGGATGAATCGGCGCTCACCGTGCATGAGCCCATGTATTTCATCGTCGGTGGCCGGGAGGGCGACGATGTCCGGGCCCGCTTTCAGCTCAGCCTCAAGTACCGTTTGTTCGATGAGGAGGGACGCGTCGTCCAGGCGCTTCCCTGGACCCGCCGCCTGCATTTCGCCTACACCCAGACTTCGTTATGGAATCTCAGTGAGGATTCCGCGCCTTTTGAGGATTCGAGCTACCGCCCAAGCCTTTTCTGGCAGTTTGATCGGCTTTTCGGTCAGGAGCGCGCCGGGCTTTTGATGATGGGATATGAGCACGAGTCGAACGGCCAGGATGGCGAGGTCTCCCGCAGCATCGACACCTTGTTTATCGCACCGGGATTTTCAGGCCAGGCACTTGGCCGGGAAATCGTCGTCATACCGAAGCTCTATACTTATATCAATAGGGGAAGCGAGAACAACGATATTCATCAGTATCGTGGTCATGCGGATTTCATTGTGCGCTACGGGAATGATGACAGCTGGGTGGCTCAGCTCACCTATCGCCGAGGAAGTGCGGGGTTCAACACTGTGCAAGTGGATCTCTCTTTTCCTGTCCGGCCACGTATCTTCGCCCGTACAGGCGCCTATATTTACGTACAGGCCTTTGAGGGATATGGCGAGAGCCTGCTCGGCTATGACCAGCGCACTGGTCTTTCGCTAAGGGCCGGTTTGGCCGTGGTTCGCTGACCGGAGACGACTGAGGGCCTCCCGCCCTTGATCCGGGTCAATGCGACGGATGCTGGATTGGACGACCATGCATACGTGCAAAGGCGTCTCCGCCGATGCAACTGCGGACAGGTGTGATGAAAACAGGCGACGTTCGTCGGAATCAACAGAGATCAGGCCGTTTGCTGGCCTTGTGGATGCTGTGCCTGTTCGTTCTCGCGATGCCTTTGGCTGCCATGGACCATCCGCCGGCCGGGCTTGATGCGCCTGTGGGATGGGAAACGCCCCCCAGCCACCACGATCAGCACAAGCCGGCCTGCCAGCACGACAGCCACCATGGCGGTGCCCTGGCGCTGTTGCCTGTAGTTCAGTCTGAATGGGACTCTGCCGATACGCAGTCTGCCCCGCCGAACAGTCCTCCCGCGCCCGCTCTGGGTGTGGATCACCGCGTCCTACTCGCCTTGCATGCGAGTCCGGACCGACAACCGTCCCCGGCTTACCTGCTGACCCGCCGACTCAGACTCTGAGTCCGCATCCGATTCCGCCGATGTGATGCCCGGGCGCCCCGCTCGCGGCAGCAATGGCTATGGCTGTCCACCCGGTGCGGGAGCGGCCTGGCAGGTAAAGCAGGACACGTGTCTCAGGAGTAGAGATTATGAATGTACGTACACGCAAGGTATTGATCGGGCTGGCACTCGTGACCGGTGTCGGTGTTGCCGGAATTGCCGGCGCCCAGGCCATGCACGGCATGATGCATGGGGGAGGTATGGGCCATGGAGGCGGCATGATGGCCGAGTGCCCCATGATGGGCGGCATGCAAGGCATGCAAGGCATGCAGGGCGGCGGCATGGGCATGATGCACGGTGGCCGCATGGGCTTGGGCGCGCCAGGTGGAATGATGGCCGACAGCTCCATGATGGGTGGTATGGGGATGGGCATGATGCAAGGCGGCCATATGGGTACCGCCGATGCCCTGGAACTGGACGCGGATCAGCAGGCGCAGTTGCGTGAGCTCCGGTCACGGCATCGGCAAGCCAACTATGCGCGGATGGCGGACATGATGGATCTGCGCGACGAGATGCATGCACTGATGTCCGCGGATCGGCCGGATCCCGACGCTGTGCAGGAACTCCATGGACGCATGGCGGAGTTGCATGGCGCCATGATGGCCGACCGTATCCGTTTCCGGAATAGCATGCAGGACATGCTCACCGATGAGCAGCGTGACCAGCTCCGTGAGGGGCGGGAGCAGATGCATGAGCGCATGCAGGGTCCTGGAGAGCGGGGTGACCACATGGGCGGTCACCGGGGCTCCGGAATGATGAACCGCTGACATGGATAAACGACTGGCGTGGCAGCCTTGCTGCCGCGCCAGACGTCACGAACAACAGTTTGATGGGAAAATGACCATGCGAAAGAAAATTGGAAACGGACTGACCATGCCGCTGTTTGTCAGCGCCGGGCTGCTACTGGGTGGGATCACATCGGCGCTCGCGACCGAAGTGACTGTTTACAAGACCGAGTACTGCGGCTGCTGCGACGGTTGGGTGGATCATGCCAAGCAGGCGGGTTTCGAAGTCACGGCCAAGAACGTGGAACATGCCGAACTCTTTCAACTCAAGGAAGAGGCCGGTCTGGATGCGGGGCTGGCGTCCTGTCACACCACCTTTGTGGATGGGTACCTGATCGAAGGGCACGTGCCGGCGGATGCCATCGCACGGTTGCTTGAGGAACAGCCCGATGTCATCGGCCTGACCGCGCCGGGTATGCCGCAGAATTCACCTGGGATGATTGAGGGGGACACGTTCAGCGGCTTCGACGTGCTGGCGGTGGACCGCCGCGGTGACACCACGGTATTTGCCCGCTACGAGTGAGCGGGCGCGGCCTGGCATCAATTCGCGCTGCCGCGCGATGGTAGCAACCGCTGCGCGGTTACTCCCCTACGCCCGAGGTTCGGTGTCCGGAGGTGAGTCGGACGTAGGGGGGTAAACGCCGCAGGCGTTTGCCACCGATCCGGCCGCAGGCCGGAACCGCGGCTCGTTTGGGGAATTGAGCGGGGGCGAGGTCCACTGGTTTGATTGTGTGCTCAGGACGGAGCATGCCGTGCAGAATGATCAACGCTCCAGATCGCGCCTGCGTTGTTCATACTCGTCGCGGTCGATTTCTCCCTTCGCATAACGCTCCTTGAGAATATCCAGCGCTGTCGGGCGCTCCTGTTCGGACGCTGTCGTGTTACGCCCGCCGCCAAGCCGGCGAACCAGGAAAACCACCAGGGAGATGACGATGGCCCAGAACAGGATCATGCCGATGGCGCCAACAAACATGTGACCCCAGCCCCAGCCGGCATCCCAGAAGTCACGATGCCCCTCGTGGTGCCATGCCACTGCTGGTGTCCAGGCCCACGCGGAGGCAATTAGTGTTGCCGCGGATGCGATTTTCCTGATCATGTGATCTCCAGAGATTGCTTTAGTCATGTTGGTGGCCGTGGTCGTCGCTGTGGCCGTGGTCGTCGCTGTGGCCGTGGTCGTCGCTGTGGCCGTGGTCGTCGCTGTGGCCGTGGTCGTCGCTGTGGCCGTGGTCGT
>SLCE01000111.1 GCA_007125985.1 Ectothiorhodospiraceae bacterium | reverse complement strand
TCGCTTGGCCATCGGTTTGCCCAGCGCAAAGCGACGGGCGGCTAGTAGGAGCCCTGTGTGAACAACCCTGTTTATCTGGACTACAACGCCACCACGCCGGTGGCGCCGGATGTAGTCGACGCAATGGCCGAGGCCCTGCGCCATGTCTATGGCAACCCGTCCTCGGGCTATGCCAATGGGAAGGATGCGGCCAACCGGATGGACTTCGCCCGCGGGCAGGTGGCGGATTTGGTCGGCGCCCGGTCGTCGGCGATCGTGTTCACCGGTTGCGCCACCGAGTCCAACAATCTCGCCTTGCTAGGCGTGGCTGCCTCCAGGAGCGAACCCGGCCATCTGATCATCAGCGCCGTTGAGCATCCCGCGGTCACGGCCCCTGCCCGCCACCTGGAAACGCAGGGATGGCGCCTGACTGTGCTACCCGTGGACACGACTGGTCGCGTTTCAGCGCAACAGGTGGCTGATGCGCTCTGCCCGAATACAGTCCTGGTTTCCGTGATGCTGGCCAATAACGAAGTCGGTACGGTGCAACCCATCGCCGATATTGGCCGGGTGCTTCGTGACAGCGGCATTCTGTTCCACACGGATGCCGCCCAGGCGGTTGGCAAAATTCCGGTGGACGTGGATTCCCTGGGAGTGGATCTGCTGACGATTGCAGGCCACAAGTTCCGCGCCAGCAAAGGGGTCGGCGCACTTTACGTGCGGCCTGGAACGCGCATACAGCGCATCACGCACGGCGCAGGGCACGAGCAAGGTCTACGTCCCGGCACCGAGAATGTGCCTGCCATCGTCGGCCTCGGGGTGGCGGCCGAACTGGCAAGCCGCCACCTGGGCGGTGCGGACAATCGGCTGACAAAGCACCGGGATCAACTCCATGCGGCGCTTCGCGCGGGCGTTCCAGGCCTGTTGCTGAATGGGCACCCCGAACATCGCTTGCCCAACACACTGCACGTCTCTTTCCCGGGCGTATCCGGCCAGGCACTGCTGGATATGGCCAGCGGTGTGGTGATGGCGTCCGTGGGTTCAGCGTGCCACTCCGGCTCAGCCGCCCCCAGCGGTGTGCTTGGGGCGATGGGGCTGGATGCAGACCGTGCACAGGGTGCCGTCCGGCTCTCCGTGGGTTGGGAGACCACAGCTTCAGAGATCGATAGGGCAGCACAGGCGCTGATTGAGGCCTGGCAGCGGCTCAGTGCCAACGCGTAGTGTCACCCAAGCCTTCGCGCGGCGGCATGCAAACGCGGCTACTGTACATAGGGAAAGCTGACCCTTTCACGAGGCAACGTCTGCCACTACGAGCAGGAACGCCCCAGCGTGCAGCCGTCGTAGCCATAATGTCTCGCTCCACCGGGCGAACCCACCACCGCCCGGCAACCAGATGGCGGACTGCATTCGGACGTTGCGCACCGGCAACCCCTGGAAAAGCGCTAACGCGTCCCGCGGAGAATGCCACCGTGCGCCGGTATAGGCCCCACTACCACCATGGCGGCCCTTCTGCCACCACAGCAGGCTACGACGATTCAGCAGGCCGATGGCAACCCGGCGCCGGGCAGTCCGCACCAGTTCACGCACGGCGCGACGCTCCTCATCGACGAAACATAGAGCCGTAATAGAGATAGCAAGATCAACGCTGTCATCGCGGATCGGCAAAGCCCGGGCATCACCCGCCAGCCATTGAATGCCTGCGGCGTGGTGCTGCTGTGCGTAAGCCACCCAGTCCGTGGCGATATCCAACCCATAGATCGGCCCGGTCAGCCCTGCGGCCAGCCCACGGGTGAAATAGCCAGTCCCACAGCCCACATCCAGCAGGGATTCCTCCGGTCGGGGCGCCAGCAGACGGTGAATCAGCGTAAGCTCCCGCTCACCAATCCAGCGCCCACGCGGTGTGGCATACCATTGTTCGTATCCACTGGCGTCCATGATGATTCTCGCATTGCCCCAAGGAACTCCGTTGCCGGCCTGGAGAATCTATCATCAGTTGAGAAGCGTTCCACTTGTCCCTGTACACCATCCGGCACAGGCGGGATTTGCTCACCTTTCCCAACAGCGCTGACATACCCCACCGTCGTAAGCCGCACCGCTGGCGTTATAGCGATTCGATATGGCGCACCATGCGCTGGCGCATCTCAGCATCCGGCAAAGCGCCGTGGGCCGCCCCCATGTTGTCTACCATGTGCCGTCCGCGGCTGGTGGCCGGCGTGGCGGCGGTGACCGTGGGGTGCGAAACCACGAACTTGAGGAAAAACTGCGCCCAGGTATGGGCGTTGAACTCCTCGGCCCAGTCCGGCACAGGCTGGCCGTCCACCCGCTCCCAGAGGCGTTGACGCCCGAACGGCGCGTATACCAGCACCCCGATTCCGCGATCCTCGGCCAGCGGCAGGATGCGCTCCTCCATGGTGCGGTTGTCCACCGCGTAATCGATGCCGATGAAATCCAGCGGCTCACGGCGCATGATTTCCTCCAGTTCCCCGTACTGGCGCGGGAACGTGGTGGTCACACCGATATACCTCACGCGGCCCTCCTCACGCAGCGCCTTGAGGATACCCAGTTGGGTGGGGACATCGCCCAGATTGTGCACCTGAATGAGATCGATGGGTGACTTGTGGGCATACGCGAAAGAGCGCTCGATCTGCTGCCAGGCGGCCTCTGGGTCGGCGCTGCCACCGCCCCTCCCCGCCACATTCAGTTTCGTGGCCCAGAACAGTTTGTCGGTCAGCCCTTGCGCCTGGGCAATCTCTCCGGCCACCCGCTCTGACGCTCCGTAGGACGGCGCGGTGTCGAACACGCTTCCACCCTGTTCCACCAGCGCGCCCAGGACTTCGCCCAGTCGCTCGTTATCACCCTCGCCAGCCACTCGTGAAAAGGTCGCGGAACTGCCCAGCCCCACGACCGGTAGCCGCTCCCCGGACGCAGGAATGGCTCGGGTGATCAGCGGCAATTTTTCATCAGACCCGGCTGCGATCAAGCCCGGTTTCAGGGTGAGGGACACTCCCGCCGCCAGCAGTAGCCTCAGGTACTCGCGTCGCGTCATCATGGTGCAATCCTCTTCACGGACAACTCGTTACCCAACCCGGCACGGGCGCCCGTCGCCCCACCGGCCATTGCAATGCGCGCCTGTGCCCGCCCCAGCCATAACCCCAGCAGGGCCCAGACCAAGGCCAGCGGCACTGCCACGCTGGCCACGCCGGCCAAAGCCATGCCAAGACGCCCCAGCAGACCCTCCACCTGGGCGCCCACCACATCCCCACCACGATAGACGAAGGTATCGATAAAGGCCTTGGCCTTGTACTTGTCCTCGCGGCTGACCACGGTATACAGGGTCTCTCGCGCGGGCCGCATCAGTGCCCGCTGCACGGCACGGAAGCTGGCCTCAAGCACGATCAGCGCCGCCAGCGACCCCACAATCGCCAGCCCCATGAAGCCCATGGCAGCGGTGGCCGGCAGCAGCGCCAGCGTGATGGGCACCCCCACCCGCTTCATCAGATGGCCGGCAATCAGTGCCTGCATCACCAACGTCGCCACCTGGGTGATCAGGTCGATATAGGCGAACAGCGTGGTGCGCGCATCCAGTTCCTGCTCCATGGCCGCAACCATCTGCAGCCGGGTGAAATAGATGAAAGTAGCCATGATGGCGAGGATGATCACGTAACCGGCGATACCCATCAGATAACGGGACTGGAACACCGCGCGGAACCCGGCCCAGGCACTGCCGCCGATGATGCCCTCCACGGTGTCAGCGTTGCGTTCCGCTGCCGGCCGCTCGGGCTGTACCCGAGTGAGCGCCCAGGCCGCGCACAACGCCAGCAGCAGAAAGCCGATGGCCACCAGCAGCAGGCCAGGCGTGCCGATGACGCCGGCCCACAGCGATGCCAGCCACGGCCCGAAGATCGCCCCCAGGGTGCCGCCCACCGCGATCATGCCGAAGAAGCGCTTGCCTTGCTCCAGCGTGAAACGGTCCGCCATCAGTGCCCAGAAGACCATGGTGATGAACAGGTTGAACACGCTGAACCAGACGTAGAACACCTGCCCGCTGGTGATGCCGATAGCCTCCGGCGCGAACACCATCACTGCGTAAAAACCGAGCAGACTGGCGGCAAAGAAGAGATAGGTGGCGGAAATGAACTGCATGCGCGGCAGCCGGCTGACCAATAGGCCGAACACCGGATTCACAAGAAGCGTGATGACCGCCGTACCCATGAACAGCCAGCGGACCACCTCCACACCGCGCTGCAGCCCCAGCGCCTCGCGCGCAGGGCGCAGTAGCATCAGCGCCGTCAGCACGCAAAAAAAGAAAAACGCCGCCAGAACCACCGGCAGCACTTCCTCCCGCCGTATGTTGAATAACCGCTGAAACGTGCGGGGCATAAACCACCTGTTGAGTGCCAGCCCTGGGTCAGCCCGGTGGTTCCTCTATTGCCCGGTCACGGATAAACCGGCAAATCTGGCACAGAGCTGATGACTGATTACCGAAGCATGGCTCAGTATCCCGCCTTCTTCAGTCACGATGGCACTTGATTTTACAATTGCATTCATAAAATCAAAATCAGTTCCATAAGTTATTAATATTTCACCTTCTTTTAAAT
>SLCE01000228.1 GCA_007125985.1 Ectothiorhodospiraceae bacterium | reverse complement strand
GGGCAGGGCTACCGCGAGCGCGCGCTGAAGATGTACCCGTGGATCTGTGGCCGGTGCGCCCGTGAGTTCTCGCGCGACAACCTGCACGAGTTGACGGTACATCACCGTGACCACAATCATGACAACAACCCTCCGGACGGCAGCAACTGGGAGTTGCTGTGCATCTATTGCCACGACAATGAGCACCAGCGCCAGATTGAGGCGCACGTCGGTAAGGGGTCCGCGAGCGATACCAGCACTACGGCGAAGCATTCACCGTTCGCCGATCTCAAGTCTCTGTTGAAGGAGAAGTAGCTCCCCGGTCTGGTCGCGGTGCCCGGATCGGATCCCGGCAACGCGTTTTATGGTTGCGTCTGGCGCCCGGTGCCAACGCGTGCGGAGATGCCACATGTACGCATTCCGTTTTCCGCTGGCAATTAGTTATACGCCAGCACGCTCGACGGGTGAGGTCCATGCCCAACGACCCGATCACGGTGTTCGGCGGCTCCGGCTTTCTCGGTAGCGCCATTGTGCACGAGCTGCTGGGTGCCGGCCACGCGGTGCGTATCGCCGCCCGCCAGCCTACCCTGCCAGCGTGGGTTAAGGAGAGTGACCCGCTGTCACTGGTCAGCGCCGACATCCGTGACGAGGCCAGCGTGGCCGATGCCCTGGACGGCGCCGGCGGTGTCGTGAACGCAGTGAGTCTGTACGTGCAGGGCCGCAAGACCCGCTTCGACGAGATTCATGTCGAGGGGGCCGGCCGGCTCGCCCGCCTGGCCACGGCGGCCGGCATCAAACGGCTGGTGCATATCTCCGGGATCGGCAGCGATTCACGCTCCCGCTCGCCCTATGTACGGGCCAGGGCCCGGGGCGAAGCGGAAGTCATTGCGGAGTTCCCCAAGGCGGTCATTGTGCGCCCCAGCGTGCTTTTCGGCCCCCGGGACGCCTTTCTGAGCAACTTGGCCGAACTCACCCGCCTGCCGGTGATTCCGCTGTTCGGCCGCGGAGATACCCTCCTGCAACCGGTCCATGTGGTGGATGTGGCACGTGCCGTGGTCCGCCTGCTGGGCGGCAACCCACCCCATTGGCGGATCTACGAGCTGGGCGGGCCCGACGTGATCCGCTACCGAGATATCCTCACCCTGCTGCTGACGTACCTGGAACGACGCCGTCCGCTGCTGCCGGTTCCCTTTCCACTGTGGCACCTTGTGGCGCTGGCCGCCTCGGTTCTGCCCAACCCGCCGCTGACCCGCGACCAGGTGATCTTGATGCAGCAGGACAACTGCGTCAGCGAAGCGGTCGGTACCTTCGCCGAGCTGGATGTCGTGCCTCGCGCCATGCGCGACTGTCTGCCGGAGTGCTTGACGACGACGTGACGCGGGACACGGCAGCCGAGGAGTGTGGACAGTCTCCCAGCCTCCTGCCGCCACCGTTCGCGGGAGCTGGCCCGCCAACCAGGAAGCACTACCGCAGAGCCGGGTGCACGAGCTCGCCGTCGCTGACATTCACCCCACGGGCCAACGGCGGGTGGTCCTGCCACTCGGGCTCCGCGATCTGCTGCACGTAGGGAAGTATCGCCGCGGACAGGGCGTGGCTGGCGGTGCGCGGCACGCCACCCGGCATGTTGGTGACGGCGAAGTGGGTGACCCCGAGCTGCTGATAGGTGGGATCGGCATAGGTGGTGGGATGGGTGGTTTCCACGCAGCCGCCTTGATCCACCGAGACATCCACGATAACGCTACCCGGCTCCATGGATGCCACCATGTCCCGAGTGACGAGCCGGGGGGTGCGGCTTCCGGTGACCAGCACGGCACCAATGACCAGATCGGCGGTGCTGAGCATCTCGGCCACCACGTCGCTGTAAGGGTAAAGGGCGGTGACGTTGGGTGCGGCGTTCATCATGGCGCTCATGCGATCCATCCGCTTGTCGAACGCGGTGACCCGCGCCCCCATGCTGGCGGCCAGCCTGGCTGAATTACCGCCCGCTACGCCCGAACCCAGCACCACCACGTGACCCCTGGGAGCTGCCGGCAACCCGCCGAGCAATACGCCCTTGCCGCCCTGGGGTTGGTGCAACAGGTGGGCACCGATCTGCACAGCAAGGCTGCCTGCGATCAGGCTCATGGGGGCAAGCAGCGGCAGGCTGCCGTCGTTCTCTTCCACCGTCTCGAAGCCGACCGCAGTAAGCCCGATGTCCAGCAGCCTGCGCCTCAGCGCCGGCTCCGCGGCCAAGTGCAGAAAACAGAACAGCCGGTGGTCGGCGTGCAGGTGCCGCAGATCCCCGTCCACGGGCTCCTTGACCTTGACCACCAATTCGGCCTTTGAATACAGGGTGGCGGCATCCGGCACCAACTCTGCGCCGACCGCGGCAAATTCCGCGTCGCTGAAGGCGCTTTTCTCGCCCGCCCCGGCCTGAACGTAGACTGTGTGTCCGGCACGAACCAAGTCACTGCAGGCTGCTGGTATCAGCGCGACGCGCCCCTCCAGCGGCTTGATCTCCCTGGGAACCCCGATACGCATAACGCCTCCCTTCCGTTGCTACCACCTTGGTCGGAGACTCTCCATCAAGGTTAGCAAGCTCTCCTGATCCCGGACCTGGCGATGCCATTTCTGTTCATCCGGAAGGATCAGAATCGCAACCGCAGTTCCACCGCATGGATGTCGATCCCATCGTTGGGCGAGTAGCGACCCGCATTGGTCGTATGCTGCACCCGATAGGCGAGGCTCACCGCCGGCGTGAACGCCAACCGGACGACGGCATGGCTTGTGAACTGCCAGTGTCCCCCAAAATCCCGATGCCCCAGCGTGGCTTGCGACAGGTAGGTCGGACCGGTGCCGGCACCGAGGCTCAGCGGCGAGGCAGGACTGTTGAGCCAAAGGGCACCGGCGACGCCCCCATAGGCCAGGGAATCAGCGCGGGTGACCAACCGCCCGGCGTTGGCTTCCAGGTAGCTGCGCAGGTGCCAACCCTGCGGCTGACCGACCGCGTACGGAAGTGGCGCGCGCACGTAGACTTCCTGTGAATCCACGCCCTGCGCTCCGCGCAGATTCGTGCCGATCCGCACCCCAACCTCCAGGGCCTGGGCGGGCACGCAAGCCACAAGCAGCGCAAGCGCAGAAAAAATCGGCACTGGCCAGCGCATTCCAGGCTGGCTCATCCCTCACTCCTCGTTTCAGAAGCGGTAGAGGCCGATCAGGCCCACCAGTCCCTGGTTCCGATTGCCCAGGTCGTCAACGATGGGGCTCGCCGCCGCATCATCCACCAGTCTCCCCGCGAGAACGAAACTGGTCAGGCTCCAGTTGCGATCAATCATCCACACTAGGGTGCCGCTCAGCCTGACGCTGACGACGCCGCTGCCCGCCTCATGCGGAGCAACTCCGAGCAGATCGGCGTCCGCCTCTGACAGACCGTATAGCCGATCGGCCCGGTTGCTGCTGTCCCACACCGCAGACGGACCAACAGCGTAAAACGCCCGCGGCCCCAGCAGCCCGCGCCAGTTCGCACCGAAGGAGACCCGCGTGCCGGAGGTGTCGCCGGTAAACGGGCTGACCGCCTCGGCACGCAGCTGGATCGGACCCAGGGAATACCGTAGATAGGCACCGGCCGCGGCCCCGCCCCGCACGGTGTCCAGATCCGAAATGGCGCCGCGCGCTGAGCGCCCGCCCAGGTAGCGGATCACCGGTCCGCCGTCCCAGCGTCGTCCGGGCAGCACGTCCAGGCGGACGCCCTGCGCCGGATTGATCCGGACTCGGTTGCCCCAGGCCACGTCAATGAAGGGAAGCGGCAGCGTGCGGTAGGTGGAGGCGCCGGAATACTCCGGAAACAGACCCACCCCGGCGCCCGCGGCGACGCGCCAGGCGCCCTCCGGCATCTGCATGGCCGCCATGGCCTCACGCGAGTCTGACGCCGCGGCCTGACCCGTCAGCAACAGAACGGCGGACAGGGCAACGGTGCGGAACAACAGGGACACCAGGCCCCGACGGTCAACCATCCTGGAGCGCCTCTGTTGCGCCCAGTTCAGGGTGCCCATCCGTCCATCCGCCGCCCATAGCCTTGAACAGTGTGGCCGTCGCCCCGAGGCGATCCCGCAGGGCCTCGCTCAGGGCCAGTTCCGCATCCAGCAGGGCGCGTTCGGCGTCCAGCAGTTCGATGAAACCGGTAAAGCCTTCCTCGTAGCGGATCTGCGCCAGATCGCGCGTCTCCTCGATGGCCTGCACCTGCCGCCGGATGGCCCCCACGCGCTCGTCGGTGGCCTGGTACAGCACCAGGGCATCCCGGACCTCGCGGAACGCCTGGGTCACAGTGATGGCATAGCGGGTTTCCGCCTGATCGCGCAGGGCTTCCGCTGTATCCACCCGCGCACGGCCGCGGCCAAAATCAATCAGCGGCCCGGCCACCGAGGCGCCCAGCCCCCAGGTTTGCGCCGGCCCGCTGAACAGATCGCTGGTATCGGTGGCGGCCGTGCCGAGGAACCCCATCAGGTTCAGTCTGGGAAGCCGGTCGGCCTCAGCGACACCGATTTCCGCGGTGGACGCCATCAACTCGGCCTCCGCCGCGCGGATATCAGGGCGGCGGCGCAGCAGTTCCGACGGCATGACGGCGGGCACCTGATCCGGCAACTCCAAATCGGCAAGGCGGCTGTCACCGAAGTCCAGTTCGCCGAGCAGTTCGCCTGGTCCCATCCCCAACAGCACGGCCAGCGCTCCTTCCAGGGTCAGTACCTCCTGGCGCAGCGGGGGAATCCGTGCCCGGGTGGTTTCCAGCTCCGAAGCCGCCTGGCGGAGGGTCAACGCATCGGTTTCCCCGTCCTCATGGCGAATCCGCTCCAGGTCGAAGGTGCGTTCACGGGACTCCAGCGTGCGTTCGGTAATCGCCAACTGCTCCTGCGCACTGCGGAGGTTCACGTAGGTGGCCACCACGTCCGCCACCACGTTCAGCCGCACAGCCTCATGACTGAACCGGGATTGCTCCAGAAAGGCCTCGGCCACTTCCTGCTGACGCGCCAGACGCCCCCACAGATCCAGCTCGTAGCCCAGTGCGCCGGTGATGGAAAACAGATTGCCGGTGCCTCCGGCACCCGAGGCGGGCGCGGCGGCGGCCGGTTGGCGTTCCCGCGCCGCCTCCGCCTGGGCGTCCAGCGTAGGCAGGCGATTGGCATCCACCAGGCCCAGCCGGGCGCGGGATTCCTGAATGCGCTGCACCTGCAGCCGGACATCCAGATTATGGTCCAGCGCCAGCTCCACCAGAGCATCCAGCTGCGGGTCCTGGTACCGTGTCCACCAGTCCTGCCAGGCCTGTTGCTCGTCCTCACTAAGCAGCACATGCTCGGGCCAGTCCTCGGGCAGATCCAGCTCCGGGCGCTGGTAGTCCGGCCCCACCGCGCAACCGGCAAGGAACAGCGCGCTGACGGCGATCACCCCCCACTTACGCATCATTGGCCTCCTTCGCCTGGCGGCGATTCTGGCGCCAGGTGGCCAGATCATCAAAGAGCTTGTAGAACAAGGGCACGAACAGCAGCGCCAGGGTGCTCGCGGCGATCATACCCCCCACCACGACCGTGCCGATCTCCTGCCGGCTGGCTGCGCCGGCGCCGGTGGCAAACACCAGCGGCAGCGTGCCGATGATGAAGGTCATCGCAGTCATGATGATGGCCCGGAAACGCTGCCGCGCCGCGGCCATGGCGGCGTCGGTGGAGCTCATGCCCGCCCGTCGGTTCTGGGCTGCGAACTCGACGATCAGAATGGCGTTTTTCGCCGCCAGACCGATCAGCACCAGCAGCCCCACCTGGAAATAGATGTCGTTGGGGAAGCCGCGCAAGGTCGCCGCCAGCGCCGCACCCAATACGCCGAAGGGCACCGCCGTGGCCACGGCCAGCGGCAAGGTGAGGCGCTCGTACTGCGCCGCCAGAATCAGGAACACCATCAGCAGCCCCAGCCCGAAGGCAGCACCACCGGCACCGGAGGCGGCCTGCAACTGATAGGCTTCGCCGATCCAGCCCAGCGTGGTCTGGGTCTCGCTGCCCAGACCGGCGACAACCTCCTCCATGGCTTCGCGTGCCTGCCCGGTGGTGAAACCGGGCGCTGGATCCGCGAGCAGGCGGGCCGACTGGTAGATGTTGAAGCGATTGATGATATCGGCGCCACTGCCCCGCTTCAGCGTCACCAGCGAATCCACCGACACCATCTCACCCGAACCGGAGCGGACGAAGACATGCCGCAGGTCCTGCGCCTGACTGCGGAACTCGGCCTCCGACTGCATGTTCACCTGCCACAGGCGCCCCTGGTAGGTGAAATCATTGATATACAGTGACCCGAACGTGCTCTGCATGGTCTCGAAAATGCTGTCGATGGGCACATCCAGCGCCCGGGCCTTTTCCCGGTCCACGGTGGCGCTGTAGCGGGGGATGCCGGTGTCCAGCGTGGCCTGCACATTGGTCAGTTCCGGCCGCTCATTGGCGGCCTCCACCACCTGCTGTGCGAGGGCTTCCACCTCATCCGTGGTGGTCTCGCCGCGGACCTGCAGATAGCCTTCCACACCGCCGGTGAGAGACAGTCCCTGAATCGGCGGCGGGGTGAAGGCGAACACGTTGGCTTCCTGCATGCCGGCCCCGACCCCCATGATCTTTCCCACGACGGCTGAGGCATGCTGAGCGGGATCAGGGCGCTCGGACCAGTCGCTCAGGTTGGCGAAGCCGATAATGGCGTTGGACCGAAGCGAGGAGGCGATGATGTCAAAGCCGGCAAAGGCGGTGAACCGTTCGATCTCGTCGATCTCACGCAGGCGATCGGCCAGGTCATCCCGTACCTGCTCCGAGCGGCCCAGGGCCGAAACCGGGGGTAGCTGCCCCACCACCAGCGCCACACCCTGGTCTTCCTGCGGCACCAGGCCGGAAGGCATCCGCTCCATCAGAAACACCGCGGTGCCACAGAACAGCAGAAACAGCACCACACCCACCTTGCGGAAACGCAGCAACAGCCCCACCGTCGCCACAAAACCGCGGGTGAGGGCATTGAATGCACGATTGAACACGGCGAACGGCCACGCCACGGTGTGCTTCTGTTTGTCCAGCAACAGGGCACACATGGCCGGCGTCAGGGTCAGCGCCACCACGCCCGAGACCACCACCGAAACGGCAATGGTGACCGCGAACTGCCGGTAAAGCTCGCCGGAGAGTCCGCCCAAGAAGGCCACGGGTGCGAACACCGCCACCAGCACCAGCGTGGAGGCCACCACGGCGCCGGCGACCTGCTGCATGGTCTCTATGGAGGCTTCCCGCGCCTTCAACCCCTTCTCCGCCATCAGTCGTTCCACGTTCTCCATGACGATAATGGCGTTGTCCACAACGATGCCGATGGCCAGCACCAGGCCGAACAGGGTTAGCAGGTTGACCGAGAAACCCATCAACTGCATGCCGGCGAAGGTGCCGATCAAAGACACCGGAATCGCCACCACGGGGATCAGCGTCGCCCGCAGATGTTGCAGGAACAGGAACGTCACCAGGATGACCAGCGCCACGGCGATCAGCAGCGTGATGAACACCTCGCGCACGGAAATCTCGACGAATTCCGTGGTGTCATAGGCCACCGTGTATTCCAGGCCATCCGGGAAACGGTCGGACACATCGGCCAGCGCTGCGCGTACCTCGCGGGCGGTGTCCAGCGCGTTGGCGCCAGGTTGCAAGTAGATACCCAACGGCACCGTGGGCTCGCCGTTGTACGTGGCTGAAAACTCGTAGCGCTGGGCGCCCAGGCTGACCCGCGCCACATCACCCAGTCGCAGCGTGCTGCCGTCGCCTTCGGACCGCAGGATGATCTCTTCGAAGGCTTCCGGGCTCTCCAGCTGACCGTCGGTGGTCACGGTGAAGGTAAAGGCCTGCTCCTCCGGCGCCGGCTCCGCTCCGATGCGGCCGGCGGCGAACTGGGCGTTCTGCTCGCGCAGTGCAGCGGCCACATCCGAGGGTGTGAGTTCGAACTGGGCCAACTTGTCCGGCCGCAGCCAGACGCGCATGGAGTAGTCCTGGGCCCCGAACAGCCGCGCATCACCCACGCCGGGCAAACGCACCAGCTCATCCAGCACGTTGAGCAGCGCATAGTTGCTGATGAACAGGGAATCATAGCGGCCATCCGGCGAACTCAGCACTGGCACCATCAGGATGTTGGTGGACCGCGCCTCAACCCGTACGCCCTGATCACGTACCTGTTGCGGCAGTCGCGGCAGGGCGGCCTGCACCCGGTTATTGACGTTGATAGCCGCCTGATCCGGGTCGGTTCCCATCTCGAAAGACACCGATATCTGCAGGAACCCCGCATCGGTACTGGTGGACTCCATGTAAATCATGTCGTCCACGCCGTTGATCTCCTGCTCCAACGGAGCCGCCACCGACTCCGCCAGCACCTCGGAACTCGCACCCGGATAGTTGGCCTGCACCACGATCTGCGGCGGCACCACGTCGGGATACTGCTCCACCGGCAGGTTGTTCAGCGCGGCCAACCCGGCCAGAACGATGATGAACGAAATCACCGAGGAGAAAATCGGCCGATCGATGAAAAAGCGCAGCATGTCAGGACTCCTCGTCGGCCTCGGCGGCATCAACAGAGGCGCCATCCTCCAGGCCGGCCATGCCGTTCACCACCAGCCGGTCACCGGCTTCCAGCCCTTCCAGCACCACCTGCCGGCGATCCACCACCGGGCCGAGCCGCACGGTGCGCACGTGCGCCACAGCGTCATCGTCCACCACGAAGACCTGCGGGCCATCCCGGCCCTCACCCACGGCGCGCTGGTCGATGAGGAACACGTCTTCCAGTTCCTCCAGGAGCAGACGCACACGGACGAACTGGCCTGGAACCAGATCGCCATCCGGGTTTTCAAACACCGCCCGGGCGGATACCGTCCCGGTGCGCGGGTTGATGGTGCTAGCGGTGAAATCCACCTCCCCCTCGCGTTCGTAGGGTTCACCGCCGGGCAGAATCACCTGTGCCGTGTACGGCTGCACCTCATCCTGGCCACGCCCCATGGCGCGGCGGGCCAGACGCTGGATGCCCGCATCCGTTTCCGGCAGCGCGAAGCGGACGTGGACCGGATCATGGCGCGTGACGGTGGTGAGCAGCGTGCCGCGTTCAATCAGGCTGCCTTCCGGCAGACTCTCCAGATCCGTGGCGCCGGACACCGGCGCCGTCACTTCGGTATAACGCAGGTTACGGCGGGCATCGGCGAGGGCGGCATCGGCCAGCGAGAGCCGCGCCTCGGCCAGTTGCCGGTTCGTTTCCGCCTGATCCCGCTCCCGGCGGCTGACCGCATCCCGCTGATACAGGCCGGCAATGCGCTCCCACTCCCGTTCTGCCTGGGCGAGACTTGCCGCGGTATCGGCCCGTTCCGCCTCGGCACTGCGGACGGCGATCTCGTAGGGCTCCGGATCGATACGGAACAGGGCATCGCCTTCCTCCACCAACTGACCTTCGGTGTACAGCCGTTCCTCAAGCAGACCCTCAACGCGGGCACGCACCTCCACCTCGCGGGAGCCACGGACCCGTCCCGCGTACTCACCCTGAACCCGTACGTCCTGCGTCTCCACCGTTGCCACCGTCACCCGCGGTGCCGGACTTTCCTGCTCGCCATTGCCTCCCGGCTCGGTGCCGCAGCCGACAAGCAGCATCGCGGCCACAAGGAGAACACCGGAAAATGCCGATCGGCCACTGGTTGCCTGTGTCATGAATGCACTCCAGTTCATGCTGCTGGATGGGCCCGGCCTGAACGCAGGGCGTCGGTAATCAGGCACTGTGCTGCGATCGCCGCACGGCAAGCCCGTTGAGGAAAATATCGATGATCAGATCGGCGCGCTCACGCAGCGGGGCGCGGTTGAGCGACAGCGTGCTGGAAACGACCGCGCCGTAGGCCATGTCATTCAAAAGCTCAAGGATCGTGCGGGGCGGCAATCGTCGCAGGACACCGTTCTCCTGCAACCCGATGATCATGCCTTCCCATTCCTGATGATGAGCCTCGAAATACACGAAATACAGGGAAGCGCCGTCGCCCGGCAATTCCGCCCGTTCTTGGATGAACAGTTCGATGGCTTCCGGGTTATCGTCAAAGAAGCCGAAATAGGCCCGCAGCACAGCCCTCAGTTGCGCCAGCGGATCATCCGCGCCCGCACGCGCGGCCTCACTGCAGGCCCGAAGCCGGTCGAGACAGCGCTTGAGCGCTGCGCGGAACAGGGCTTCCTTGGTCGGGAAATACCGATACACCGTTCCCTTGCCGACGCCCGCCAGATCGGCAACCCGCTGCACATCCGCTGACCGGTAACCCTCGCGCGCGAACACGGTGGTGGCCGCCGCCAGAATCTCGGCTTCCCGCTCAGCCGCCGCCTTGCGCACGCGGGGCGTTTTCTGTGCACCGTGGATGATCGTCATGGCTACCCGGAATCGCATTGACGGACTGGTCCGTCCGGATAATGGCGGCACCCGCCAACCGCGTCAAGTGAGCCCCAGCGCCGGTCAGGCCTGACCCGTGGCCTCAGAGCGCCAGTGCACCGGGTCAGCCAGCATGGCAACGCAGGCAGCCGCCAGTACGTTGGCCACCGCCGCCAGCACGATGGGGAGCGTGTAGTCCTGAAACAGGTCGTAGGCCACGCCGGCCAGCGCCGGTCCGGCGAAAGTACCCACCGCCACACTGGTGTAGAGCGCGCCGATCAGGCCGGAGACACTGCGTGCACCGAAGTAGTCCATGGTCAGTGCCGGCAGCAGCGCGACGAACCCCCCGTAGCACATGCCGTAAATCACGGCGAAGGCGGCCAGGCTCCAGAACCCCGACGCCACGGCCCAGAAGCCCATCATGATCGCCAGCCCCAGCAGCATGCCGCCCAGTGCCGGCCGCCGCCCCACACGGTCAGCAATACCCCCGAGGACGAAGCGTCCCGCCGTGCTGCCCACCCCGATCAGGCTCAGCAGCAGCACAGCCTGGGTCCGGCCCAGGCCTTCGCCCTGCGCATAGGGCACAAGATGCACAAAGGGGATGAACAGGCCCAGGGCCACCAGAAACGAGGCCAGGTAGAGTAGTTTGAAAGGCCGGGAACGCACCGCATCCGCCCAGCGCGTGCCGGGCAGGGGCTCGCCGGCTGTTCCGGCGGGCAGCGGTGGATCCCCGTCCGGCCCCAGCCCGCGCCGCTCCGGGGAGGATTCCACCATCAGGGTGGCCACCACCGCACCGATCAGCGCCAGCGCACCGAGCACTGCCATGGCGATGCGCCAGCCAAAAAGGGCGATCAGCCCCGCGGCCAGCGGCGGCAACAACAGCATGCCCACGCCAATGCCCGCCACAGCCAGTCCGGAGGCAAACCCGCGCTTGCGCAGGAACCAGTGCTGCACGGCGCCCACCGACGGCACGTAACTCATGCCCACGCCCAAACCCGTGCCCAGGGCAAACGCCAGGCCCACCAGAAACAGACTGTCACCGAGGCTGGCGGCGATCAGCCCGACACCCACGGCCAGCAGGCCGGTTCCCACCATGACGCGAGGCCCCAGCCGGTCCGCCACCACGCCGCTCAGCGCACCGAGGCTGAAATACAGGGCGCTGGACACGGAGTACACCAGGGAGACCCCGGTGCGCGAGGCGCCGAACTCGGACTCCAGGGCATCGATGAAGGCAGCGAAGCTGTAGACGATGCCGAAACCGAGAAACATGGTGAGAAACGCCCCGCCCACGACAACCCAGCCATGGAACAGCGGCTGCGCACCGGATCGCATGCCCTGGACTCCCCCGTGATTTTTCTGTTTATGCGTGAACCACTGTTGCCACCTTAGCCCGCCGCCCGGGGCGGGGCAACACGCCGCAGCAGGCAGCGCCGGGGCACGGTGGTACCATGTCCCGCATTCGGGACACAGGGATCCGGTACCATGTTCTGCAACCGTCGCTCGGGGTTTCTGCGGCTTTTCGCCTGCATCGCCGGCTTACTGATCTGCCTGCCGGCACAGGCGGATCGGCCCATTGTCGCGGCCGCCTCCGATCTGCAGTTTGCGCTGCAGGATATCGCGACGCAGTTCCAGGCCGACACCGGCAAAACCGTGCGGCTGAGCTTCGGCTCCAGCGGTAATTTCCGGCGCCAGATCGCCCAGGGCGCGCCATTCGAGCTGTACCTGTCGGCCGACGAATCCTACGTGGAGGCCCTGCACCGGGACGGGCATACCGAGGATGCCGGGGTGTTGTACGCCATCGGCCGGCTGGTCGTTCTGGCCGGAGCCGATGACCCGGCGGCTATTGTGGACGGCAGTCTGGAACAGCTGCGGGCACGGCTGGAGGCCGGCGAGATAACACGCTTCGCCATTGCGAATCCGGAGCACGCGCCGTATGGCGTGGCCGCGAAGGAGGCGCTGCAGACCAGCGGCCTCTGGGAGCAGATCCGGCCCTACCTGATCATTGGCGAGAATGTCTCCCAGGCCACGCGCTACGCGCTGTCCGGAGAGACCCAGGGCGGGCTGGTCGCCTACTCCCTGGCACTGGCCCCGAGCATCGCCGGGCGCAGCACGTACGCCTTGGTGCCGGAGGATCTGCACAGTCCACTGCGGCAACGCATGGTGCTGATCCGCAACGCCGGCGACACAGCGCGCGCCTTTTACGATTATCTGCAGCAGGATGCAGCCCGCGCCACGCTCGCGGACTACGGCTTCGTGGCACCGGACGAGGACTGAGCGCCCATGGACTGGACGGCCTTTCGCCTTTCGCTGGAACTGGCAGCCTGGACCACGGGGGTCCTCATACCCATCGGGCTGCTGGTGGGGCGCTGGCTCGCCTACAGCCACTTTCGCGGCCGCGGCTTTCTGGAAGCGGCCATCGCGCTGCCCCTGGTGCTGCCCCCCACGGTGCTGGGCTACTATCTGCTGGTGAGCTTCAGCACCGACATGCCGATGGGCCAGTTCTGGCAAAGCCTGACCGGCCAGGGCCTGAACTTCAGCTTTGCCGGTATCGTGCTGGCCTCGATCATCTTCAATCTGCCCTTCGCCATCCAGCCCGTACAGCGCGCCTTCGAGACAGTGCCCATGCACCTGCGGGAAGCGGCCTGGTGCTCGGGCCTGTCCCACTGGCGCACCTTCTGGCGCATCGAGCTGCCGCTGGTCTGGCCCGGCGTGATTTCCGCCTTTGTGCTCACCTTTGTGCACACCATCGGCGAATTCGGCGTGGTGCTGATGGTGGGCGGCGCTATCGAGGGCGAGACCAAAACCATTGCCATCGCCATCTATGACCGGGTCCAGGCCTTTGACGAGGAAGCCGCGGGCGCGATGTCGCTGCTGCTGCTGATCACCTCGTTTGTGGCCATTGCCCTGGTATACGGATTGGCCGGCCGGAGGAGGGTGGTCAGTGTCCGCTAGCGCACTTGCCGTGGAATTGCGCGCCACGCGGCCCATCCCCCTGGACGTGCAACTCGAGGTGGACAGTGGCGAGTTGCTGGCACTGGTGGGACCGTCGGGCAGCGGAAAAACCACGGTGCTGCGCGCCATTGCCGGCCTGCACCGCACCCGTTCCGGCTTCGTGCGCTGCGGTACGGAAACCTGGACCTGCACCCAGCAGGGCATCCGCCTACGACCACAACAGCGCCGCGTGGGTCTGGTGTTTCAGGATTACGCACTTTTCCCCCATCTCAGCGCCTTGGACAATCTGCTGCTGGCCATGGACCAGGGCAGCGTGCCCCAGCGCCGGGAACGGGCCCAGGAACTGCTGTCCCGGGTCCGGCTGGATGGACTGGAGCAGCGGCTCCCCAGACAACTCTCCGGCGGTCAGCAGCAGCGCGTGGCCGTAGCCCGGGCCTTGGCCCGCAACCCACGCGTGCTGCTGCTGGACGAACCCTTTTCCGCCGTGGACATGATGACTCGCGAACGGCTGCAGCGGGAACTGGCCCTGCTCCGCCGCAGCATTCGCATTCCCATCATCCTGGTCACCCACGATCTGCAGGAAGCCGTGCGGCTGGCGGATCGCATCTGTGTGTTGCATAACGGCCGCAGCCTGCAGACCGACACGCCGGATGCGCTTTTCCGTCAGCCGGCCAGCCCGCATGTGGCGCGGCTGCTGGGGCGGCACAATGTGTTCACCGGTAGCATCGTGCGCGCCGACGGTGAGGAACGACTAGCCTGGGGGGCGCTGCGTCTGGAGTTGGAACAGCCCACCGGACTGCCCCATGGCACCACGGTAAGCTGGTACATTCCCGACTCGGACATCGTGTTGCACCGGCGCGGCCGCCCGTCGCTGGGAGAACGGGAAAACCCGGTACACGGCACGGTGGCGGAATGCGTGCCCCTGGGGGCACAGACCTCGGTCACCCTGCGCTGCCGGCACACCGACGACAGTCTGCGCCTGAACGTGGCCACCCATGCTGCCCGGCGCAACGGGCTGGAAGCCGGTGCGGAGGCGACTGTCTCGCTGCTCCGCAAGGGCATTCACATCATGGACAAGGACGGGCCGGATGCGTGATAACCGACCACTCCATCGAATAGGAAACGCTATGACACAGTGGCAATTCGACACCGAAACCGCGGTACAGGAGCTGAGCGCCGGGCGCTGGCGCACCCATCTGTACCCGGCCTGGAACATCGGCGACAAGCCCAATGGCGGCTACGCCGCCGCGACCCTGATCCGCGCCATGACCCGCCTGGCGGGGCGCGAGGATCCGGTGACGGTGACCACCCATTACCTGCGCCCCGGCATTGCCGACCAGGATGCGGAGATCCATACGGAACTGGTCCGCAGCGGCCGGCGCACCGTGAACACAGCCGCCTCGCTGCACCAGGACGGCAAGGAACGGCTGCGCTGCCTGGCCGCCTTCGGCGATCTTTCGGGTGCGCCGGATTCCGGACGCGCGGCGCTCAGCCTGCCGCCGGTGGATTTGCCGCGGCCGGAGGACTGCCCCAGCCGGAGCGGCAAGGATCAGGGTATCGACCTGCCCATCACCTCCCGCCTGGAACTGCGCATGGCCCCGGAATACGCCGAGCCCGGCGCCGCCGGTCGGGCCGAGATCGCCGGTTGGGTGCGTTTCCTGGATGGCCGACCCACGGATGCCGCCGCCCTGCCGTTGTTCGCCGACGCCTTCCCTCCCGC
The DNA here is from genome assembly GCA_007125985.1 of Ectothiorhodospiraceae bacterium. GTDB lineage: Bacteria > Pseudomonadota > Gammaproteobacteria > Nitrococcales > Aquisalimonadaceae > LSCE01. Next base: position 25,933 of record SLCE01000228.1, on the reverse strand, counting down.
CGTGTTCAGTCTGTTGGGGCGCGTGGGCTGGGTGCCGACGCTGGAACTGACCGTGCAGGTGCGCCGCCGCCCGGCTCCGGGCTGGATCGCGGCGCGCTTCCACACCCAGGACCTGCACAATGGCCTGCTGGTGGAGGACGGCGAGCTCTGGGACGAAACCGGAGCCCTGGTGGCCCGCTCGCGTCAGCTGGCCATGCTGTTGGAGGGTTGACCCACGCTCAGGGGATCAGCACGGCGGCGCCGGTAAACCGCCCGTGACGCAGGTCATCCAGCGCCTGGTTGGCCTGCGCCAGCGGATAAGCCCGTGTTTCCGTTTCCACGGGCACCGTCGGCGCCAGTGCCAGGAATTCCTCGCCGTCCCGACGGGTGAGGTTGGCGACCGAGTGGATGCTGCGTTCCTCCCACAGCAGCCGATAGGGAAAGGACGGGATATCCGACATGTGAATTCCGCCGCTCACCACCCGTCCGCCGGGCCGCACATGTGATAGTGCCGTCGGCACCAGTTCACCCACCGGAGCGAACAGGATGGCCGCATCCAGCGGGCACGGTGGAGTTTCATCCGCGCCGCCCGCCCAGACCGCGCCAAGCCGACGGGCGAAATCCTGGGCCTGAGTATCCCCCGGCCGGGTGAAAGCGTAGAGTTCCTGCCCCTTGGCCACCGCCACCTGCGCCAGGATGTGCGCCGCCGCCCCGAAACCGTAAATCCCCAGCCGTCGCGGCTCCTCCCCGCCAGCCATGCGCCAGGACCGGTAGCCGATCAGCCCGGCGCAGAGCAGCGGCGCGGCCGCTTCCGGTGAGTAGCCGCTGACCGGAAAGCAATAGCGCGCATCGGCCACGGTGAACTCGGCGTAGCCGCCATTCCTCGTGTAGCCGGTAAACTCGGCCCGAACGCACAGGTTCTCACGGCCAGCCCTGCAATGATCGCAATCCCCGCAGGTCCAGCCCAGCCAGGGCACGCCCACCAGATCGCCGGTTTCGAAGCCGCTGACGCCCTCACCCGGCGCATCCACCCGGCCGACAATCTCATGGCCAGGGACCAGGGGCAGCTTCGGTTCGGTGAGTTCCCCGTCCACCACATGGAGATCGGTGCGGCACACTCCACAGGCCAACACCCGGACCAACACCTCACCGGGGCCGGGCTGCGGGCGGGGAACCTCCTCCAGCACCAGCGGTTGCCCCACCCGGCGGAGTCGCATGGCACGCATAGTGTTCGTCATCCCCTTGAACCCGTGTTGATCACTTGGGAGCAGGATAGCGGGCTTCGTTCCGGCCGGGAATCGGAGGCTCCCCTCACCGGCCGCCCCGAAGCCCCCCGAAAGTCGACCCGTAATTCAGGAACTCAAACAGGCCAGGCCCGCGTCAGGATGGCATCCAGATCGGCGCCGCGGGGCAGGGTGCCGTAGTTCATGCCCCAGTCACCGGCCAGCCGGGTGGCGCAGTAGGCGTCGGCCACCGCCGGCGGCGCATGGCGCACCAGCAGACTGCCCTGCAGGCAGGTGGCCATCCGCTCCGTGATCATGCGGGCACGCAGCTCGATGTCACCGGTGTCAGAGAGTTCCTGTTTCAGCTGATCGAGGGCCGCATCCAGTCGCGCATCACCGCCTCGGGCCGTTTCCAGCTCCGCGATGAACACCTGGGCACTTTCAGGCTCCTTCTGCATGGCCCGCAGCACGTCCAGGCAGATCACATTGCCCGACCCCTCCCAGATGCTGTTCAGCGGCGACTCCCGGAACAGGCGCGGGAGGATGTTCTCCTCCACGTAGCCGATGCCACCCAGACACTCCATGGCCTCGTAGATGAACTGCGGTGTGCGCTTGTTGGTCCAGTACTTGGTCACCGCCGTGGCCAGGCGGGCGAAGGCGCGGGCCTGCGGGTCGGCGAACCCCTCGTCCATGGCCCGGGCCACACGCAGCACCATGGCCACCGCCGCCTCGGTTTCCACTGTCATGTCCGCCAGCACATTGCGCATCAGCGGCTGGTCAATCAGCTCCTTGCCGAAGGCCTTGCGCTGGCGCACATGGTGCAGCACCTGCACCAGGGCCTGGCGCATCATCCCCGGCGGCGCCGTGGCGGCGTCCAGGCGCGTCTGCTGCACCATTTCGATAATGGTGCGCACGCCGCGGCCTTCGTCGCCCACCATCTGCGCCCAGGTGTCGTTGTACTCGATCTCGCTGGAGGCGTTGGAACGGTTGCCCAGCTTGTCCTTCAGACGCTGGATGAAAAACGGATTGCGGCTGCCGTCCGGACGCCAGCGTGGAACCAGGAAGCAGGACAACCCCCCCGGCGCCTGCGCCAGGGTCAGAAACGCGTCGGACATGGGCGCGGAGCAGAACCATTTGTGCCCGGTAAGCGCGTATTCGCCACCGGGCCCTCCCGCGCCCAGCGGCTTCGCCACCGTGGTATTGGCGCGCACGTCGGAGCCGCCCTGTTTCTCGGTCATGGCCATGCCGAAGGTCACGCCGGGCTTTTCCGTGGCCGGCACGCAACGGCCGTCGTAGGCCGAGGCCAGGATGCGTGGCTCCCACTCCTGCGCAAGCTCCGGCTGGTGCCGCAGCGCCGGCACCACGGCATGAGTCATGGTGATCGGGCAACAGTAACCCTGTTCCGGCTGGGTCAGCAGGTACATGCCAGCAATGTGCGCCACATGGCCGCCCCTGCCTTCCTCCTTCCAGGCCACGGAGTGCCAGTCATTCTCAATGGCGAGCCGCATAAAGGCATGGTAGGCGGGGTGGAAGTCCACCTCGTCAATGCGCCGGCCGTAGCGGTCGAACGTCTTCAGCCGCGGCGGATATTCGTTGGCCTGGAAGCCCATGTCCTGGTACTCCCGGCTCCCCAACTGCTGCCCCAGGGTGTCACAGCGCCCGGCCACCCAGTCCGGCCCCTCCCGGCGCACGGCCTCCATCAGCGCGATATCTGTGGTGAACGCGTTGTAGTCGCCCAGCGCTTCCGGCTGGTTCTCGACGCGATGGGTGGGGAGTTCAGAAATCGGGCTGCGCGTGCTCATGGTCACATCCATACAGTCGTGTATTTTCGGTTTTCGACAGTACAGCAATGAAGTCGAAGACCGTCAACGCCGAGTATGGAAGCGTTGCAGCATCCCCGCCACGCCGAGGACAATGCCGGCGAAGGCTGCAACAAAGGCGAGCAGTGAAAGGATCAGGCCCGGCGGCAGCAGCCGCACAGTCTGCGCCAGCAGCACACCGAGCCCCACCAAGGCCAGCGAAAGACCGGCGCCCAGCAGTGGCATGTCAGCGGTGCAGCCAGCAGGCGGACAGATGCCCGGCGCGTGGTTCGAAATCGGGCGGCTCGTCCACGTCGCAGGTGCCGGCCATGGCCTGGGGGCAGCGGGGATGGAACCGGCACCCGCTGGGCGGATTGATCAGGCTGGGCGGTTCCCCGGGCGGGATTTCCGCCTGCCGGTGCGCATTGCCCGCATCCGGGTCTGACAGCGCCGCGAGCAATGCCTGGGTGTAGGGGTGCTGGGGATGCTCCAGCAGATCATCCACAGCGGCCTGCTCCACCACGCGGCCGGCATACATGACGAAAATGCGCTCGGCAAAATGACGGACAGTGGACAGATCGTGCGTGATGAAAGCCAGGGTGAGCTGATGCTCCTGCTGAATGCGCCGCAGCAGGCTGAGAATCTCAACACGGACCGAGGCATCCAGCATGGACACGGGCTCGTCGGCGATGATCATTTGCGGGTTCAAGATCAGTGCGCGTGCGATGACCACCCGCTGCTGCTGCCCGCCACTCAACTGGTGCGGGAACTTGCCCAGGTACTCCTCCGGCGGGGTGAGGCGGACCTCCTCCAGCACCTGCCGCACGCGCCGCTCCCGCTCGGCCTTGTTCCGGACGCCGTGGATGATCAGCGGCTCGTGCAGCAACCGGCGCACATCCATGAACGGCGGCAGCGCGCCGTAGGGGTCCTGCTGCACATAGCCGACCCGGGCCCGGTAATCCTTCAACCCGGCCTTGTCCAGTTCGCTCAGGGAGCGGCCGGCGAACACCACATCGCCCTGGCTCGGCCGATGCAGGCCCAGCAGCGTCTTGGCCAGAGAGCTCTTTCCGCAGCCGGACTCACCAACGAAGGCCACCGCCTCGCCGCGTTTCAATTCCAGATCCACGCCATCCACGGCGCGCACCGAGCCCACACGCAGAAAACCCCATTGGCGCAGTTCGAACCACACATGCAGATCACGCACCGACAGCAGCGTCTCATCCCCGGCTTCCTTAGCCGGCTGTGCCCCGGTCATGGCTTACCTCCGGATTCGTGCAGCCAGCAACGTACCTGGCGCCGGTTGGGCAGTTCGAAGGCCGGTGGATCCCGCCGGCAACGCTCGAAGCGGGACGGACAGCGTTCCGCGAAACGGCAGCCGCGGGGTGGATCAAGCAGGTTGGGCGGCTCCCCCGGAATATGAACGGGGCGCTCGGTCTGGCGCAGCCGGGGAACGCTGTCCATCAGCAGCTTCGAATAGGGGTGCGCGGGGTGGTGGAAGAAATCCGCGGCGCTGGCCACTTCGCTGATCTGCCCCGCGTACATCAGCGCCACCCGATCGGCGATCTCACTGGACGTGGCCACATCATGCGTGATCAGCATGAAACTGGTGCCCAACTCCGCCTTGATGCGCTTGAGCACGTTCATGATGCTGGCCTGGGTCAACACGTCCAGCGCCGAGGTGGGCTCGTCCATGATCACCAGTTCCGGCTCGGTGATCAGCGCCATGGCCAGCACCGCCCGCTGGCGCATGCCACCGGAGAGCTCGAAGGGATAGCGCTGCAGGAAATCCGGTGACAACCCCACCAGATTGAACACCTGGGCCGCGCGCTCCATGGCCTGCGGCCGGCGCAGACCCCGGTGCACGCGCAGCGGCTCTGCCACCTGTTCACCCACCCGCACCACCGGGTTCAGCGCATTCATCGCCGCCTGCATCACCAGGGAGATGCGCAGCCAGCGCACTTCCTTGCGAAACCGCTCCTCCGGATAGGCCATGATGTCGTCGCCGTTCAGCAGTACCTGACCGCCCACGTGACCGACATTGCGCGGCAGCACCCGAAGCAGGGTCTTGGCCAGTGAACTCTTGCCACAGCCGGACTCGCCCAGCACCACCAGCGCCTCGTTGCGGCGCACGTCAAAGCTCACCCCATCTACGGCGCGCACGGCGCCGCGCTCGGTGCGGTAATGCACGCTGAGATCCTTGACCTCCAGCAGCGTGTCCCGGGCCATCACAGGTTCCTCAGTCGCGGGTTGAACACCCGGTCCAGCGCGAAGCCGAGCATGGCGAAACCCAGGCCGGTGAGCATCAGCAGCGCGGCCGGCGCCAGCACCCAGTAGTAGAAGCCGTGGTACAGCGCGCTCTGGGCCTGGGCGTCGTTCATCACCTTGCCCCAGGTGGGCAGCACCGGATCCCCCAGCCCCAGCAGCGCCAGCGAGGCCTCCAGAAACACGAAGGTGGGAATCAGGGTGACAAAGGTGGGAATCAACACCGGCAGGATGCGCGGAATCATGTAGCGCAGGATGATCCGGGCATGGCCGGCACCGTAGGCCCGGGCCGCTTCCACGTAAGGCGCCTCACGGATCGGCAGCAGCATGGCGCGATACATCTTTATGCCGGCACTGAAAATGCCCAGCGCGATCACCACTCCGAGCATCACCCAGATACTGGTGGAGTACAATGTGCCCACCATGACCAGGATGGGCAGCAGCGGCAGGATGATGTTCACCTCCGTGAGGCGCTGGATAACGGCATCCACCCAGCCACCGAACCAGACCCCGGTGGCGGCGATGATCAGGGTGGTGATCGTGGTGCCCACCGCTGCCAGCAGGCCGAACGCCAGCGCGATGGGCGTGCCCCACATCAGCGCCACCATGAGGTCGCGTCGCTGGTGATCGGTGCCGGCCAGCCCGTGCACCCGGCCATAGACCGCCAGGTCCGCATCCAGCGCAGCATCCTCCTCGAACAACACCGCCTCCACCACCAAGGCGTGCCGGCCGGCCTGCACCACCGGGTTTTCCATGGTGTCGGGTTCGGCCAGCAGGCCCACGTGGGGCACCAGCCCCAGCCGACGCTCCAGATTCCAGTCCTGCGAGATGGAGACCCGGTCCTTGCCGGTGACGCGCCTGCCCCCCAGGTGGATCTCCCGCCCATCCGGCGTATGCCAGCTCAGTCGCACAAAGGGCTCCCGCTCCGCAAACCGCGCGTCCAGGAACAGGTTCAACTCGCTGGGAAAGGCGCTGCTGTCGTAGTCGAAGGCCAGTTCAATGCGTTTCTGCCGGCCTCCCTCAAAGGGCTCCGATTCGACTGGTGACCGGCTGCCGGAGATGATCTGGGAGCGCGGCAGGTCTCCGCCGGCAAGCCGATCCACCCAGACAGGCCGGGCGTTCACCGGATGCATCCGCCAGGTCTCGCCGCCCCGCCACAGATCCAGGGCCTGGCTGTAGGGAATGGCGAACACGGTGTAGATGGAAAGCGCCACCAGCAGGGCGATCAGCCCCATGCCCACCACCGCCGAGGGGTAGCGGCGAAGCTGTGCCAGCCCCTGTGACCAGCGTCCGCTCATCGGTTGGCCTCCATGCGCACCCGCGGATCCAGCACCGCGTAAAGGATATCCAGCAAAAACACGGTGATGGCCAACAGGTAGGCGAAAATCACCACCGAACCAATGATCACGGGCGTGTCCCGATGACCGATGGCCTGGAACAGCAGCGTGCCCAGGCCCGGCCAGTTGAACACCTGTTCCAGAATAATCGCCCCGCTCCACAGGCCGATCAGCATCAGCGCGAAGCTGGTGATAATGGGCGACAACGTCGGCCGCAGGATGTAACGCCGCTGGATCAGACCGGAGGACAGGCCCTTGACCCGCGCCATTTCCACGTAGTCCTCGCTGGAGTGAATCAGGAAGAAGGTGCGCCAGGAATAGATGGAGATGAAGATGCTGCCCAGGAACATGGCCAGCACCGGCAACGCCATGTGGCGCAGCACACTGGCGGCATAGGCCAGAGTGCCCTCCGGCGGCGGCACCTGCACCATGCCTCCCGCCGGGAATAACGGCACCAGGAAGGCGAAAATCAGGATCAGGAAGATGCCATAGAACCAGGCGGGCGCCGCCGAGCTGGGCGCCAGCGCAATCACCGCCCGGTCCATCGGGCTGCCGTAGCGTCGCGACAGAGCCAGGGCCACGATGACGGAGATGAAGAACACCAGCAGGTTGGCGGTGCCGAACAGCAGCAGTGTCGCCGGCAGCCGTTCGACGATGATGTCATAGACCTGCCGTGAGCCGGTATCACTGTGCATCTGCTCCGCCCGCCCCAGGTCCAGCCGGATGGCCTGCTGCAGGTAATCAACGCTGCGCAGAATGAAGGGCTGGTCCAGCCGCAGCCGGTCCACTTCCAGCTGCACGCGATCCTCGATCAGGGCATTGCGTTCCTCCGCCGGCATGTCGAAGAAGGCCGGATCGGCGCGCACTTCCTCGCCCACGGTGCTGCGAATCTGCACCAGGCGTAACTCATCCACCTGCCCGCCCATGTTGGCGATGTAGATGGTCAGATAAACGCCCACCAGCACGGTGAGGAAAAGGGCCAGGAGGCGTTTCAACGAGAACAGCGTGAGGCTGCGCAGATCCCGCCACAGACCGCGGCGCACCGGTGTTGCTGGCTGGCTTCCCGGCAGCATCAGTCTGTTCCTCCGGCTGCGGCCGGGCGCGCCGGCACTGTGGCAAACCCGTGGGACGCGAAGGCCGGCAATGCCACCCGCTTGGAGGTCACCGCCACCTCCAGGCTGTTGGCCCCGGGACCCAGCGCCATGAGCTCATCGGCCGACACCGGTATGAACCAGCGCCCGTCCGCCTGCTGTTCCGCCTGGCCCCGGCGCACCAGGGAACCACGCCCGTCGAACAGCAGGTACTGCACCGCATCTACATCCTCCGCCGGATACGGTTCACCCTGGAAGGTGATATTCAGGCGGAAATCGGCCCCTTCGCCCAGTTCCACCACCAGCGGCCCGTCCAGATCCAGTTCGGGGATCTCCGGGCGTGTGAAGCGCAGCCATTTGTCGCTGGCATCGGGGAAATGGGTGTTGCGACGCAGGACCACCGTGCGTTCCACCGGATGCACCGCATGCAGGTAGAACGGACCATCACCCACCCAGAAATGGCCGTATCGCTCCCGCCAGCCTGCCAGCGCATCGTAGCGGGCCTGCACCTCGCCCTCGCGCACCAGATCCAGCAGCAGCCCTTCCCAGGGCAGCCATTGCTGCGCCGCCGCCTGCTCCAGATGCCGGTCCAGTATGCGCAGGCTGGGCCCGGCCACCAGGCTCAGCCAGTCCACACGCCGGCGGTCCGCCTGATGTGAGGAGAACGCCAGTTCGCCGCTGCGTTCTCCACGGATTCCCAGCGCCAGCACATGCCACGGCTGAACCGACGGTGTGCGCTGGGCAACGATGGTTTCCGCATCCGGGTAGATCTGGTCACTGTAGATCTCGATCACCAGTGGATCGCGGGAGATAATGCGCCAGCCCCGGAAATGGCGCTGGAACACCTGGAAGCTCGGCGCGTGGCTGGGATCGTACAGCGGGCTGGCCTCATCCCCCCGCTCGAAGGTGAGGATCCAGGGCAGCACCATGTCGGCCAGCGACACCTGACTGCCGTCGTGCCAGCGACGCTGCAGATAGCCATCCTCGTAATGCACGCGGGTGCGGGTGCGGGCCGTGACACCTTCCGGGTGTACCTCGCCGGCGGTGAGAAAGCGTTGCTCCTCCACATCCCATTGGATCCAGGCATCCTCCGGCACCCGGATTTCCGGTGCCGTGTCCACGGCCAGCCAGTCATGGGTGCGCGTGATGGGCACATCTTCCTGGACGGTGACCAGGGCCGATTCGATGCGCTGGGGCCAGTACAGGCCGGTGAACGGATCGGGCAGCAGCGGCAGATCATTCAGCGAACGCATGATCAGGCTGTCAAATACCCAGTTGCTGCCGGCCACAGGGTTCCAGGGCTCGGTGAGCAGGCCGGGCAGGGCAAACACCACACTGCCACCGATGCGATCACGGAAGCGGATGGTGTACGGCCAGAGCCAGGAGCCGGACACGCCGCCGGCCATGTCCGCGGCCAGTTCCACCTCACGGGAACGCGGTGAGACACTGAGTTGGTCCACCAGCCAGATACGGGCGGAATCTCGCATGGCCAACTCCAGCGCCCGTGCCATGAGTTCCTGACGTTCTTCCCAGCTGCTGTAATCGCGCCGCTGCAGTTGCTCGCTGATGGCGTCGAATTCCGGGTCCGGCTGGTAGGCCTGCCACAACGGCTCGGGCCGGCCGCGCGGCGTGTAGTAAAAACCGAACTGGTCCGCCTGATCACGGTTGATGGTGGTGGCAATCCAGCCGCCGGTGTAGACGTGCCACTCGCCGGAGGCCGGATCACCGGCCAGCCATAGACGCGAGGCCTCGGCGGCGGCACGGTAACGCCGCTCCACCCGGAAGCCCAGGTCCTCCAGCCGGTTGGCCACATGGTCCCCCACACGTTGGCGCACGTCCTCGGTGCGGATCAGCACGTTCAGCTGCACCGGCTGCCCTTGGTAGAACCAGCGCCCGTCACGGCGTTCGGCCCCCAAGGCCTCCATTTCCCGGGTGATCACCCGCTCCGCGCGGGCAGGGTCATACTGGTAGTGAAGCTCCAGCGCGCGGGCCACATCCGCCAGCCGGGCATAATCCGGAAAAGCGGTATTCAAGGGCAGGTAACGGGGCACGGCCAGCCCGCCATAGAGTTCCTCGGCCACGTAGCGGCGGTCGATCAACCAGTTCATGGCCTCGCGGATCGCGGGCACATGGAACGGGTTCAGGCCCCCGTCCGCCAATTCGGGGCCGGCCGGGTTCAGGGTCAGTTCCACCGAGAACCCGTAGGACATATCGTGAGCAGCCTGCTGGGAGTCACGGATGCGGTTGAACACGGTCACGCTGGTCACACCCTGACCGAACACGTGATGGGTGCCGGTTTCGATCATGCCGGTGACCTTGCCGGGGTCCGTCTCCTGGGTGAACACGATCTGATCCACCAGCGCGCCGCGCCGCTCAGCCAGACTGGCTGCGTCCGCCGGTTCGGTGTCCGGGGCAACGCTCTGTTGCGAGCCCGGGCCACTGTCCAGAAGCAGGTAGGCCCCGACGAACAAGGCCAGCAGCAGCATGATGACGACCAGTTTTTTCATCCGCGTGTCCGTTATGGGCTCCCGGTTGGGTGTTGCCTACCATAGCGGAAGCTACTGGTCAGCATCCCGGGCAGTCAATTCCAAGCGCATGTGGCAGACTGCTGACACAGACCACTGGAGGAGAAACAGCAATGAAAGCGATCCGCATCCATGCCCCGGGCGAACCCGAGGTCATGCAGTTGGAAACACTCGACGACCGGGTTCCTGGCCCCAAACAGGTTCTGGTCAAGGTACAGGCCATCGGCGTCAATCCGGTGGAAACCTACATCCGCGCCGGCCAGTACGCCATGCTACCGGAAACACCCTACACTCCGGGAATGGATTGCGCCGGCACGGTGCAGGCCGTGGGCGAAGGCGTGACCCGCGTCAATCCGGGTGACCGGGTGTACGTGGCGGGCACAGTCACCGGCTCCTACGCCGAGCAGACCATTGCCGAGGAACATCGCGTGCATCCGCTGCCCGAGGGCATCAGTTTTCAGCAGGGGGCCGCCATCGGCGTTCCCTGCACCACGGCCTACCATGCCCTGTTCCAGCGCGCCGCCGCGCTGCCAGGAGACACGATCATGGTACATGGCGCCACCGGCGGCGTGGGCATTGCGGCCATCCAGCTGGCCAAGGCCGCCGGCATGACTGTGATCGCCACGGGCGGTTCCGATGAAGGTCGTCAGCTGGTGGCCGCGGAGGGCGCTGACCACGTGCTGGACCACGCAGCCGACGGCTACATGGATCAGGTCATGGAACTGACCGACGGCAAGGGCGTGGACGTGATCCTGGAAATGCTGGCCAACGTGAATCTGGGCAAGGACCTGACCGTACTCGGACGCCAGGGCCGGGTGGTGGTGATCGGCAGCCGCGGCCCCGTGGAGATCAACCCGCGGGATACCATGGGCCGGCGGGCCAGCATCATCGGCTGCGCCCTGTTCCAGATCACGCCGGAAGAATATCGTAGCGCCCATGCTGCGCTGGTAGCGGGGCTGCGCAACGGCACACTGAAACCGGTGATCAGTCAGGAACTGCCGCTGGCCGACGCCGCCAAGGCGCATCACCTGGTGATGGAACCGGGCGCCCGCGGCAAGATTGTGCTACTTCCTTGAATGAAAATTATGCCCCGCTGCCGTGACAGCGGGGCATCCCGGCCCGCCATGGACCTTACCCTGTGATTGCGCAGCGGAGGAGGTTCGTGACTATCCCCCAGCCTGGAATGCACGGCGGAGTTCCTCGAAACCCTCCCGCTCCTGACGCTGGATGTCCTGGGACCACACTGTCGCATAGGAGTCGCCCCTCCGGACCTTGAACTCCTCGACTTCAACAGTCCTGTAGCGTTCATGGATGTTTCCCGTCACCTGAACGCGTTCGTTGACCGCCCTGACCTGTACATCACGCGGGACTCCAGTCATCAGATGGAATGAACCGTCTGCCTGCTGCACCACGAAACCGGATTGCAGGGTAATGCGCGGATCAGCATTGTCCACTGGGCAACGTTCGCCGATGGTTGCGCATTCATAACCGTTGACGAACCCGGAAACGGTGCTTCGCTCAGCTGCGTACACGCTTCCAGACGCTGCGGCAAAAGCACCAGCGAGCGCCAGCGTGGCCAGCGGCAATTTCACATGCTTGAGATTCTTCATAATGCCTCCCATGCCTGAAGAAATTTGCTCTTGATTGAGCGTCTTTATTATTGGCCTTCACGACCACTATAAAAATACGTTTTTTCACTAAGGGGGCACCGACAATTAGGGCATACACCAACTAAGACTCGAATCGCTCCAATTACTCGAAACTACTCGCAATAGCCACTACTTATTAGACACATAAATAATAACTAAACAGACACTTAGAGAATTATTCATTCCAAAAATGATCAAGACTCATAAACGGAGAATGCAGCCCTAATTCATCCATAGGTGTTTCTACTGATTGTTGCCCTTCCCCCTGAAACAGAGAATAAAGTTACATCATGATTATTTACTGCCCGAGGTGGCAATGCTTTCGCATCAGGAATGCGTCCACCTCGCCCCCAGCAACCTTGGTAAACCGCCATGCTATTGGGAAACGCCGAACCGAGAAACGTCAGGACACTGTTTCTTGCTCTTGTTTCTTGGACATTGATCTGGGGTCTGATCGACGCCGCAGACGCGGCGGACATCACTCACTTCGAGCACCCGCCGTCCGCTCCGGGCTTTGATCTTCCGGATATCTCCGGCACTCAGTGGAGCCTGGATGATTTCGGTGGACAGCTACTTGTGGTCAACTTCTGGGCCACATGGTGTGCGCCGTGTGTCAGGGAGTTGCCTGATCTGGCCCAGTTACACAAGAGCACCAATGGTGCCGAGGTAACGGTGGTGGCCATCGCAATGCGACAGTTGGCGGTGGACATCGAGGAATTCCTTGACGCCCGGCCAGAGATGAGGGACCTGGGCTTTCCGCTCATTCCCGACCGAGACGGCCAGACTACCGCAGCCTGGGACGTCAGCAGCCTACCCACCAGCTTTATCCTGGACGGCGACGGGCGCATCCACTACAAGATTGTCGGAGATCCTGGCTGGACCAGCCCCGAGCTTCACCAGAAGCTTGAGAAGGTGGCGGAACCCTGATTGGCAGCGGCCGACGGAACCAGGAATTCCTAGGCCGCTGTCCTGGATAAAGGTGTTGCGATGCTACGACGGCTGGCCTATGTCCTGACCATCGTTCTAGGCCTTCACACGTTCGACGTCTCTGCGGAAAGGTTCGATCGTATCGATGTCGAGCTGCTCAGCGAAGTTACGTCGGTCCAGCCCGGGGAACCCTTCTGGATCGGTGTGCACCTGAGGCCCGACGACGGCTGGGGCACCTACTGGAAAAACCCGGGGGAAGCGGGGCTACCAACCCGAATAGAGTGGGATGCCGGCTCGGGCGGTCATACGAGCGACACGCAGTGGCCGTTCCCTGATCGTATCGAGGCACAAGGCGTCGCGAGCTACGGCTACTACGAGGATGTTCTTCTACTTTCCCGGGTTACGCCATCGGAGCACCTGCGCCCGGGAGACGAACTCAGTCTCTCCGCAGAAGTCTCGTGGGCGGTATGCAGCGATATCTGCATTCTCGGCGACGGATCCTTTCAGCTGACCCTGCCGGTTTCAGGCGGCGACGCTTCGGTCGCGCCCCAAAAACACCAGCTGTTCGAAGACGCGCGTAGCCGCTTACCCAGGGAGCCGGACGCCTGGGATAGTACCTTTGTCAGACGAAACGACACAATCCGGCTGCGCATACAGGCAGACGGGTTCGCCGCAGCCGATTGGGAGAGCGCCGAGTTCTTTCCGGCGTCGTCCCGGATTCTCGAGGAATCGGCCGGCCTGCGGAACGCCGAAATCACGGATCAAGGCATCCGCCTGACGGGGCAAATCAGCAGAAATGCACCGGACGACCTGCACCAGATATCCGGAGTGGCCGTGCTCCGATCTGCAGCCGGTGGGACTGAGGCCTACTCGGTGCGGGCTTACGCCGCTACCGACGACACCGGATCCGTCATGCCGGCGACAACATCTGCGGCACCGGGTGACTACCATCTGCTGATCGCTCTGCTGATGGCCTTTGCCGGCGGCATCATCCTCAACACCATGCCCTGCGTGTTCCCGGTCTTGTCGTTCAAGGCCGTGGTTGTCATGGAATCGCCCGAGCGCGGCCAGCATACGCATCAGATGCACGGCCTATTTTATGCGCTCGGTGTTATCAGCTTTTTCCTGGCACTGGGCGGCGTGTTTTACGCCATTAGCGCCAAGAGCGAGACCATAGGCTGGGGCTTCCAGCTCCATTCGCCCTGGTTCGTCGGCTTGTTGGCCTACATCCTCTTCACGCTGGGGCTAAGTTTTTCCGGCGTGCTCAGTTTCGGAAACCGCCTGATGGGGGTCGGGCAGTCGTTGACCGAATCCGGCGGGTATGTGGGCTCCTACTTTACCGGCGCTCTGGCCGCCGTGGTTGCCACACCATGCACAGCACCGTTCATGGGGGCGGCCATCGCCTATGCGCTCGTCCAACCACCCCTGCATGCACTGACAGTGTTCGCCGCCCTCGGTGCCGGCATGGCACTGCCATTCGTGCTGCTCGTCTCTGTGCCGGGCCTCGGGCGCCTGCTTCCGAAACCCGGGCCTTGGATGGTGGTGATGAAGCAGGCGCTTGCGTTCCCGCTTTATTTGACTGTGATCTGGCTGCTATGGGTCGTCGGCCAGCAAACCGGGCCAATGGGCATGGCCATTCTGCTCGGCGGCCTGCTGCTCATCTGCTTCGTCGCCTGGCTGCAAAACCTCCCACGTGGTCAGTATCGATTCACCACCACCCTGGCCGCACGATCCCTGGCGGCCGTCGCAATTATTGGCGCCTTGGGGCTGCTCGCGCTGCCAACAATGCCTCCAATAGACCGCACACCCGGCGCGGCAACGACGAATTCGGAGTGGCAGCGGTACAGCGCGGAGCGACTTGAACGATTGGTCGCCGAGGGGCAACCCGTGTTTTTGAATGTGACTGCGGACTGGTGCATCAGTTGCATTGCCAACGAACGTACAACGCTAAGCGCAACGACCGTGAAAAACGGCTTCTCCGAAGCCGGCGTGGCGCTCATGGAGGCGGACTGGACAAGACCCGACCCCGAAATCACCCGCCTGCTCGACCGATTTAACCGCAAGGGGATACCGCTTTACGTGCTTTTCCCGGGCTCCGGTCCTGACGGCAACCCGCGCGAACCGGTCGTGTTACCGACAATTCTCACGCCCGGCATCGTCCTGGACGCGCTGGAATCCATTGAGACCGACAACACGAATCAGGCTGCTCGACCCACGTCACCGTGAATGCTAGGAGCCCCCCTATGAAACTAAGACACCGCGAACACCGTAGCCTTTCAGGCGTCAGGAAGCTGACCATCCCAATCTGCCTTGCCTTGGTCGCAGCGGCTTGCGCAGCAGGGCCGGATGGACCGCGCCATGAACACAGCGCCGCGGTGGCGGGCGAGCGGCATCCCGTCACGGGCACCATTGTTGCCATCAACCCGGAGACGGAAGTCTGGTACGTGGATCACGACCCGATACCTGACTACATGGACGCCATGACCATGCCGTTTCAGGCACCCCCCAAGGAGACCTGGCCACCTGAGGTCGCTGTCGACCGCCGGATCTCCGCCACTGTTCGGGTCCACAATGGCGAACATCATCTGGAGGACATCCAGCTGATCGATGATCAGGCTGACTGAGTCCGGCCCGTGCTTGGCAGGGCAACCAAATTCAGCCCTCCACGCCTGATCCGGCATGGAGGGCATGGCCAAGTGTATCCGCGAATTTCAATGACCTCGCGCAGGCGAGATCAATCCGCTTCGTCAACAATGGCCTGAATCTCGGCCAGAGTGGCGTCGGGCAGGGTCTTGCGCACTTCCTTAACCACACAGCGCGCGGTGTCGGTATCCATGGCATCCCGCAGAAGGCCCAGCACCGACGGCCCGGCCACCAGCACCAACTCGGTGTAGGCCCCGGATGTCCGCCCCTCATGCAGCCGCTCCGCAACCCTTCGGGCGAAGACCTCTGCTTCCGTGCGTTTCGGGTCCGCCGAGGATTCAAGCGCAGTTCGCCCGCCCCGGGCACGATTCATCGCGCGCCCTGGACGATCCGACTGCAGATCCTGCGCCTGCAGACGGGCTTCGGGCTGGACCAGGTTGTCCAACTCCTCCAAGGGACTGAAGCGCTTTTCCCGACGGAACAGGCGCGCCTGCCCCTGCTGTGCGACAACCACCCATACGGTTCCCATGACAGTGATGCCTCCCGATGCGTTGCGGGCCTACTCCAGCAGACTCTACGCTGAGTAGTGAAGCCGATTCATGACAAAGGTCAAGCCGGGCCATGGAAGTGGTGACCGGGCTCGAACCCACACACATGGACCCGTGAACCACAGACACCAGCGAGGCCCCATGCCCCACATCCAAACCGCACGCTTACGTCACCACTATCTGGAACACGGAACAGGCGATGGCACCCCGGTGCTGTTCATTCACGGCAACCTGGGTTGCGGCGACTGGATCAGCCTGGCACTGCCCCACCTGCCATCCGGGATGAGGATTGTCGCGCCCGACTGGCGCGGCTGCGGTGATTCCGACAAACCGGTACCGGACCAGGATTTCGACAACTACAGCATGCAGACCCATGCCGCGGACATGCTGGCACTGCTGGACGCGCTGCAGATCAATTACTGCCACCTGGCGACCCACTCCACGGGTGATTTCATTGCCAGCCACATGCTGCTGCAACAGCCGGAACGGTTTGGCCGGGTGCTGAGCCTGGCACCGGTGGGGCCCATGGCCCTCGCTTTCACCGAACAGCAGATCGCCGGCTTTGCCGTAATGCGCGATGACTCCGCCGTCTGCTGGTCCGCCCTGGCCACGGCGGTTTCCTCCCTGTTCCGGCCGGAAACGTTGGGAGGCAGCGGCCTGCCGGTATTCCGGGAGACGGCCGGCGAGGCACAGCGCCGGCATTTCCAACACCTGGTGGGGCGCACGCGGCAACTCAGCGACGGCATCTGGTTGGGCACCCCGACCCAACTGAATCGGGAACACCGAAGCGGGGGATTACGCAGGCACCAGGCGGCACTCCGCCACCCGCGACGGATTTTGTGGGGGGAACTGGATGCCTGGATCCCCCGCGCCGACGTGGAGGAGATGCAGGCGCAGATGCCCGCCTGCCGACTGGACGTCATACCCGGCATCGGCCATTCCATGAACGTGGAGGCACCGGAGGCCTATGCAACGGCTTTGCGGGATTTCCTCTCCGACTGAAGAAACGCGGAGTTCGGGAAATGACATGTTTGCAGACAGCGCATACTGGGCATAGTCTGATATGAATCAGTGGTCAGTTCACCGCAGGAACCCCCGGGAGAAAAATTATGAGACACCACGCTTTCCATCGGAACTGGCAACTGGGGCTGGCCCTGCTGACAGCAGCCGTGCTGGCGGCGTGCCAGACCGCCCCGGTGGCCCAGAACCCGGTCACCGATATGCGCACCCCGATGGTGCAACCCGGGGGCAGCACCGAAAGCTTCTGGCGCGAGCGGGTGGTGTATCCATTCGACGTGCAATACGCCACGGTGGAGGACGACCGCGGCATGGCGTACGAGATCGCCTATATGGACGAATACCGTGGAGACGACCCGGAGAACGCCCGGGTGCTGGTGCTGGTGCACGGAAAAGGCTCCAATGCCGGCAGCTTCTCCCTGCTGATGCGGGATGCGTTGGAAGCGGGCCTGCGCGTAATTTCCTTTGACATTCCCCATTACGGCAAGTCCATCCCCGGAAACCTGGATCCGGCCACTTACGACCGCACGCTGCAGGATACGCGCGAAGCGGTTCAGCGCCTGCTGGTGGACGAACTGGGCGTGACCAGCGCCACCCATATGGGGCACTCCATGGGTGGCCAGTGGTCCCTGGGTTATGCGCTCACCTGGCCCGAACAGGTGGACAAGCTGATCCTCGTGGCACCGTCCGGCCTGGAAGAGTATCCGCGGGCACTGCAGTTACCCGGCGGTGAACTGCCCTGGATGGATCCGGCCTACAAGCGCGATTTCGACACCTGGAAGCAGGTCTGGGAGCCGCTGGGCCGCCTGGACCAGGAGCGGGCCATGACCGAACAGGCGGTGCGGGATTTCTACTATTTCCAGCAAACGGACCCGGAAACCGGCGAAGTCAGCCGCGCCGACGTGGGTTTTTTCCTCAATGACAGCATTGACGCGCAATTCCTGACCGAAACCCGTGTGGGCATGATCGATGGTCATCCGGAGGAATACGAAGCTTGGGTCATCGCATTCGTCCGGGACATCTACACCATGGGCATCGAGTTAAACCGGGAAGACCCGGACAGCCTGGTGAAACGCCTCGGCGAACTGGAGATGCCTGTCGCAATCCTGTTCGGTGAGGAGGATCCGCTTATCCCCACCACCGCCGTCACCGGCAACCAGGATGTGCGCTGGGACCTCGTGCGACCGGCCTGGGAAAAACTCTCGGAACGGGGTGCCAGCCCGGCAGTGAAGTTCTATGACGGCGCCGCGCACTTCCCGCACGTGGATGTGCCCGATGCCTTCAATGCCGACATTATCCGCTTCACCGAAAGCGGCCGGCTGAACCGTCCCACGGAGGACCCGGCACGCTATCAGGAACCCGCCGCCGAGCTGCCGGAGAGCCTGCAGGCCTTCCTGGAAAGCGATCAGGAAGCGATGATGTCGCGGGATATCGACGCCGTAATGGAGCACTATCACCCGGATTACCGGGACGATGGTCGCGACTTCCGTGCACAGCGGGAGTTCCTGCGGCAGATCATCCCCATGCTGCAGAGCTATGAAGTGGACATCACCGGCCTGGAGATGGACGGTGACAAGGCCATCGTGGAAGGTGCCGTGATCACCAATTTCGGCACCCAGCGGCTGCCCCGCGGCGCCATGCTGATCCAGAAGGACGGACACTGGTACTGGTACGGCAACCAGCGCTAGCCGGCTCTGGAGTCGAGCGGCCCGGCGGCCCCGAGTCGGCGGGCCTGGAGGACGGATTTGGAACGTTTGACCATTAACGGCCTGGCCGTGGAACGGGAGCCGGGCCCCGGTACCCGTGTGCTGTTCATCCACGGATCCAGCGGGGGCTCCTGGTATTGGCATGGCTTCATGCACCGTTTTGCCGCACTGGGCTACGACTGTTACGCGATGAACCTGCGGGGCCACCCGCCCAGTCCGCCAGTGGATCAGCTGGGCCGGGTCAGCCTGCAGGACTACGTCAACGACGCCCGCGGCGTTGTGCAGGAACTGGGCGAGGTCATTCTGATCGGTCATTCCATGGGCGGCGCCATCGCCCAGGTGCTGGCGCAGGACATGCCCTTGAAGGCGGCCGTGTTCGCCAGTTCCGCACCGGTGGCCGGGGTCAAGTTCCAGAATCCGCCATTCAGCCTCTGGTTTTTGCTCTACGGACTGAAGTCCATTCCCGCCATGCTCCGTAAGCGCACCATCCGACCAGGGTTCCGCGTGGCCCGTACGGCCCTGTTGAACCGGGTGGAGAAACACCACCAGCGAGAACTCTGGCAACGCCTGTGCCCCGAATCCGCCACCGTTGCCGTGGAGGTGCTGAAAGGCACCATCAGCGCAGACCTTTCCCGGGTCGATGCTCCACTGCTGACCACGGGCGGGCGGGCTGACCGCACCACGGTCTTCGACATGCAGCGGGAGATCGCCCGGTTTCACGGTACCGATTTTATCGATTTGGGTGATCACGGCCATATGTTCATGATCGAGCCCGGCTGGGAGCAATGCGCCAGCCGCATCAGCGACTGGCTCGCTTCCCGGGGTTGCCAACCTTAGACTGAACACCTTGCCGAGGCCGGATCGGCGACTGGACGACGTATTCAATGACAACGCAGCGAGAAAGGCCGAACACCCTCCCAATGGTGCTCGCGGGCTTGTTTGTTGCCCTGGTGGTCATCGTGTTCGCGCGGCTGGCCTACGGCATGCTGCTTCCGGCCATGCGCGCAGATTTGGGGATGAGCTACCAACAGGCCGGGTTGCTCGGGACCATCACGGCACTGGGCTACCTTGCTCTGGTGCTTGCTGGCGGCGTGGCGGCGGCGCGATGGGGCGCGAAGCAGGCCGTGGTGCTGGGCCTGTTCGTCGTCGCCGTCGGCTTCACTGGCCTGGCCCTGGCCACCAATTACCTGGTGATCATGGCACTGATGGCGCTATTGGGCTTCGGCACCGCGTTCAGCTTCGCTCCCATGATCTCCCTACTCGCCACCTGGTATCCGGAAAAACGGGGGCAGGTGATCGGTTACATGAGTGCCGGCATCGGCCTGGGGCTACTGATCACGGGGGCCCTGGTGCCCTGGCTGTTGGACGCCTTCGGCGCCATCGGCTGGCGCCTTGCCTGGGGCGTCTTCGCCGCATCTGCCGTGGCCACCGGGCTGCTGGTGACCATCGTCGTGCGCAATCCACCGGCGGAGCAGGTCGGCCCCAACATCCGTCCACCAACGGCGGACAAATGGCTGATATACACAAACCCCCGCGTCCTGGTGGTGGCATCCATCTACGGCATTATCGGGCTGTGCTACATCGTACAAGCGGTGTTCATGGTCAGTTACGTGGTGGAATCCGGCTTCAGCGAGACCGTCGCCGGCTGGCTGCTGGCCATGTCGGGCCTGTTGTCGGTGGCCAGTGCGCCAATCTGGGGCACGCTGTCCGACCGTCTGGGCCGTCCCAACGCCCTGACCGCCGCCATGGGCCTGGTGACACTGTCCATGGCGATTGTGCTGTTCAGTCAGAGCCTGCTGGCTTTTTTCCTGCATTTCCTGCTCATCGGCAGCTCCCTCAACGGCACATTCACCACTGTCCAGGCTGCCAGTACGGACCAGGTTCCGCCGCGCTATATTCCCATCGCCTTCAGTTTCGCCACACTGCTGTTCGCCGGTGGCCAGTTGGTTGGCCCGGCCGTGGCCGGGTGGTTGATTGAGACCACGGGTGATTTCCGCGCCGCGATTGCGTTCACCTGCGTCGGCCTGACGGCAGGCATCTACCTCACCCAGCGCATGCGTCGCTTCCCGGCGGAACCGGCAGCCATCGGGGAGAGCGCCGCGCTCCGCGACAAACAATACTGAAGTGGGGCAGTCCGCGCCTGATTCTACTTCTGGCCGCCGGGGCGGCACTCGGCCCGCTGGCCACCGACATGTACCTGCCGGCCATGCCGTCGATGGGCGTCAGCCTGGGCGCTGACGTGGACCAGGGTCAGCGCACGCTGAGCGTCTACATGGCCGGCTTCGCCGTGGCGCAGCCAAGCGAAGCCACATCAGGGTCACCTGGGCTTGCAGCCTGCGGGGATGATGGCCAAAGTAGTGCCAAACCGGCTTCCACGGCTATCGGCCTAACCTACTCCTAGCAGGCGCAGGGGCGGCCCCCGCCCGACGCCAGCAAAGATACGGTGAGCAGATTGTGAATCGAGTAGTGGATGACTGACACACCAGCACTCGCCCGTGACGTGGCCGAACCCGACAGGCGTCGGCAGCGTATTCTGGCGGCCGCCCGGCAGGTCTTCGAGGAGCGCGGCCTGGATGGCGCATCCATGCGCGTGATCTCACAACATGCCGGTTGCACCACGGGCGCCGTGTACGCGCGCTTCTCCGGAAAAGAGGCCCTGTATGCTGAGATACTGGCCGGTTCGCTGGACCGCCTTCAGCAGTCTCTGGACCGAAGCCTGCAGGAGGCCGGGAACCATCGTGGCCGCGTCGCCCTGCAGGGCTTCTTCCGCTACTACCTGGAGCAGCCCTCGGAACTGGCACTGGGTCTATACCTTTACCAGGGGCTGGGGCCAGGCGGCCTGACACCTGAGCTCGACCAGCAACTCAACCAGGCGGTGCTGGGCATCTACCAGACCATTACGCACGCCTTGATCAGCGACGGCGTGAACGAGCCGGAGACCCAGGCCACGGCCGGCGTGGCCCAGGCAATCGGTCTGCTGATCATGCACCGGACCGGGCGGCTCAAACTGCTGAATGCCGACGTGGGTCGCCAGATGGAGGCCTATCTGGCAATGGCGTTGCCATGATGCCCCACAGTTGCGCCTTCACGGTCGCCTATGCTGAAGTTTCCGGCCCTGTTTCGCCAAATGACCCATGGAGGAGAACAACGTGCAGACCTTGTCGAGCAATTACATCAATGGCCAGTGGCAGCCGGTAGACGGCCAACTGCTGGATGTCCACGATTCCGCGACCGGTGAGGTGATGGCGCGCATCCCCGCCGCCGGGCGCGGCGAGGTGGATCAGGCCGTGCAGGCGGCACGCCGGGCCTTCCCGGCCTGGTCCCGCACGCCCGTGGCGGAACGCCAGAATTACCTGGCCGCGCTGCTGGAGCAGCTCAAAGGGCGTGCCGACGAAATCGCCCGCACGGTCAGCTGTGAAGTGGGCATGCCCATCAAGCTCTCCACCATGATTCAGGCCGGTGTGCCGCAGGTGAGTACGGGCACCGTGGTCAAGCTGTTGGACGATTTCCCGTTCACCGAGGAAGTGGGCAACTCCCTGGTTCAGAGGGTGCCAGTGGGTGTGGTGGGTGCGATCACGCCGTGGAACTACCCGCTGCATCAGATCATGCTCAAGATCGCCCCGGCCCTGGCGGCGGGCTGCACCATGGTGCTCAAGCCCAGCGAGATCGCACCAATGACCGGCTTCATGGTGGCTGAGATGTGCGAGGCCATTGGCCTGCCTGCCGGCGTCGTGAATGTGGTTACCGGCCTGGGCCAGGACGTAGGCGAGGCACTGATCACCCATCCGGATGTGGACATGATCTCGTTCACCGGCTCCACCCGCACCGGCAATCGCATCTTTCACGCCGCGGCCGATGACTTCAAGCGCATGGCCCTGGAGATGGGCGGCAAGTCCGCCTCCGTGATCCTGTCGGACGCCGATCTGGAGGGTGCGGTAAAGGGCACACTGACCCAGTGCTATCTGAACTCCGGCCAGACCTGCACCGCGCTCACCCGCATGCTGGTCCCGGCGGATTTACACGACCGGGCCTGCGAAATCGCGGCGGCTGGCACGGCCCGTTTCGCCCCGGGCAACCCGCTGGAGGAAAGCACCCGGCTCGGCCCGCTGGCCTCGGCGATTCAGCGCGACCGGGTGCGCGACTACATCCGTATCGGCATCGAGGAGGGCGCCACCCTGGTCGTCGGGGGCGCGGAGGCGCCGGAGGGTCTTGAGCAGGGGTATTTCGTC
The DNA here is from genome assembly GCA_007125985.1 of Ectothiorhodospiraceae bacterium. GTDB lineage: Bacteria > Pseudomonadota > Gammaproteobacteria > Nitrococcales > Aquisalimonadaceae > LSCE01. Next base: position 2,998 of record SLCE01000228.1, on the reverse strand, counting down.
AAGCCCACCGTGTTCGGCAATGTGGACCCGAACGCCCGCATCGCCCAGGAGGAGATTTTCGGCCCCGTGCTCAGCGTCATTCCCTACCGGAACGAGGAAGAAGCCATCGCGATCGCCAACGGCACGGCCTACGGCCTGGCGGGCGCCGTCTGGTCCGGCGATCAGGATCGCGGGCTGGCTGTGGCCAATGAGTTGCGTACCGGGCAGGTCACCGTCAACAATGGCAAGTTCAACCCCCAGGCACCCTTCGGCGGCTTCGGCCACTCCGGGCTTGGCCGCGAGGCCGGCAAGTATGGTCTGGAGGAGTTTCTGGAGTTGCGCGCCATCCAGCTCTGAGAGCGCCAGGCCACCCGAGGCCGCAATCTCGGGTTCGGCCACCATGCGACAGGGCGCTGGCGGAGAGCTTGCGACGGACTGTCGGCCGCACGGACGCGGCCGACAAGCCTACACGGACGTATTCACGGCGTGTCCGTTTGCAAGCTCGCCGCCAGCGAGCGGACCGGAGACCCCCCGGCAAACCAGCGGGCGCACCCGGAATCCCTTCCGGAGGCGCTCAAGAATCTGTTCCGCCTGCCGCATTGCGATCAATGGCGATGATGCCCGCCGTGGTGACCGCCATGCCCGCCAGCGCCACGCTGCACAGGCAGTTCGAGCTGCTTGGTGCTGCCGTCATCGAAGTGCAGTTGCAGCTCGATAGATTCCCCTTCCTCCAGGCCGTCACCCTGACGCTGCATCAGCATCACATGATATCCGCCCGGCTTGAGCTCCACCGCGCCGTGGACCGGGACCACGATGTAATCCAGATGTATCATGCGGGCAACCCCGTCCTGCTCGGTGGACTCATGCACCTCCACTTTGCCAAAGCGTGGCGCCTCGCCGCCCACCAGGCGACGCTCCTCATCGCCATGATTGCTTATCACCATATAGGCGGCCGTATGCTCGGCAACCGGCGGCATCCAGCGCACCCACCCATCGGAGACTTCAATCGAATCGGCGGCCAACAGACCAAACGGTGACAACAGACCGGCCAGGGCCAGGGAACGAATACATGATTTCAGCAGCATTGCAGGACCTCTCAAGAATGAACCGGGAGCAGACTAGGCCGCCACATGACCAAGGTCAAACAGCGGTCCCAACCGCGGTGTAGACTGACGGAACGGGGGAATCATTCCAGCAGGGATACGCTCTATGTCTGTCAGCGCCAAGGGACACGCTCCGCAGGGGCGTCAGGTGGTCTTCGCCACGCGCGGCCTGACCAAGGTCTACCGCATGGGCGAGACCGAGATCCATGCACTCCGCGGCGTGGATCTGGAACTGTATGCGGGTGAGTTCGCTGTCATGCTCGGCGCCTCCGGTTCCGGAAAATCCACACTGCTGAACATCCTTGGCGGGCTGGACAGCGCCAGCGGGGGCGAGGCGCGCTATGGAGAACACAACCTGGTCCAGGCCTCCGAAAAGGCCCTGACCGCCTTCCGGCGCGACCACGTTGGCTTCGTGTTCCAGTTCTACAATCTGATCTCCAGCCTCACGGCTCGTGAGAATGTGGCCATTGTCACGGAGATCAGCCGCAACCCGATGAAGCCCGAGGACGCGCTGGCGCTGGTCGGACTGGACCAGCGCCTGGATCACTTTCCCTCACAGCTCTCCGGCGGAGAACAACAACGCGTGGCCATTGCCCGCGCCATTGCCAAACGCCCGGATGTGCTGCTCTGCGACGAACCCACCGGGGCGCTGGACTCGAAAACCGGGGTACAGGTGCTCGAGGCACTGGCGCATGTGAACCGGGAGTTGAGCACCACCACGGCGGTCATCACCCATAACGTGGTGATCGGCGAGATGGCCGACCGGGTCATCCACCTGAGTGACGGGCGGGTCTCCGAGGTGCACGAGAACCGCCACCGCAAGCAGCCGGCCGAGCTGCACTGGTAGGCCCATGCGGACCCTGCACCGCAAACTGCTTCGGGACCTGGCTGCCATGCGCGGCCAGGTGGCCGCCATCGCCGCCGTGCTGGCGGCCGGCGTGATGACGCTGATCCTCAGCGTCACCACCCTGGATGCGCTGAACCTGACCAAGGACCGCTTCTACCGGGATCACCAGTTCGCCCATGTGTTCGCGGACTTGAAGCGGGCACCGGAGGGGCTGGCCGACCGCCTGCGCGATATTCCCGGAATCAACCTGGTGGACACCCGTGTGCGGGCGCCGGTGCGACTGGAAGTCCCCGGCTTTGCCGAGCCGGTGCGCGGCCAGATCGTCTCCGCCCCGGACGGCAGGCAGCCGGATGTGAATCGCCTGTACCTGCGCGCAGGCAGCCTGCCGGCGCCGGAGCGCTCGGACCAGGTGCTGGTCAGCGAACCCTTCGCCGATGCCCACGGGCTGCACGCCGGCGATCAGTTGGTGGCGATCATCGGCGGGCGGCAGGAAACCCTGACCATCAGCGGTGTCGCCCTGTCGCCGGAATTCGTCTACCAGATCGGCCCGGCGGACCTGCTGCCGGACCCCAAGCGCTACGCCATCCTGTGGATGAACCGGCGCGCCCTGGCCAATGCCTACGGCATGGACGGCGCCTTCAACAGCGTGGTGGCCACGCTGCAGACCGGGGCTGCCGAAGAACCGGTTATCGATCAGCTGGACGCCCTGCTGGCGCGCTACGGCGGCACCGGCGCCCACGGACGTGATGAGCTGGCCTCCCACCGTTTTCTGTCCGAGGAACTGGACCAGCTGCGCATCATGGCCACCGTGCTGCCCGCCATCTTCCTCGGCGTCTCCGCCTTTCTGCTGAACATCCTGATGGGGCGAATCATCCGCACCCAGCGCCAGGAGATCGCGGTGATCAAGGCCTTCGGCTACGGAAACGGCGACATCGCCCTGCATTACGGCCTGCTGACCGGTCTGATCGTGCTGATTGGCTCGGCGGTGGGCGTGGCCTTGGGTGCCTGGGCGGCGGACGCACTGGCCGCCCTGTACCTGGAATATTTTCATTTCCCGGAGCTGCGTTCC
>SLCE01000224.1 GCA_007125985.1 Ectothiorhodospiraceae bacterium | reverse complement strand
GGTTGCATCCTCCGCGCCTGCCATGCCCCAGCCCGCTGCCAGGTGATCGCGCAACTGCCCCACCAGCACGCTGGGCGGCCGCTCACTGTTATCCTGCGGGCTGCGCCCAATCCAACTCACATACAAGCGTTCGCGGGCAGAGAGCAATGCCTCAAGAAACAGGTAGCGGTCGTCGTCCCGACGCGAACGGTCGCCCGGCGCGTACTGTCCCGGCAAGGCCATGAGGTCGAAATCTGCCTGGATGGTCTTGCGCGGGTAGTCGTTGTCATTCATGCCCAGCAAACACACGTGGCGGAAGGGGATGGCCCGCAAGGGCATCAAGGTTGCGAAGGTGACGGCACCCCCCATGAACCGCTGGGAGAGGCGGGGCTCGTCCAGCCGGCTGAGCCAGCTTTCCCGCACAATGTTCAGGGGCAGTGGTTCGGTGAAATCGGCGTCCTCGCATTCCCGCAACCAGTGACTTAGTTCGCCGCGCAGGCGCTCCAGTATCTGTGTGTCACGCGTGTCCAGAGGCTGAAAGCAGTCATGCAGCAGTCTTTCCAGCTGGTTTGCCCATTCCTCAGGTGGGCGGGGTGTCTCCATGGCCTGGCGGTGATGATCCAAGGTTTCCACCAGGCGGAACAGGGCGCCCACAAGTTCCGCCTGCAGCCCGCTGACCTCGGCAAAGGGCACGACCCCATCCCAGTCCGTCAGGTCCGCGTCGGCGTCGCCGATGGCGTACCCCACCAGCATGCGTTGCAGACCAAAGCGCCAGCTGTGGATGTCCGAGTGTTCCGGCAGGCCCAGGCTGGTACGTTGGCCTGCGTGCAGGCCCCAGCGGATATTCGCCCCCTGAACCCAGCGCTTCAATGCCGGGAGATCCCCGTCCTGTAGGCCGAAACGGGTTCGTAGCGCGGGGACCTCCAGAAGTTCCAGAACCTCGCTGGCCCTGAAACGCAGGCGTGGCAGGTTCAGTAACTGCTCCAGGGCGACCAACAGCGGCTCCCGGTGGCGTAATTGCTGATCACTGACCTGGTAGGGGATATGACGCGGGTCATCCCGGTCGAACTGGCCGAAAACCGCCTCAATGGACGGAGCGACTGTGTTGATGTCCGGGACCATGACGATGACGTCCCGAGGTCGTAGACCGGGCTCAGCACGGAACGCCTCCAGCAACTGGTCGTGCAGCACCTCCAGTTCCCGCTGTGGACTGTGGGCCACATGGAACACGACGGAATTATCCGCCGCCGGGTCCACCCGTGGCCAGATATTCCGCGTTTCCGTCAGTGGTCTGAGGTTGAGGATGTCGTCCTGAAGCTGCCCCAGGAGCCGTGAGGAATCCGGCGGCGCAAAGGCTTCAATCCGCAGCTGGTGCTCCCGGAAATGCTGCTCATAGGTCTGTGGGTTGTCATGTTCGTCCAGCAGGTGCAGATAATCCCGCCCCTGTTTGCCCCAGGCCGCGAGCAGGGGATGGGCGTGCAAGTGCAGCTCTGCTTCCTTCAGTGCCGGTGGCATGCCGGGCCGGCGACGCTGTCGCCGATAAGCGGTCCGCAGCAGGTCCCGTTGCTCGATGACATCGCCCCAGTAATGCTGGCACGGGTTCACCGCACACAGAATCACCTGAACCGCGCCTGCCAGCGCCGACAGGGTATGCAGCACCTGCTGGGGCAGGGCAGAGACGCCGAATACGATGACCCGGCGAGGCAGGCCCCGGGGCAAGGTGTCGGGCGTGAGCGTTCGCGCTGCTTGCAGGAACCGTTCATGGACGGCAGCCCGGTTGGCCGTTCGCTGCCCCTCCGACATGGCCGCCAGCACGTCTCGCCAGAGTTGGGCCTGCCATTGCTGCTCGTCATCCAGCGGCCGGGTATCGCCGCGCGGCGAGATGATCACATCATCTCCCTCGGCCCAGGCCTTGAGCCAGTGGGGCCGGTACACCTGATACTGGTCATACAGGTCCGCCAGCCGCTCCGCCAGCTGAAAGCGCTTCCGCATGTCCGGATCTTCCCCGAGGAAGTGCCGCAGTGGGCGGAATACCGGATCGTTCATACGCTGGGGAATCAGTTGCATCAGGCGCCAACGCAATCGCGCCTTGTCGAACGGGGAGACCCGGGGAACTGCGCCAGGACCTTCTGCTGCTTCCAGTACCTGGCGATACGCCTGCCACTGGAAGCGCCCGGGCAACATCACATCGATACCGAATGCCACGCCCCAGCCGCTGCCATGGGGGGAATCGTCCGGGTAAGCGGCCATGGCCATCTTCAGCCACTGGGCAATACCGTTGCTCTGCACCAGCAACACGTCGTCTTCCATGGGCGGCAAGGGATTGCGCGCCAACCAGTCCATGACCAATTGGCGCAGATCCTCCAGCCGGTTGCTGTGGAGCACCATAAAGCCCGGTTGAATGGAAGTGCGGGTGGTCATATGTACTGGATCCTGCTTCTGCTTTTTTTCTGAGCGATACCGTGTTTCGGTGTGTTGCCGGTGCCGGCGGTCGCTTATGGCGCGCTCGCGGGATCTGGCCCCTGGCAAACGCAGCCCAGCATCAGCTGACTGCCTTCCGAAAGCGATCCACCAATGCGAGATGTTCCTGCGGCAGGCGACGCCGTGTTTCCCGCTCAATCCACGATGGCACCCCGAAACGGGCTTCCGCCACGGCACCAGCGATGCAGGCCAGTGTGTCGGTATCCGCGTCCAGGCTCAATGCCATGCGCATGACCTGCTCGAAGCTGTCAGCTTCCAGCACGATCGTCAGTGCAGGCGGCACAGTGCCCTCACAGACCTCGTTGTACCGACAGGAGTAGATCAGTTCCCGGTAGGGCTCGGAAAGATGGTAACCCAGTTCCGTCGCGATACGGCCCCGGATGGTGGCCGCGTCCGCGCCCTGACGGGCCAGGTAGACCGCGAGCGCCGTGGCCTGGGCACCGCGGATACCCTCGGGGTGGTTGTGGGTGACGGACGCAGAGCGTTCCGCCTCTGCAAGAACCTCGTTCTCGGAATTCATCCACCAGCCCACCGGGCTCACGCGCATGGCGGAACCGTTGCCCAGGCTGTTATACGGCTCGGAATTGTTAGACTGTGCCCAGGCATTGAACCGCAGCCCCCAGGCCTGTTCAGGATTCTCCAGGCAGGCGCGACGGTAGGCCTTGGTGTAGCCCTCCCCGTCGAGCAGGCAGCGCGCCGTGGCCAGGGTCAGCAACGTGTCGTCGGTGAAGTGACTATCCGGCTGAAACAACGGAACGTCGTCCGGTGGCGGCGCGCAGAACTCGTGAATTGAACCGATCATGTCTCCGGCAATGGCTCCAAGCATCCTTCTCTCCTGTCACATGGCATGACGGCATTCTACATAGCCATACGACAACTGCTGTCGCACTGCCGGGGCTTCGCATAGCACCTTGTTGTCATGTCGCGTATTATGCCGCGCATTCTGGACTTCGGGTTTTGAGGGGGCAGTGCCTTGAAGAAAGCGATAGGGTGGCTTGTTGCCGTTACATCGTCGGGACTAGTGATTCCCTCGACGTCACATGCTGAGTTATGCCTCGGGTTCGGGTTCTACTGGAATCGAAACCGAGGCTCGTGCCTTCGGATTCGTTGTCCCGCCATTTGCGCCGCCATGCGAACGGGCGTCCGCAAGTTTAACCCCCGCCGCCGTATACCGGTACCACGCTCCCATGGGTTACCCGGTTCTCTGTAGAGGCCAGGAACAGGATGGTCCGCGCGACGTCATCACAGCTGGCCCACTGGCTCGTGTCGGCCTTGGGCATTGCTTTTCGGTTGGCTGGCGTATCCAGCGTCCCCGGGGCAATGGCATTGACCAGAATGCCTTCTGGTGCAAGCTCCGCTCCCAGCGCCTGGGTAAGAGTGGCGATTCCGCCTTTCGCCACGGCATAGGGCGTCATGCGTGCACCCTGGCGTGGTTCCAGAGCAGGGCGCGACGCCACATTGACAATGCGCCCCCCGTTCGGGTCGCCCAGGGAGCGTATGCGCTTGGTCGCCTCGCGGCAGCATAGGAAGCAGCTCACCAGGTTCGACTGCAACATAGCCATGATGCGTTCGGCGGAGGCGTTTTCGATGCGGCACATCGCAAAGCCCCCGGCCAGATGCACAGAGGCGAACAGGTCCGGTACGTCGTTGTAATAGGCGACTACCGCGGTCTCATCGGTAAGGTCGACGCCCGGGGTCATTGTCACACGGTCGTGGTCGCGCCACGGTGCGGTGTCCGGATCGTGCGTTCCGAGGCAGGGCACATGGCAGTGGGCTCCGGCCTGGAGCAACGCCTCAACGACCGCCAAGCCGAGTGCACCGGTTCCACCAGTCACAACAACATGGCGCTCGGTGAAATCCGTCATGTCTTGCTCTCCGGAACTTAGGCTGTCTTCAGCTGGGCGGTGCCCGTCGGGCCTTGTTGTTCACCACGAACCAGGCGCCCGGCCAGGGCTCCGGTGGCTTCACCATGCCGGTAGGCGACGGTTCCGGATACGATGGTCGCCGTGTAACCGTCAGCCCGTTGCAGGAGGCGACGGCCGCCCTTGGGCAGATCCCAAGAAGCCTCCGGGATATGCAGACGTAACTGGTCGAAATCGATGACATTGATGTCTGCTTTGTACCCGGGTGCCAGTATCCCGCGATCGTGCAAGCCAACG
>SLCE01000052.1 GCA_007125985.1 Ectothiorhodospiraceae bacterium | reverse complement strand
TACCGCTGTGGTCGCTGCGGCTTTGCCGGGCGAACCCTGCACTGGCATTGTCCCAGCTGCCGCGGCTGGAGCACGATCAAGCCCATTCATGGTATCGAAGGAGAGTAAGTTGAACTTCGCTGAATCGCCACGCGTCATCGTGGCCCTGGATTTTCCGGATGCCAACCAGGCATTGGCGTTGTTGCCGCGTCTCAACCCCAGGGCATGTCGTGTGAAGATCGGCAAGGAACTGTTCGTCCGTGCCGGACCAGCTATTGTGGAAGCCTGTGTTAACAGGGGGTTCGACGTCTTCCTCGATCTGAAATTTCACGATATCCCCAATACAGTGGCGGCCGCCTGTCGGGCCGCCACGGAGTTGGGGGTGTGGATGGTGAACGTTCATGCCTCCGGGGGGCGGGCCATGATGGAGGCCGCAGCGGAGGCTGTTCGGTTGCCAGCCGCGACGGCACATCCACCCAAGCTGATTGCCGTCACCGTCCTGACCAGTAGTGGTCCGGAGGTACTGGAAGAGACAGGTGCGGACACGGACGTGAACCGCCAGGTTCAGCGGTTGACGCGCCTGGCGCTGGATGCTGGGCTGGACGGCGTGGTGTGCTCTGCCCAGGAGGCGCCGCGGATTCGGCGGGAACTGGGCGACATGCCGCTGCTGGTCACGCCGGGTATTCGGCCCGCGGGCAGCGCGGCGGATGATCAGCAACGCATACTCACCCCGGAACAGGCTGTCCGCGCGGGTGCTGATTATCTGGTGATTGGGAGGCCTATCACCCGGGCGCATGATCCGGCGGCCGCTCTGGAAGCCATCAATGCGGAATTGTCAGGCCTTTGACATGAGTCCCGCCGCTGATTAAATTCAAGGGGCCCCGTCGGGATGGCGGGGTAGGGCCAAGGCAAGGCCCTGAGTCAATTGCAAAAGGAGCATGCAATGCGAGTATCTGTTCTGCGTAATTCAATTCTGTCCGCTGCACTTCTGGCGCTTAGTTCGGTGACCTGTTTCGCCGGACAACAGGTGAACATCAATACCGCATCGGCCCAGGCTCTCGCCGAAGCCTTGACGGGCGTGGGCGAAACCCGGGCTCAGGCGATCGTGGAACACCGGGAAGCCAACGGCCGGTTCGCCAGCCCTGATGATTTGATGGAGGTGTCCGGGATTGGCTCCACCACCGTGGAGGCGAATCGTGACCGGATCCTGGTGGACTGAGTCCCTAGAGCAGCGAATGGCGGACCGGGCGTGAGGCGCCCGTAACCAGAAAACGGGCCGACTATCTGTCGGCCCGTTTGCTTGTGTTTGCGTGGAGTCGGTTCTTGGCTTGCGTTAAGCTGCCCACCACGATGCCACAACAAGAACCAGGTACTATCCAGTTGTTGAATCTGACCGCAAGGCGAATACGCGCCCATGGCTAGGCGGGCTGCGGGCGCTATAGCCGATTCGCCCACTGATTTCGGACTTGCCAGCGTACTAACGCTAGTGCTCCTGGTAATGGCGTTCGCGTCGGTGCCTTTCCTGTTATCTCCCTTGCTTCCCGATGTTGCTCAGACGTATGGCTTGACTCCCGCAAAAGCCTCGTCGTCAATCAGCTTGTTCGGGGCCACCCTGGCCATCGCCGCGCCGCTGTTCGGGCTCTTTGGCGGATCGCTGCCCCGGTTGCTGCTGATCCGGAGCGGTCTTGCGCTGTTTGCGCTCGGGCTGTTCGGTGCCGCATTCGCCTCCACGTTTTCGTTGTTGTTACTGATGCTGGTCATCACCGCCGTCGGGGCGGGTATGTATGTGCCCACAGCCTATGCGTTGGTGGGCGATCATGTTCCTTTTCAGCGTCGTGGGCGAGTCATGGGGCGAGTGATGGCGGGGTGGGGCTACGCCATCATCCTGTGCGTTCCGCTTGGCGGATATCTGGCTGATGTGGCCGGCTGGCGATCTGCGGTGTTGCTGCTTGCCGCCGTCGCTGTGCTTGCGCTGTTTGCGAGCCGCCTGCTGCCTGGTGGGGCGCCGCCGGGGCAGTCGGGCCTGCCTGGCCCGAATCTCCGTAGCCTTGCGGCGGCGGTGTTTCTACACCCCGGTTCCCGCCTGATTCTGACTGTGAACGTACTCAACATGACGGCGTTTTACGGTGCTTACACCTATTTGGGCACCTGGCTGCGCACCGACCTGGGCATGGGCAGCGACGGTGCCGGTCTGGTTATTCTGGCTTATGGTGCGGGGTTGGCGTTCATTACGCTGAACAGTCGCCTGCTGGATCACATCGGCCATCGTCGAAGTCTGTACCTTTCCCATGGTGGCCTGATGGTGGGCTGGATTGCCGTTGCGCTGGCAACCAATGGCCCTCTGGTTATGCTAGCCCTGCTTTGGGTCGGGCTTTTCCAAGGAGGAGCCTTGGTGGGGCAATCCACCTTGTGCAGTCATCAAAGCGACCATGGCCGGGGGGCGATCATGGCCTTTTTTACCTGCACGACCTACCTTGGGGTATTTGCCGGGGCCGCGCTATTTGCACCAGTGTTCACGGGCCCGGGATACCTGGCCGTGGCGATCGGTGCGGCGCTGCTTAACGGTATGGCCAGCGTATGGTTGCATTTCGGTCGGCGTCGGTTGCGTGACGCCTGAGCCGTGCGGGTTTCCGCTACAGTGCTCGCGTCAGATAAGCGCTTCCAACGGGCGTTGTCGTTGCCCCTGGGCTACCTTGTTTCCTTAAGGTGGTAGAGCGAACCGTGTATGCCTTATATTGCAGACAATTCCATTGCATTTATTGAGGGTCCGAGCCATGAGCGATTCGCCGAAAGACCGCCGCCGTCGCTACTCCGCGCAGATTGTGGACGGGCCCGGCAAGGCGGCTGGTCGGGCCATGTTGCGCGCAGTGGGCTTTACCGACGAGGACTTCCGTAAACCGCAGATCGGGATCGCCTCCACCTGGAGCATGGTCACGCCTTGCAACAGCCATATCGGTGAACTGGCGGAACATGCGCGTGCGGGCGCCGACGCGGCCGGCGGCAAGGCTGTGGTTTTCAATACCATTACCATTTCCGATGGTATCGCCAATGGCACCGAGGGCATGAAGTACTCGCTGGTGTCACGGGAGGTGATCGCGGACTCCATTGAGACTGTTGCCGGTTGTGAGGGTTTTGACGGTCTGGTGGCCATCGGAGGCTGTGACAAGAACATGCCGGGTTGCGTGATGGGCCTGGCGCGGCTCGACCGGCCAAGCGTTTTCGTCTATGGCGGCACCATTATGCCTGGCAAGGGGCGCACGGATATTATTTCGGTTTTCGAGGCCATGGGTGCCTATTCCAGTGGTGCGCTTGAGGCCACCGAGTTGAAGAGAATCGAGCAAACAGCAATTCCCGGTCCCGGGTCCTGCGGCGGTATGTACACCGCGAACACCATGGCATCGGCCATCGAGGCGTTGGGCATGAGCCTGCCGGGAAGTTCAGCCCAGAATGCGATCTCCGCTGAAAAGCGCGATGATTCTCGTGCGGCAGGGGAAGCGGTGCTCAAGCTGCTGGAGCAGGACATTCGCCCATCGCATATCATGACCCGCGAGGCATTTGAAAATGCCATCACGGTTGTGATCGCGCTGGGCGGTTCGACCAATGCGGTGCTGCACCTGATCGCTATGGCGCGTACTGTAGGTGTCGAACTCGGCCTGGATGATTTCACCCGTCTCGGCCGCCGAGTCCCCGTGCTGGCCGATCTGCGCCCCAGTGGGCATTACATGATGAGCGAACTGGTGGCCATTGGCGGGATTCAGCCGTTGATGAAAATGCTGCTGGACGCCGGACTGCTGCATGGGGATTGCCTGACGGTGACCGGTCACACGCTCGCGGAGAACCTGGCGCAGGTTGCCTCCTATCCCGATGATCAACAGATCGTTGCGCCACTGGATCAGCCGCTCAAGAAAGAGAGTCATCTACGCGTGCTCTACGGCAACCTGGCGCCGGAAGGCGCGGTCGCCAAAATCACAGGCAAAGAGGGGACCCGCTTCAGCGGTTCTGCTCGCGTGTTTGCCTCGGAAGAGGAGGCGCAGGCCGGCATCAACGCCGGTGCCGTGGTGTCCGGCGATGTCGTCGTAATCCGCTACGAAGGTCCCCGGGGAGGCCCCGGCATGCGCGAGATGCTCACCCCCACCTCGGCAATCATGGGTCGCGGGCTGGGCAGCGAGGTCGCGTTGATCACCGATGGGCGCTTCTCCGGCGGCAGCCATGGTTTTGTCGTCGGCCACGTGACCCCTGAAGCCTTCGACGGCGGCCCGCTGGCCCTCGTGGAAGACGGCGACATGATCACAATTGACGCCGAAGCCGATACCATCAGTGTGGATTTGTCCGAGGAGGAACTGACGCGGCGCCGCGCCGCCTGGCGGCAGCCCGCCCCACGCTACACCCGGGGCGTATTGGCAAAGTATGCGCGGCAGGTTAGCTCGGCCAGTACAGGCGCACTGACCGATCAGTTTGAATGACCGCTATGGACCGTCGACCTGAATGCCCCACACGAGGAGACGCTCGCTGTGGTGGATCTCTCCATACTTAAGGCACACGTGGAAACAAAAAAGGCCCGCAGTTGCCTGCAGGCCTTTCGCTTTTTCTGGCTCCCCGGGACGGGCTCGAACCGCCGACCCAGTGATTAACAGTCATTGTT